>NZ_JAKLRZ010000007.1:0-277490 GCF_021892025.1 Enterobacter cloacae complex sp. ECC445 | reverse complement strand
GTCTGCGGATGATAAGGCCGGGAGTGGCCCACCCGGATACCGTGGCGCATCAGCCACAGCTCCAGCGCCGTCCAGGTGCCGGTGGTGTCGCCCCACGGTGCGCCGTTGTCCATGGTCATCCGGTCCGGCAGGCCGTAGCGTTCAAACACGCTGACCAGCTGCTGCTGCACGGTCTCAAGCCGTTCATCGGTACAGTGTGTGAGGCACAGGGAAAAACGGGAGTGGTCGTCGAGCAGGGTGAGCGGATGGCAACGGCCGCCGCCAAAGGGGAAGTGCCCCTTAAAATCCATCTGCCAGAGCCGGTTCGGGGCGTCATGTTCGAACCGTCCGGTGGCCGGAATACCCGGAGCCGTGCCGGGCAGCAGGCCGTGACGGGCCATCAGGTTATGGACAGTGCTGAAGGCAGGCATACGGTGGCCCTGGTCTTCCAGCCAGCGCTTAATCTTGCGGGCGCCCCAGCGTTCATGACGGTCATGGGCCATGCGCAGCAGGGCGGTGACGTCGTCAGACGAGCGGTTGGGGGAATGATGCGGCGTACGGGGACGGTCCTGCAGGCCGGGTTCGCCCTCGACAGCCCAGCGCTGAAGCCACTTGTAGCCGGTAGCAGGTGAAATGCCGAAGCGACGGCAGAGGGAACGGATGTTCGCCCCGTCCTGCGAGGCGAACAAAACAAACTCGGTACGTAATGACATGGTATCTCTCGCATCCCACGGCATAAGCGACTCCATAAACGGGTTCTTATGCCTTAGTTGTAAGTGTCTACCATGTCCCCGAACAAGTGTTCACTATGTCCCCGGACTGTACAGTGGGAGAGGGCCGGGGTGCGGGCATCAGACCGCACCCCGTTTAATACATCAACTTCACCTGCTGCGCCTTCGCGTGGGCCACAATCTCGTCGTCCGGGCGGCAATCGCTGACGATGGCGTCAAACTGCCCCAGCTCGCCCATTCTTGCCGAACGCACCTTGCCAAACTTACTGTGATCGACCACCAGCACGTGGTACTGCGCCGCGCTTAACGCCCAGTGCTTTACCGGCAGCTCCTCCAGATTAAAGCAGGTCGCCCCCTGACGCACATTCACGCCCGCGGCGGAATAGAACGCGATGTCCGGGCAGAGATTGCTGAGGGTGTCCTGCAGGTTGAGCGGCTTAAAGATAGCGTTGCTGGCGTGAAACTCGCCCCCGCAGAGGATCACCCGGCACTCGGGTTTCTCCTGAAGCGCCAGAAAGGTGTTCAGGGAGTAGCACACGGCGGTAAAAGGGATGCTGCTGTCGATGGCTTCGATAATCCACGGCGTGGTGGTCCCGCAGTCAAAAAACAGCGTCTGGTGCGGCTGCACCAGCGAGGCCGCAAGCCGCGCGGCTTTGCGTTTCTCTTCCACCAGGCGCGTCTTCTGGTCGCTGATCAGATAATGGCTGGCGCTGCGCGGCTCAAGAACGATGTATCCGCCCAGCAGCACGACGGGCGCGCTTTCGCTGTTCAGATCCCGACGAATGGTCATCTCTGAGACGCCGAGGAGGTTGGCGGCTTCCTTAAGATGCAGCTTATCGCTGCGCTTCAGCGCCTGAAGCAGCTGAGCTATGCGGTCATCGCGACGTGTTTCCATAGTTCCTCGGGATAAAAAAGTGAACCCCCGCAGGGCGGGGGTTCAAGTGTAACCTGTCAGGTCGGGGTTAGTCACGTATCCAGCCTTTGCGGATCGGGATAGCGAAAAGGGTGCGATAGAGTGAAGACAGCGTCCGGTAAAGCGCTTCGCCAAAGAGGCTCCACAGAATAGCCGCGCTTACGCAGCCAATCAGCCCTACCAGGAAACCGCCCACCATATCCAGCGGCCAGTGAACGCCCAGGTAAACGCGGGACCAGGCAATCGCCACGGCCGCCACCATCAGCACCGCACCAGACCACAGGCGATGCCAGAACAGGAAAGCCAGCGCGAAGGTGAAGATAACCGTACCGTGATCGCTCGGGAAAGAGTCATCGGGTGCGTGATGCAGGAAGGTATAACCGACATGGTCGACAAAAGGACGGTCGTGCGGGAACGCATGGCCAAGAATATAGCTGGCCAGTACGCTTACCCCGAGCGCCATCGCGACTTTGATCACCAGCTGGCGCTGTGCCTTCACCTGACTGCGGGGACCCCACAGCCAGAGAATGGCGGCCAGCGCGGGGACGATACCGATCAGGTCTTTTGCCAGAAAGGTGGCAAAGTCAATCATCCACTCTGGCGAGGCTGGCGTGGCGTTAATCAGATAAAACAGCTGATAATTCAGATTCTCTAACATAGCGTTATCACTCTTTAGCAAACCGGGTGGAAATCAGCCCGTAGACGGCCACCTGGGAAAACCAAACCCACCACCCGGCCCACAGGTTGTGAGAGAAAAAATGTGCCCCGCGCATCACCTGACCGAAGCCCATCGCCAGACCCAGCAGCACGCCGAGGGCGACGAAGCTCCAGGCGAGACGCGGACGCTCGCGCCAGAAGGCAAAAAACAGCCCCATCACCATAAACCCGCTGGAGGCATGACCGCCGGGGAAACAGCGCCCCGGACCGCTGTCAGCAGGGACGGCGCTGAACAGGGGATAAGACACCGCCTTACCGCCATATTCCACCAGATCCCACGGGCAGCTGTGATGGCTCACGCTTTTCAGCACGCCCACCACCAGCGCGCCAACGCCCATCAGCAGCGCCGCCGTCACCAGCCTTGCGTTACGCCTGTAAGCGCCGTAAAGCAGCGCCACGGCACCTAAGGCGATGGCGATATACTTCGCCAGGCGGTGGTTAAGCAGATCCAGCAGGTGGTCTTTCTGCAGCGGGAAACTCTGCGTTGCCGCGTCATACCAAAAGCCGGTGATCCATCTGTCGAGCGCTTCATCGCGCGAGAGCCACGTGAAAAGCACGGCAAGGACTAACAGCACGAAAAGCTGATAACCATAAAAGCGGCCCGGCAAGCGGTAAAGTCGTTTTGTCTTATTTGTCTGTAAGTTAGACAATTCTGAACGGCTGGAAGTGAGTGCCATAATTTGGGGTCGTTGACGAGTAATGGGGCTATCATAAATCTGTCAACTTAAGGAAACCTTAAACGAAGACGATATGTGCTTTATTTCTGTTTATCCTCGATAAATCACTATCTCGGGCTGCGGCATTTCATTAAACTCGTCGCGATTTTGTCATTATAAAGAGATTGCATGTTAAACCGTTGTTCTTCTGGTGCGCGTCTGGGTCGTCAGGCGTTGCTTTTCCCTCTGTGTCTGGTGCTCTACGAATTTTCTACCTATATCGGCAACGATATGATCCAGCCCGGTATGCTGACCGTTGTGGAGCAGTACAACGCGGGCATTGAGTGGGTACCGACCTCCATGACCGCCTATCTGGCCGGCGGCATGTTTTTGCAGTGGCTGTTAGGCCCGCTGTCGGATCGTATTGGCCGTCGCCCGGTGATGCTGACGGGCGTGGTGTGGTTTATCGTCACCTGTCTCGCCACGCTGCTGGCGCAAAACATCGAGCAATTTACCCTGCTGCGTTTCCTGCAGGGGGTGAGCCTGTGCTTTATCGGTGCCGTAGGGTACGCCGCCATTCAGGAGTCATTTGAAGAGGCGGTGTGTATCAAAATTACCGCGCTGATGGCCAACGTGGCGCTTATCGCCCCTTTACTCGGGCCGCTGGTGGGCGCGGCGTGGGTGCACGTTGCCCCGTGGGAAGGGATGTTTGTTCTCTTTGCGGTACTCGCCGCTATCGCATTCTTCGGCCTGCACCGGGCGATGCCGGAAACGGCTACCCGCATCGGCGAGAAACTCTCGCTCAAAGAGCTGGGCCGGGATTACAAAGAAGTGCTGAAGAATGGCCGCTTTGTGGCGGGCGCGCTGGCGACCGGGTTCGTGAGCCTGCCGCTGCTGACGTGGATTGCGCAGTCGCCGGTCATTATCATCAGCGGTGAAAAGCTCAGCAGCTATGAGTATGGCCTGCTGCAGGTGCCGATCTTCGGCGCGCTGATTATCGGGAACCTGGTGCTGGCCCGTCTGACGTCGCGCCGCACCGTGCGTTCACTGATTATCATGGGCGGCTGGCCGATTGCAGCCGGGCTGATTCTGGCGGCGGTGGCGACCGTTGCGTCATCACACGCTTATCTGTGGATGACGGCAGGACTCAGCATTTACGCCTTCGGGATTGGCGTGGCGAACGCCGGGCTGGTGCGCCTGACGCTGTTTGCCAGCGAGATGAGTAAAGGCACGGTCTCCGCGGCGATGGGGATGCTGCAGATGCTGATTTTTACCGTCGGTATCGAGGTAAGCAAGCATGCCTACGCGTTGGGCGGCAACGGGCTGTTCAGCCTGTTTAACCTCGCCAACGGCGCGCTGTGGGTTGGCCTGATGGTGGTATTCCTGAAGGACAAGCGCGTCGGCAACGCCCTGCAGCCTTAATCTGTCTTTTTCCTCTCCCCGTTGGGAGAGGGTCAGGGTGAGGGGGGAGGGCACCAGACCGCACGATATCAATTAAACGGCGCCTCGCCGTTCAACACCTTTTCAATCACATCCAGCACGCCTTCCTCGTTATTATGCGGCGCTTCGAAACGCGCCACCGCCTTGATGTGCGGTCTGGCATTCGCCATCGCAAAGCTGAACCCGGACTGACGCAGCATCTCAACGTCGTTGCCGCTGTCGCCGAAGGCCACCACTTCGCTGTCGTTTATGCCCCAGCGCTGTTGCAGGAGCCGCAGGCCGTTGGCTTTATGCACGCCGGGGATGATGAGGTCGATGCTGCCGTGACCGGTGGTGACGGGCACCATAATGTCGCTCAGCTTTTCATGCAGCATTGCCTGAATGCGCGGGATTTCATCGTCAGACACGTTAAGCCCGAACTTGAAGAAAATATCGTTCAGGTTGTCGAAATCACTCACCATTTCGAGACGGTGATAATACTTCGCCGCGATCGCCTTGAAGCCCTCGTCATAATCTTTCAAGGTGTAGGCGCTGCTCTTGCCGCAGGCGATAATCTCGATGCCCGGAACGTCGTTTAAGACCTTCGCGACGGACTCAAAATGGGCTTTCGACAGTTCACCGTTAAAGACGTCCTCACCTTCGCTCACCACCCAGCCGCCGTTTTCGGCGACGAATGAAATTTCATGCGCAATCTCCGGGAAAAAGGAGATCAGCTGGTAGTACTGGTTGCCGCTGGCGACCACGAAGCGAATGCCTTGCGCCTTCATGCGGGCGTACTGCGCCAGGAAGCGCGGGCGATTGTAGGTCTTGGCATCGCTCAGGAATGTACCATCCATGTCGACGGCGATCAGTTTAACGCTCATATCCCTTCTCCAGTGTCGTTTGATTCGTTTCCGGCTTCGCCACCGCGCGCGCCACCAGCGCCGCGACGATCACTAACCCCAATACCACCAGCATGGCGCTGCGCAGCCCGTAGTGTTCACCCAGGAAGCCGAGCAGCGGCGGCCCCACCAGGAAGGCGAGATAGCCGGTAGTCGCCACCACGCTGACGCGCGTCGGGGCATCCGGGCCGGTGTCGCTGGCGGCCGAAATGGTCAGCGGGAAGCCGAGCGACGCGCCCAGCCCCCAGAGGATCACCGAGACGCCGGCAATCCAGTCCACGTCCACAAAGATAATCATCGCGATACCCAGCCCGCCGAGCAGGGCGCTGGCGCGCACCACCGCCACGCGGCTGTAGCGGTCGATAAACCAGCCGCCGGTGAAGCGCCCGACGGTCATGCCCAGCGTAAACCCGGCGTAAATCAGCGAGCCGGAGGTTGGGCTAAAGCCGTGACCGTCCACCATCAGCAGCGGCAGCCAGTCGTTGGCGGAACCTTCCGCAAACGCCATCGCCAGCACCACCACGCCGATCAGCATCAGCTGGAAATCGCGGTAGAAGGGTAGTCCTTTTTCGGTCGAATGCTGTTCGTCAGCGGAGTTCTTGCCGGTGCCGGCCGGAATGGCCCGGATGCCGGTCAGGATCGGTATGATGCACACCAGCGCCGCCAGCAGAATATGCAGATTTGCGCTCACGCCCGTGGCCGTTAGCGCCATCCCCACGCCCGCACCGGCCAGCGTGCCGAGGCTGTAAAAGCCGTGCATCATCGGCAGCACGGTTTTGTTCATCTCGCGCTCGACCGCCGCCCCTTCAACGTTGATGGCCACTTCCGCCGAGCCGAAGCTGCCGCCAAATACCGTCAGCCCCAGGGCAAACAGCACCGGTGACGCACACCACAGCGCGGCGCTCAGCACGATCATCCCAACGACCGCGAAGCACATGGTGGTGCGGATCACCGCCCGCGTGCCAAAGCGCTTTACCAGCCACGCGGAGCAGAGTATGCCGCTCATCGAGCCTATCGACAGGCCAAACAGCACGATGCCCATCTCAGCGGTCGAGACGGACAAAATGTCGCGAATGGCGGGGGTGCGCGTGGCCCAGGAGGCCATCAGCAGGCCGGGGATAAAGAAGAACATAAACAGCGCCCACATGCGGAGCTGCAGGGCTTTGCGGGGAGAGGTCAGCGTCATTGGGGTAGCACCAGAAGTACAACAATAGCGACAACACTAGCAAGTTTGTGTACATTTGTACATAAACCACGTGAGGAATTTATGAGCAGACCACCGAACGATCCGCATCGCCGGGAAAAAATACTCCAGGCAACGCTCGATACCATCGCCGAGCACGGGATTCACGCCGTCACGCACCGTAAAATCGCCACCTGTGCGGGCGTGCCGCTGGGGTCGATGACCTACTATTTCGACGGCATGGAGCCGCTGCTGGAGGAGGCCTTCACGTGGTTTACCCGCCAGATGTCGCAGCAGTACCGGGATTACTTCGCAGGCGTCACCGGGCCGGAAATGGCGTGCGAATCCATCACCACCCTGATCCACAGCTCGCAGGTGACCACGCCGCACAACATGGCGCTGATGTACCAGCTCTACGCCTTTATGCACCGCAGTGCGGCGCTCAAGACGGTGATGCAGGACTGGATGAAGATGAGCCAGACTACGCTTGAGCAGTGGTTTGACCCGGTCACCACCCGCGCGCTGGACGCGTTTATCGAAGGGATGACGCTGCACTATGTGACTGACCGGACGCCGCTAACACGGGAAGAGATCCGGGCGATGGTGGGCAGGATTGCGGGCGAGGGGAACCCTTAGGTATCCCGCGCCCCGTCAGTTTTACCTGTGTTGAATTTTTTTCCCGCTGGCGTCCACGACCGCTTCGCCATCCTCTTTCGTAAAAGCCCCTTTCTGCGCATCCGGCAGGATGTCGAGAACGACTTCAGACGGGCGGCACAGGCGGGTGCCCAGCGGCGTGACCACGATCGGACGGTTAATCAGGATTGGGTACTGAAGCATAAAACCGATAAGCTGCTCGTCGGTGAACGTATCTTCCGCCAGGCCGAGCTGTTCATAGGGCTCCACGTTTTTACGCAGCAGATCCCGCACCGAAATCCCCATATCGGCAATAAGGGTGGTCAGCGTATCGTGCGACGGCGGGGTTTCCAGATAGAGGATTACCTCCGGCTCCGTGCCGCTGTTGCGGATCATCTCCAGCGTGTTGCGCGAGGTGCCGCAGGCGGGGTTGTGATAAATGGTGATGTGGCTCATATCGGTTGCTCATTACAGTGTGAAGGAGAGACGTAGCGCCAGCGCGGCGAGCGTCACAAACAGGACCGGCAGCGTCATGATGATGCCCGTCCGGAAATAGTAGCCCCAGGTAATCGTCATGTTTTTCTGCGCCAGCACGTGAAGCCAGAGCAGGGTGGCGAGGCTGCCGATAGGCGTGATTTTTGGCCCCAGATCGCAGCCAATCACATTGGCATAGATCATCGCTTCTTTGATTAGTCCTGTTGCCGTGCTGCCGTCAATGGAGAGCGCGCCAATCAGCACCGTGGGCATATTGTTCATTATGGATGACAGGAACGCGGTGATGAACCCGGTGCCCAGCGTGGTGGCCCACAATCCGTGCCCGGCCAGGCTATTCAGTACGCCAGTGAGAGAGTCCGTCAGCCCGGCATTGCGCAGGCCATACACCACCAGATACATCCCCAGCGAGAAGACAACGATCTGCCACGGTGCGCCGCGCAGCACTTTCCCGGTATTTATCGCATGGCCGCGTTTTGCGACGGTAAACAAAATCAGCGCGCCGACGGCCGCGATGGCGCTGACCGGAATGCCCAGAGGTTCAAGCACGAAGAAGCCGACGAGAAGAAGGAGCAGGACGAGCCAGCCCGTTCTGAACGTCGGAAGATCGTTTATCGCGCGCGCGGGCTCGCGAAGTTTCGACAGGTCATATTCCGGCGGGATTTCCTTGCGGAAGAACAGATGGAGCATCACCAGCGTCGCGGCAATTGCGGCGATATCTACCGGGATCATCACCGAGGCGTATTCGCTGAATCCCAGCTTAAAGAAATCTGCCGAGACGATGTTGACCAGGTTGGAGACAATCAGCGGCAGGCTGGCGGTATCGGCGATAAAACCTGCCGCCATCACAAACGCCAGCGTCGCCTGCTTGCTGAACCCCAGCGCCAGCAGCATGGCGATAACAATAGGCGTCAGGATCAGCGCCGCGCCGTCATTGGCAAACAGCGCCGCCACGGCTGCGCCCAGCAGCACGATATACGTAAACAGCAATCGCCCGCGACCGTTCCCCCAGCGGGCAACGTGCAGCGCCGCCCACTCGAAAAAGCCGGACTCATCCAGCAGCAGGCTGATGATGATGACGGCGATAAACGTCGCCGTGGCGTTCCAGACGATATTCCACACGACAGGGATATCGTTAACATGGATCACGCCGCTGGCGAGCGCCAGTACGGCGCCAAAAGTCGCGCTCCAGCCGATACTCAGTCCTTTGGGCTGCCAGATGACCAATACCAGCGTAAACAGAAAAATAGCCCCTGCCAGAAACATCTTTTACTCCGTTATATCTGTTTTTGTGAATGTGTTGTGATTAGCACGAACCCGGAAGCCGGTTTTTCAACTTCATACGCGTCTCTTCCCGCAGGCAGTTCCAGCTGGTGTCGATAACGGCTGCCGCCCATGCAGGCATGTTGGGAGAGAGACGGTAGTGAACCCATTTTCCCTCGCGACGGTCGATAACCAGCCCGGACTCGCGCAGCAGGGCCATATGGCGGGAGACCTTTGGCTGCGACTCAGCGGTGGCGGCGCAGAGATCGCAGACGCACAGCTCGCCCGCTTCGCGGAGCAGCATGACGATGGCGAGCCGCGTTTCGTCGGAGAGGGTTTTGAAGAGCTGGAGCGGGTGGAGCATGGGAGTTCCTGCTGGTGTTGTTTTAATATATGTTTAATCATATATGTTTTGGTGGCAGGAGAAAAGACGAGATTTGAGAAAGGGGAATTTCAGGCAACAAAAAACCCATCAACCTTGAACCAAAACGGCGGGGTTGATGGGCTCCACAAATTGGGGACATCAAAGAAAAGCAGTGGCACTAGTTATGACTGCCCCCTGCTAAAAAAGTTCTGCGCGTAACAAAAATATTTTCCGCCACGCGCATTCTTAGGAGTTATCCGAGCCCCGGCCAGATGATGATGATTAGCGTACCCGCCAGCGTCAGCAGCACGTTGGCGATAGCGTACGTGCCCGCATAGCCCAGCGCCGGGATGTTGCTGCGCGCGGTGTCGCTGATGATTTCCATCGCTGGGGCACAGGTACGCGCGCCCATCATCGCCCCGAACAGCAGGGCGCGGTTCATGCGCAGCACGTAGGCGCCGAACAGGAAGCAGATCACCACCGGCACCAGGCTGACGATAAGTCCGGAAACCAGCATCTGCCAGCCGACGGCGCCAAGGCTGTGGCCAATCCCGCTGCCCGCGCTCAAGCCTACGCCCGCCATAAAGACCATCAGACCGAACTCTTTCACCATGTTCAATGCGCCCTGCGGAATGTAGCCAAAGGTCGGGTGGTTCGCTCGCAGGAAGCCGAGCATGATCCCGGCAAACAGCAGCCCGGCGGCGTTACCGATGCCGAAGCTAAAGTTGCTGAACTGGAAGGTGATCATCCCGATCATCAGGCCAACGATAAAGAAGGCGCAGAAGGCCAGCAGGTCGGTGACCTGGCTGTGAATGGAGATAAAGCCGATGCGGTCGGCCACGGTTTTCACGCGTCGCGCGTCGCCGCTGACCTGCAAAACGTCGCCTTTGTTGAGCACGACGTTATCGTCGATCGGCATCTCAATCTGGCTGCGGATCACGCGGTTGAGGAAGCAGCCGTGGTCGGTCAGCTTCAGCTGCGCCAGGCGACGGCCCACGGCGTTATGGTTTTTCACCACGATCTCTTCGGTGACGATGCGCATGTCGAGCAGGTCGCGGTCGAACACCTCTTTGCCGTTACGGAAGCTCGGGTCGAGACGGGCGTGGGCGTCCGGGTAACCCACCAGCGCGATGTCGTCGCCCATCTGCAGCACCGCGTCGCCGTCCGGGTTCGCCAGAATGCCGTTGCGGCGGATACGTTCAATGTAGCACCCCGTCTGGCGGTAAATTCCCAGTTCGCGCAGATTTTTGCCGTCAGCCCAGGCCACCAGCTCTGGCCCAACGCGATAGGCGCGGATCACCGGGAGATAGACTTTACGTTTGGAGTCGGTATCGAGACCGCGCTCGCGGGCGATTTGCTGGGCGCTAGTCTGGAGATCCTGGTGCTGCAGTTTTGGCAGGTAGCGCGCGCCTACAATCAGGCTCACCAGACCAATCAGATAGGTCAGGGCATAGCCCAGGCTCAGGTGGTCGAGCGCGGTAGAGAGCTGCGCGCCGGCCATGCCGGAATGACGCAGGGTATCACCGGCACCCACGAGCACCGGGGTGGAGGTCATGGAGCCTGCCAGCATACCGGCCGTTAACCCGATATCCCAGCCAAACAGTTTACCCAGCCCCAACGCGATCAGCAGCGCGCTGCCGACCATCACCAGCGCCAGCATCAGATAATTTTTGCCGTCGCGGAAGAAAATTGAAAAAAAGTTAGGTCCCGCTTCAACGCCAACGCAAAAAATAAACAGCATAAAACCTAAGTTGAGCGCGTCCGTGTTAATGCTGAAGTGCTGCTGGCCTAATAATAGTGAGACGACTAAAACGCCAATGGAATTACCGAGTTGAACCGACCCCAGGCGCAATTTACCCAGGCAAAGACCCAGCGCCAGTACCACAAATAATAACAGGATGTAATTCCCATTTAACAAGTCTGCGACGTTTATATTCACGGAGGCTAACTTCTTGTTTACTAGTAAGTTGTTGAATGAAAGGACTTTTTGGGCTACTGTTTTCTGGGTCAGGGAAAGGCGTTAACGCTCCCTGTTTCCTGCTTTATTCCCTAAAACATTAGCTGGCGTGTAGTTTAATCGCATTAGCTACTGACAGCCACCTATTATCGCATCACCCTGTGCGTACTTTGGCAAGGATTGCCGCATTGCTTTATCTGACTGGGCGTCTACCCGACGAAAGTGTATTTGATAGAGATAAGTCAGGAGGATAGTTTGAATATGAAACGAAACTGGGCGGGAGTGATCAGCTGCTTTTTGCTGTTCACGGTCGTCTGCATGTCGCTCGCGTTTAATGTGAAAGGGGCATTCAGGGCATCGGGTCACCCGGAGCTGGGGCTACTCTTTTTCACGCTGCCGGGGGCTGCGGCCAGTTTTCTCTCCCGGAAAGGGGAGGTGGTAAAGCCGCTGCTGGGCGCTATGCTGGCCGCGCCGCTGTGTCTGCTGCTGATGCGCCTGCTGTACGTTTCAACCCGAAGTTTCTGGCAGGAACTGGCGTGGTTGTTGAGCGCCGTATTCTGGTGCGCCCTTGGCGCGCTCTGCTACCTGTTTGTGCGCAGCCTGCTTAAACATCGACGGCAGCACAAATAAAAACGCCCTCACGGTGAGGGCGTCTTGTCATTACTGCTCGGCAAACAGGCCAAGATGCTCTTTGGCGTAGGCTTCAAAGTCGGTGCAGCCGCCGATGTGTTTCTGATCGAGGAAGATCTGCGGCACGGTTTCAACCGGCTTGCCGACGGTTTTTTCGAGATCCGCTTTGGTGATGCCTTCCGCGTGGATGTCCACGTAGCGGAAGTTAAAGTCATCGCGTTCTTCGGTCAGTTTCTCAGCCAGCTCTTTCGCGCGCACACAGTAAGGGCACCCTGGACGACCAAAAATTACTGCAAACATTTCTCTCTCCTCAAAAACAAGCCTGACGGCGAATAGGCATATAGTGCCCGATAACCTGCCGCCATTAAAGAAGGTTTCGCCTGTCGCTTTGATACAGTCAGGCTATGTTTCGCCAATTACATCGCGCAAATCATTGCCTATACTGGCTGGCATAAGGTTTAAGCAAGACAAAGAGAGACAAGATGACACCCACGATTGACCTGCTCCAGTCCCACCGCTCCATTCGCCACTTCACCGACGAGCCGATTACCGACGCGCAGCGTACCGCCATCATTAACAGCGCCAGGGCGACCTCGAGTTCCAGCTTCCTGCAGTGCAGCTCCATTATTCGCATTACCGACAAGGCCATGCGTGAAGAGTTAGTGACGCTCACCGGCGGACAAAAGCATGTGGCTCAGGCCGCCGAGTTCTGGGTGTTCTGCGCCGACTTTAACCGCCACCTGCAGATCTGCCCTGAAGCGCAGCTGGGGCTGGCCGAACAGCTGCTGCTGGGCGTGGTGGATACCGCCCTGATGGCGCAAAACGCCTTTACGGCCGCGGAGTCGCTGGGGTTAGGCGGCGTCTACATCGGCGGGCTGCGTAACAACATCGAAAGCGTAACCGAGCTGCTGAAGCTGCCAAAACACGTGCTGCCGCTGTTCGGCCTGTGTCTCGGCTGGCCGGCGGATAACCCGGATCTCAAGCCGCGCATTCCTGCGGCGATGCTGGTGCACGAAAATCACTACCAGCCGGTCGATCGCGACGTCCTGCATCAATACGATGAAGAGCTGGCGAATTACTATCTGACGCGCGACAGCAATAACCGCCGCGACACCTGGAGCGACCATATTCGCCGCACCATCATTAAGGAAAATCGCCCGTTTATTCTCGATTATCTGCATAAACAGGGCTGGGCGACGCGATAGTCCATTTATCCTGTGCCTGCCTGCGTATATGATACGCAGGCTTTTTCCGTGTCTTCAGAGAGGTGCAGGGTGAAAATTGCCATATTGTCCCGGGATGGAACGCTCTATTCATGTAAACGCCTGCGAGAAGCGGCAGCCAAACGCGGGCATCAGGTTGAGATCCTCGACCCGATGTCCTGCTATATGAACATCGACCCGGCCGCTTCGTCGATTCACTACAAAGGCCGCAAGCTGCCGCACTTTGATGCGGTGATCCCGCGCATCGGCTCGCAGATTACCTATTACGGCACCGCCGCGCTGCGCCAGTTTGAGATGCTGGGCAGCTATCCGCTCAACGAATCCGTCGCCATTTCCCGCGCCCGCGACAAGCTGCGCTCGCTGCAGCTGCTCGCCCGTCAGGGGATCGATCTCCCCGTCACGGGGATTGCCCATTCCCCGGACGACACCAGCGATCTCATTGACATGGTGGGCGGCGCGCCTCTGGTGATCAAGCTGGTGGAAGGCACGCAGGGCATCGGCGTGGTGCTGGCGGAGACGCGTCAGGCGGCAGAAAGCGTGGTTGACGCCTTTCGGGGACTGAATGCGCACATTCTGGTGCAGGAGTATATTGAAGAGGCGAAAGGGCGCGATATTCGCTGCTTCGTGGTCGGTAACGAAGTGGTGGCGGCCATCGAGCGGCAGGCGAAAGAGGGCGACTTCCGCTCTAACCTTCACCGCGGCGGCGTTGCCAGAATCGCCGATATCAGCGATCGCGAGCGGGAAATTGCCGTGAAAGCGGCGCAAACCCTGGGGCTGGACGTGGCGGGCGTAGACCTTCTGCGGGCGACGCGCGGGCCGCTGGTCATGGAGGTCAATGCTTCTCCGGGGCTGGAAGGCGTGGAAAAAACCTCCGGCGTCGATATTGCGGGTAAAATGATCGCATGGATTGAGCGTCATGCGACGCCGGGCTACTGTCTGAAAACGGGCGGTTAAATGGCATTGAAAGCACTTTTTGCGTAATCTAAACGAAGTTTTTATTTAAGAGGCTGCACAGCGATGGATTTACAGGTCGTACCTACACTGGATACGTTACGTCAATGGCTCGATGATGCCGGAATTACGTTCTTCGAATGCGATTCCTGCCAGGCGCTGCATCTGCCTCATATGCAAAACTTCGACGGCATTTTTGATGCCAAAATCGATCTGATTAACGACGTGATCCTTTTCTCCGCGCTGGCCGAAGTGAAGCCGTCCGCGCTGCTGGCGCTGGCCTCCGACCTGTCGGCCATCAACGCCAGTTCTTTGACGGTGAAGGCATTTCTCGACATACAGGATGATAATCTGCCAAAACTGGTCGTTTGCCAGTCTTTATTCTCCGGTGCCGGGCTGTCTTTCAAGCAGTTCGCCTGGTTTATGCGCTTGAGCGAAGAGCAAATTTCCATGGTAATGATGGAAGCCAATGCACACCATCTGCTGTATAGCGCAGAAGAGGATGCAGAGAATAATGATGCATCTCCCAATTTTCTCCACTAAGGCTGTCTGACTTTTGCGCAGTCGCTGCCATGGCGACTGCAGAAGGCCATCTTTTCTGCTGCTTTTAACCTTTCTTTAAAGAATTTTTCACCTCCCTGAAGGCCGTTTCGGCTTATCACGTAGACGTAACCTGCATAAAAAATTGATAAAAGGCGTTTTTTCGTCTGGGCTATAGCCGGAGACACGGGCTACAGTTATTCTTGCGATGCTTCAAAAAGCGAGCGGATCCTGCCGGGTAAAGAGGTTTCTTTTTATTTTGAGCAGAGCGACAAACTATGCATGATTTTTGCATACATCCAGATTGCACAGTTTTAGTTCGTTTGTTAACGAGCTTTCAGAAGGAATAACACTATGATCGCCTTGAATAAAAAATGGTTATCGGGTCTGGTTGCGGGTGCTCTGATGGCCGTCTCTGCCGGCACGCTCGCTGCGGAACAAAAAACGCTGCACGTTTATAACTGGTCTGACTATATTGCGCCGGACACGGTGGCTAATTTTGAGAAAGAGACCGGCATTAAAGTGGTCTACGACGTGTTCGATTCCAACGAAGTGCTGGAAGGAAAGCTTATGGCGGGCAGCACCGGGTTTGACCTGGTCGTGCCTTCCGCAAGCTTCCTCGAGCGCCAGCTGACGGCGGGCGTCTTCCAGCCGCTGGACAAGAGCAAGTTACCGAACTGGAAAAACCTCGACCCGGACGTGCTGAAGCTGGTGGCTAAACACGACCCGGACAACAAATACGCGATGCCTTACCTGTGGGCGACCACCGGTATCGGCTTTAACGTGGATAAAGTGAAAGCGGCGCTGGGTCCGGACGTCAAGCTGGACAGCTGGGACGTGGTGCTGAAGCCGGAAAACCTTGCGAAGCTGAAAAGCTGCGGCGTCTCCTTCCTTGACGCGCCGGAAGAGATTTTCGCCACCGTGCTGAACTACCTCGGCAAAGATCCGAACAGTAGCAAGGCGGATGACTACACCGGTCCGGCGACCGATCTGCTGCTGAAGCTGCGTCCAAACATTCGTTACTTCCACTCGTCTCAGTACATCAACGACCTGGCGAACGGCGACATCTGCGTCGCGATCGGCTGGGCAGGGGACGTATGGCAGGCGGCGAACCGCGCGAAAGAGGCGAAAAACGGCGTAAACGTTTCTTACTTCATCCCGAAAGAGGGGGCGCTGGCCTTCTTTGACGTCTTCGCGATGCCGGCTGACGCTAAAAACAAAGACGAAGCCTACCAGTTCCTCAACTACCTGATGCGTCCGGAAGTGATCGCCCACATCAGCGACCACGTTTACTACGCCAACGGTAACAAGGCCTCCGTGCCGCTGGTGAGCGAGGAAATCCGTAATAACCCGGCTATCTATCCGCCAGCGGACGTGTTCGCCAAGCTCTTCACCCTGAAGGTTCAGGATCCGAAAATTGACCGCGTGCGGACCCGCGCGTGGACCAAGGTGAAAAGCGGTAAGTAACCCTTTGTCACAGGCCGGGCAAGCGAAGCGCCCCCCGGCAACAGGCGCACCGTTCTGGTGCGCCTGCACCATGATTTGATCTCTACCGGAGAACACCCCGTGAATGACGCGATCCCCCGCCCGCAGGCGAAAGTCCGTAAAGCGCTGACCCCGCTTCTTGAAATTCGTAACCTCACCAAATCTTTCGATGGCCAGCATGCCGTGGACGACGTCAGCCTGACTATCTATAAAGGCGAAATATTCGCGCTACTGGGCGCATCGGGCTGCGGCAAATCGACCCTGCTGCGCATGCTGGCCGGTTTTGAACAGCCGACCGCCGGGCAGATCGTGCTCGACGGCGTGGATCTCTCCAGCGTGCCGCCGTATCAGCGCCCGATCAACATGATGTTCCAGTCCTACGCGCTGTTCCCGCACATGACGGTGGAGCAGAACATCGCCTTTGGCCTGAAGCAGGACAAGCTGCCGAAGGCCGAAATTACCGCACGCGTGGCCGAGATGCTGAGCCTGGTGCACATGCAGGAGTTTGCGAAGCGTAAGCCGCACCAGCTCTCCGGCGGCCAGCGCCAGCGCGTGGCTCTGGCCCGCAGCCTGGCAAAACGCCCGAAGCTGCTGCTGCTCGACGAGCCGATGGGCGCGCTGGACAAAAAGCTGCGCGACCGTATGCAGCTTGAAGTGGTGGATATCCTCGAGCGCGTGGGGGTGACCTGCGTAATGGTGACCCACGACCAGGAAGAGGCGATGACCATGGCCGGACGTATCGCGATCATGAACCGCGGTAAATTCGTGCAGATTGGCGAGCCGGAAGAGATTTATGAGCATCCGACCACCCGCTACAGCGCGGAGTTCATCGGCTCGGTTAACGTCTTCGAAGGGCTGCTGAAAGATCGTCAGGAAGATGGCCTGGTCATCGAATCGCCGGGTCTGCAGCATCCGCTTAAGGTCGATCCTGATAACTCGGTGGTGGATAACGTGCCGGTCTACGTCGCGCTGCGGCCGGAGAAGATCATGCTCTGCGAGGATCCGCCTGCCGATGGCTATAACTTTGCCGTGGGCGAAGTGGTGCACATTGCCTATCTGGGCGATCTGTCCATCTATCACGTGCGCCTGAAAAGCGGACAGATGCTCAGCGCCCAGCTGCAAAACGAACACCGCTATCGCAAGGGGCAGCCAACATGGGGCGACGAAGTACGCCTGTGCTGGGATGCTGACAGTTGCGTCGTGCTGACGGTATAAGGGGCGATCATGAGTACACTTGAACCTCCAGCCCGCGTAGAAAAAGCGGGCGGCGTTGCCAGCTGGCTGACGCGCATGCAGATGAAGCACGGCCGCAAGCTGGTGATCGCCATGCCTTACGTGTGGCTGGTCCTGCTGTTCCTGCTGCCGTTCCTGATTGTTTTCAAGATAAGCCTGGCGGAAATGGCGCGGGCGATCCCGCCCTACACCAACCTGCTGGACTGGGCCGACGGGCAGCTGACGCTGACCTTAAACCTGGGTAACTTCCTGCAGCTGACGGACGACCCGCTCTATTTCGAAGCCTATCTGCAGTCGCTTCAGGTGGCGGCGATTTCGACGCTCTGCTGTCTGGCGATGGGCTACCCGCTGGCGTGGGCCGTGGCGCACAGCAAGCCGTCGACGCGTAACATCCTGCTGCTGCTGGTGATCCTGCCGTCGTGGACCTCGTTCCTGATCCGCGTTTACGCGTGGATGGGGATCCTGAAAAACAACGGCGTGCTCAACAACTTTCTGATGTGGCTAGGCGTTATCGATCAGCCGCTGACGATCCTGCACACCAACCTCGCGGTCTATATCGGCATTGTGTACGCCTATCTGCCGTTTATGGTGCTGCCGATCTACACGGCGCTGACGCGGATTGACTATTCGCTGGTGGAAGCGTCGCTCGATCTTGGGGCGCGTCCGCTGAAAACCTTTTTCAGCGTCATTGTCCCGCTCACGAAAGGCGGGATTATTGCCGGGTCAATGCTGGTCTTTATTCCGGCGGTAGGGGAGTTTGTGATCCCGGAACTGCTCGGCGGCCCGGACAGCATCATGATTGGCCGCGTGCTGTGGCAGGAGTTCTTCAATAACCGCGACTGGCCGGTGGCGTCGGCGGTGGCGATCGTGATGTTGCTGCTGCTGATCGTGCCGATCATGTGGTTCCACAAGCATCAGCAGAAACAGATGGGAGATCGCGGATGAACAACCTACCGGTAGTACGCTCCCCGTGGCGAATCGCGATCCTGGTTATCGGCTTTACCTTCCTGTATGCGCCGATGCTGATGCTGGTGATCTACTCCTTCAACAGCTCTAAGCTGGTAACGGTCTGGGCGGGCTGGTCGACGCGCTGGTACAGCGAGCTGTTCCACGACGATGCGATGATGAGCGCGGTGGGGCTGAGCCTCACCATTGCGGCGCTGGCGGCGACCATGGCGTCCGTGCTGGGCACGATCGCCGCGCTGGTGATGGTGCGCTTCGGGCGTTTTCGCGGCTCGAACGGGTTCGCCTTTATGATTACCGCCCCGCTGGTCATGCCGGACGTGATCACCGGTCTCGCGCTGCTGCTGCTGTTCGTGGCCCTGGCGCACGCCATCGGCTGGCCGGCGGATCGCGGCATGCTCACCATCTGGCTGGCGCACGTCACCTTCTGTACCGCCTATGTCGCGGTGGTGATCGCCTCGCGCCTGCGCGAGCTGGATCGCTCCATTGAAGAGGCGGCGATGGATCTCGGCGCGACGCCGCTGAAGGTCTTTTTCATCATCACGCTGCCGATGATTATGCCGGCGGTGATCTCCGGCTGGCTGCTGGCGTTTACCCTGTCGCTGGACGATCTGGTTATCGCCAGCTTTGTCTCCGGCCCGGGGGCGACGACGCTGCCGATGCTGGTCTTCTCCAGCGTGCGCATGGGGGTCAACCCGGAGATTAACGCCCTGGCCTCTATCATCCTCGGCGTGGTCGGAATTGTCGGATTTATCGCCTGGTATTTGATGGCGCGCGCGGAAAAACAGCGCGTGCGCGATATCCAGCGTGCAAGACGCGGCTGAAGGATTTAAAATTTCCAGTGATGTGCCGCGCATGACGCGGCACTGTTTTTCAGGGAAGTAAAACATTGGGATTATTAAAAAAATCACGTATTACGCACGCGCGTCCTAACGTCCCTGCGCTGGTTCAGGTGGCGGCGCTCGCCATTATTATGATCCGCTGCCTGGACGTGCTGATGATTCTGAACACCCTGGGCGTGCGCGGCATCGGTGAATTCATTCACCGCAGCGTGCAGACGTGGAATCTGACGCTGGTCTTTCTGAGCAGCCTGGTGCTGGTCTTTATCGAAATCTACTGCGCGTTTTCGCTGGTCAAAGGGCGCAACTGGGCGCGCTGGGTCTATCTGCTGACGCAGGTGACCGCCGCCAGCTATCTGTGGGCCGCCTCGCTGGGATACGGCTATCCGGAGCTGTTCAGCATTGCAGGCGGATCCAAACGCGAAATCTTCCATGCGCTGGTCATGCAGAAATTGCCAGATATGCTGGTGCTCCTGCTGCTCTTTGCGCCAGCCTCAAGCCGGCGGTTCTTCCGTCTGCAATAATGTGTATAATCGCAGCCCTCGTTTTCCTTAAGGTTTTCATATGCAGTGCGCACTCTATGACGCCGGACGCTGCCGCTCCTGTCAGTGGATAGAACAGCCGGTCTCTCAACAACTCACCGCCAAAATGGCCGACCTGCAACAGCTGCTGGCAGCCCGCGCGGTGGGCGAATGGTGCGCGCCCGTCAGCGGCCCGGAAAAGGGTTTTCGCAACAAAGCCAAAATGGTGGTCAGCGGCAGCGTCGAAAAACCGCTGCTGGGGATGCTGCACCGCGACGGCACGCCGGAAGATTTAACCGACTGCCCGCTCTATCCTGCGTCGTTTGAACCCGTCTTTGCCGGGCTGAAACCGTTTATTGCGCGGGCAGGGTTAACGCCCTACAGCGTCGCCCGCAGGCGCGGCGAGCTGAAATACCTCCTGCTGACCGAAAGCCAGCAAGACGGCGGCATGATGCTGCGCTTCGTGCTGCGCTCCGAAACCAAGCTGGAACAGCTGCGCGCGGCGCTGCCGTGGCTGCAGGAACAGCTGCCGCAGCTTAAGGTTATTACCGCAAACATTCAGCCGGTGCATATGGCGATCATGGAGGGGGAGAAAGAGATCTTCTTCACCGACCAGCACGCGCTGGCCGAAAGCTTCAACGGCGTGCCGCTGTGGATCCGCCCGCAAAGCTTCTTCCAGACCAACCCGGCCGTCGCGAGCGCGTTATACGCCACCGCCCGCGACTGGGTGCGCGCGTTACGCGTTAATCATATGTGGGATCTGTTCTGCGGCGTCGGCGGCTTTGGGCTGCACTGCGCCACGCCGGAGATGCAGCTCACCGGCATTGAGATTTCTGCCGAAGCGATTGCCTGCGCGAAGCAGTCCGCCGCCGAGCTGGGGTTAACGAATCTGCACTTCCAGGCGCTCGACTCCACGCAGTTCGCCACCGGCCAGGGCAACGTGCCGGAGCTGGTGCTGGTCAACCCGCCGCGCCGCGGCATCGGCAACGCGCTTTGCGATTACCTGAGCCAGATGGCGCCGGAATACATCATCTATTCCAGCTGCAACGCGCAGACCATGGCGAAAGACATCGCCAGCCTGCCGGGCTATCGCGTTGAGCGCGTTCAGCTTTTCGATATGTTCCCGCATACCGCGCATTATGAAGTGCTGACGTTGTTGGTAAAAACGCGCTAATCCTTAACATCGCCCGGTGGCTCGGGTAGGCCGGGTAAGGCGCAGCCGCCACCCGGCATGAACCCCGCACAATGTTCAACAAAATGTGAACTCTTCATCCCGGCGAAATCAGGTAAGCTTACGTCATAAGAATTGAATGAAGGCTTACCCATGAAGCAGATCCTGCTGGTGGAAGACGACCACGATATCGCGGCGCTTCTGCGACTCAATTTAGAAGACGAAGGCTACGCCATCACCCACGAGCCCGACGGGGGCAACGCCCTGCAGCGCCTGGAAAAACAGCCGTGGGATGCGGTGATCCTCGACCTGATGCTGCCCAACGTTGACGGGCTGGAGATTTGCCGCCGCATCCGGCAGATGACGCGCTACCTGCCGGTCATCATCATCAGCGCCCGCAGCAGTGAAACCGACCGCATCACCGGGCTGGAAACCGGCGCCGATGACTATCTGGCTAAGCCGTTTTCGGTGCAGGAGCTGATTGCGCGCATCAAAGCGCTGTTCCGCCGTCAGCAGGCGATGGGGCAGGCGCAAACGGACGGGCACATTCAGGCCCACGGTCTGACCATCGATCCGCTGGCGCGCAGCGTGCTGCTCCACGGCCAGGTGGTGGATCTCACCCCGCGTGAATTTGAGCTGCTCTACTTTTTTGCCCGCCACCCGGGCGAGGTCTTTTCCCGTCTGGCGCTGCTGGAGCAGGTCTGGGGCTACCAGCACGAAGGCTATGAGCATACCGTCAACACCCACATCAACCGCCTGCGCATCAAGATAGAGAAGGACGCCGCCGAGCCGGAGATTATTCGCACCGTCTGGGGCAAGGGCTATAAATTTGCGGAGCCAAACCATGATGCGCCGTTTTAGCCTGAGCCAGCGCCTGACGCTGCTGTTCATCCTGCTGATGATGCTCTGCGCCGCCGTTGCCTGCGCGGTGCAGCTCTACACCAGCACGCAGTACGGCAACGCGATGGTGCAGCGGCTGTCTGGCGGACTTGCGCAGCAGATCGTCCAGCGGGAACCGATTCTGGACGCGCAGGGCCGGGTTGACCGAACGGCGCTCAAGCCGCTGTTTGACCGGCTGATGACCTTCAATCCGAGCGTTGAGCTGTACGTTGTCTCGCCCGACGGCGATATCCTGGCCGATGCCGCGCCGCCGGGCCATATTCAGCGGCAAAAAATCGACCTGGCACCGGTTCAAACCTTCCTGAGCGGCACCGCCATTCCGGTACTGGGCGACGATCCGCGCAGCCAGAATAAAAAGGTCTTCAGCGCCACGCCGCTTCGGCAGGACGGCGAGCTTAAGGGCTATCTGTATATTATTTTGCAGGGCGAGGAGTCGAACGCGCTGGCGGAAATGGCCTGGCACAGGGCGCTGTGGAGCACGGTGCTTTGGTCGCTGCTGTGGGTGGCGCTGTTTGGCCTGCTGGCGGGCCTGCTGGTCTGGTACTGGGTCACGCGCCCGGTTAAACGTCTGACGGAAGAGGTTGCCGGGCTGGAGCAGGACAGCATTAGCGCAATCAGGCTGCTGGCTGCAGAGCCGCCGGAAGACGCGGCAAATGACGAAGTGGCGCGCCTGCGCAACAGCTTTATCGAGCTGGCGCGCAAAATCACCCAGCAGTGGGATCGGCTGGCCGACAGCGATCGCCAGCGCCGGGAGTTTATCGCCAATATTTCGCACGATCTCCGCACGCCGCTGACCTCGCTGCTGGGCTACCTGGAAACCCTGTCGCTCAAGTCCGCGACCCTGACGCCGCAGGAGCACCAGCAGTATCTCGCCACCGCCCTGCGTCAGGGGCAAAAGGTGCGCCATCTTTCACAGCAGCTGTTTGAGCTGGCGCGCCTTGAGCACGGCGGCATCAAGCCTCAGCGAGAGCGTTTCGCGATGGGGGAGCTGATCTCCGACGTGGCGCAGAAGTTTGAGCTTACCGCCCGCACGCGCGAGGTGAATTTGCATATTGACGTGCCGGGACCGCTGCCGCTGGTCAACGCCGACGTGTCGATGATCGAGCGCGTGGTGACTAACCTGCTCGATAACGCGATGCGCCATACGCCGACCGGCGGGGAAATTCGCCTGGCGGTCTGGCAGGAGAATGAACGGCTTCAGGTTGAAGTGGCCGACAGCGGTACGGGCGTGGATGCCTCGCTGCGCGACGATCTGTTCCAGCGGCCTTCGGCGCTGAATACCCAGGCCTCGCGGGAGAACCGCGGCGGGTTAGGGCTGTTAATCGTTAAGCGAATGCTGGAGCTGCACGGGGGGGGGATCAGGCTGATGGAGTCGGTGAGCGGGGCGCGGTTCAGATTCTTTGTGCCGCTTTAAGAAATTGCCGGGTGGCGGCTTCGCCTTACCCGGCCTACAGATTACCACCCCCGTAGGCCGAATCACCCGGCAAAAAACGTTACTGCGGGAACCACTGGTCGCTGATTTTCTGATACGTACCGTCCGCTTTAATCGCCTTCAGCGCGCCGTTCAGTTTTTCCAGCAGGGCTTTGTTATCCGGACGTACCGCGATGCCGAGGCCCGTGCCGAAGTACTGCGGATCGGTCACTTTTTCCGTTGCCGTGCCGAGCTGCGGGTTGGTTTTCAGCCACTCGTTCACCACCGCGGTGTCGCCGAAGACGCCGTCGATACGGCCATTTTTCAGGTCGATAATCGCGTTCTGGTAGCTGTCATAGGCCACGGTTTTCACTTCAGGATGTTTGTCCTGGAGGTATTTCTGGTGCGTGGTGCCGTTTTCCATCCCGATGCGTTTGCCTTTCAGCTGGTCGAAAGAGGTATAAGCGCCTTTCTTCGCAATCACTACCGCCGAGTTGGCATAGTACGGGTCGGTGAATGCCACCTGCTTGCTGCGCTCCGGCGTGATGTCCATCCCGGAGATCACCGCGTCATATTTTTTGAACTTCAGCGACGGGATCAGGCTGTCGAAGGCATGGTTGGTAAAGGTGCAGTCGGCCTGCATCTGTTTGCACAGGGCTTTCGCCAGGTCAATGTCGAAACCCACGATCTGGTTGCTGGCATCCAGCGATTCAAACGGCGGATAGGTGGCGGACACGCCAAAATTGATTTTATCCGCAGCGGATGCGCCAGCGGCGAAGGTTGCCAGTAATGCGGCCAGAACTAACTTTTTCATTGTAATGCTCCCGTCTGTCTTATTGATGCGCCGTGTCTGCGGCATGGATGTACAATGCCAGTTAATGAATTTGTATGCAATAAAAATGATTAAATAGTGTGTTTGTTGCAAAAAAAAGCGGATAACCCATCAGGTTACCCGCTTTATAAATACCGTTTTATGCATTCGCGTGGTTAATTTCTGCGCTCAAACGCCAACGCTTTACGCTCAATCAAACGCATCATCAGCGTCAGCAGACCGTTCACTACCAGATACACCACGCCCGCCGCGCCAAACACCATCACGTCATAGGTGCGCCCGTACAGCAGCTGCCCGTGGCCCATCACCTCCATCAGGGTGATAGTGTAGGCCAGGGAGGTACTTTTGAACACCAGCACCACTTCGTTGGAGTAAGAGGAGAGCGCGCGCTTAAAGGCGTACGGCAGCAGGATCGCCAGCGTGTCCTTCTTGCTCATGCCGAGCGCCCCGCAGGACTGCCACTGGCCTTCCGGAATGGCGCGGATCGCCCCGTAAAACAGCTGGGTGGTATAGGCCGCGCTGTTCAGGGAAAGGGCTATCAGGGCGCACAGCCACGGCTCAGAGAGCAGGTGCCAGATAACCGGATACTCCTGCAGCGACGGGAACTGGCCCGGGCCGTAGTAAATCAGGAAGATCTGCACCAGCAGCGGCGTACCGGTAAACAGGGTGATGTAGCCGCGCACAATCCACACCAGCACCGGCGTTTTCAGCGTCAGGATGATGGTGAAGATAAGGGCCAGGATCAGCGCCACGATGATGGACGCCACGGTCAGCGTCAGGCTGGTGTGCAGCCCTTTCATCAACTCGGGAAAGTATTCAAGCATCAGCCTGGTCTCCGTTCAAAGCGCGTCGCCCGCAGGTCAATACGCTTGAGGATGTACTGACTGAGCAACGTAATCACCAGGTAGATCGCCGCCGCCACAATGTACCAGGTGAAGGGCTCCTGGGTACGGGTGGCGATGCTTTTGGTTTGCAGCATCAAATCGTTAACGCTTATCAGGCTCACCAGCGCGGTATCCTTCAGCAGCACCAGCCACTGGTTGCCGAGGCCGGGCAGGGCATGACGCCACATCTGCGGCATCACCAGACGGAAGAAGATCGCCGATTTCGACAGTCCTAACGCCTGGCCCGATTCCCACTGCCCCTGCGGCACGGCCTTCAGCGCACCGCGCAGGGTTTGCGACGCGTACGCCGAGTAGAGCAGGGAGAGGGCAATCACGCCGCACAGGAACGGGCTGACGTCGAAGTTGTCAATCTGCATCTGCACCGGGATCTGCGCAAAGCCGAGATTGAGCGTGAAGCCGTCCGACAGCGTAAGCAGCAGCTGTGACGAGCCGAAATAGATAAACAGGACCACCAGAATTTCCGGTAGCCCACGCAGCACGGTGACCAGCGCGGAGCCTGCCCAGGCGACGGGGAACCATTTCGCGGATTCCCACACCGCAAAGAACATCGCCAGCACGAGGCCGATAATCAGCGCGCAAACGGCAAGGCCGACGGTCATCCCGGCGGCGCTTGCTAAAGGAAAAATTTCATTCATCAGGAATTACTTCTGGAACCATTTTTTGTAGATGGTTTCGTAGGTGCCGTCTTTCTTCACTTTTTCCAGCGCAGCGTTGAATTTCTGCTGCAGCTCGGTGTTGCCCTGACGAACGGCAATGCCCAGACCGGTACCGAAGTAGTCCTTATCGGTCACTTTGTCGCCCACCGGGGCCAGCTTGTCGTTGGCTTTCAGCCACTCGGTCACCACCGCGGTATCACCGAAAACGCCGTCGATACGGCCATTTTGCAGATCCAGCTTCGCGTTCTGGTAGCTGTCATACGGAACGGTGGTGATTTCCGGATGTTTATCCATGATGAATTTCTGGTGCGTGGTGCCGTTCTGCACGCCCACTTTTTTGCCTTTCAGCTGATCGACAGAGGTGAATTTCCCTTTCTGACCAATGAACAGGGCGGAGTTGTCGTAGTAAGGGGTGGTGAACAGCACCTGCTTTTCACGCTCTGGGGTGATGTCCATACCGGCCATCACGGCGTCGATACGGCGGAACTTCAGGCTTGGGATCAGGCTGTCGAACGCCTGGTTGCTGAAGGTACAGGTCGCATCGATCTCTTTACACAGGGCGTTCGCCAGGTCCACGTCGAAGCCCACAATTTTATTGTTCGCATCAATCGACTCAAACGGAGGGTAGGACGCTTCCGTGGCGAAACGAATGGTCTGGGCTGCGGTAGCAGAAAGGGTAACGCCAGCGAGCAGCACGGCAAGTAATACTTTTTTCATTATATTTCCCCTGACACAATCAATGAGATAAATAGTTTTTGAAGGCATCGGTTTGCGGGTTTGCGAAGCAGCTCGCATCACCTTGCTCGACGATATAGCCGTTTTCCATGTACACCACGCGGCTGGCGGTTTTACGCGCTACTTCCACTTCGTGGGTGACGATAACCTGCGTAATGTTGGTTTCCGCCAGCTCGCGAATGATGCTGACGATCTGGGCGGTGATCTCCGGGTCCAGCGCTGCGGTCGGTTCATCAAACAGCAGAACGGCGGGCTCCATCATCAGCGCGCGGGCAATGGCGACGCGCTGCTGCTGACCGCCGGAAAGGTGCAGCGGATAGCGGTCGCTGTAGGGCTTAAGGCGCAGACGATCCAGCAGCTTGTCGGCACGGGCAATCGCCTGATTCTTGCTTAACCCCAGCACGCGGCACGGCGCTTCAATCAGGTTTTGCAGGACGGTCAGATGCGGCCAGAGATTGTATTGCTGGAAGACCATGCCGACGTTTTGACGCAGTTCACGAATCGCTTTATCAGACGGCGTCTTTGCGAAATCAAAATGGTTACCGGCAATCGCCAGCGTACCCGAGCGGGGCATTTCAAGCAGATTAAGGACGCGCAGAAGGGAGCTTTTGCCTGCACCGCTTGGGCCAAGCAAAACCAGCGTTTCGCCTTCCGGGCAGTTCAGCGTGATGTCAAACAGCGCCTGGTGTGCGCCGTAGAAGCAGTTAATGCCGTTTAGTTTAATACTCATCGGGGCAGTCTTTACTCATCCAGGCAATCTATAGCAATTGAGGCCGCAGATAGTACCGTTGACAGAATAGTTATGCAATATTTCTGCGTTAAAAGTTAAATATAACCCGTGTTTCCTCTTAAACATAGCACAAAATAGCGACGGGCAAAGGCGGCGAGTATAAATGTCGGCATTCCGCAAGAAATGCCGGACATTTTACGGGGGTAACATTTTTATAACTGATGATTTAGCGGTTCTCAATGGACTGGCGAAGCGTGCCGGCCGGGGCATGAACGCTGCCGCCAACGTAGCGCACGTCGTCGACCGCCCAGCACTGTCCCTCACGGATCATCAGCACTTCATCCTGCCAGGTTTGGCTGCCCTGCGTCAGCTTCACGCGCAGCGGAATGTTTCGCGCATCGGTGTTCGGGATGGTTGATGCACTGGCCACCTCGGCGCTGTCCGGCAGCGTGGTACGGCTGGAGAACGGATCGGATTTCAGCAGCGCGTTGTGCTGCGGATCGCGGGTGGCGTCGTTAAGCAGTTTAGCCAGGCCATCGCTCAGGTACGGGCGCAAGCCGGTGAGGTCGTTGCTGCGGTGCTGAATGCGATAATCATAGAACTGCTGCGCCACGGCGTCCGGGCCGCCCTCAATGCAGGGGCCGCTGCGGGTACCGATATCCTTAAAGGCCGGCGTGACCGTGGTGGTACAGGCGCTGAGCACCAGCGCGCAGGGCACCAAAAGTGTTAAAGCTGAATAGCGCATGTTGATTTCCTTATTTATTAACTATCCTTTCAATCATAGCGTAACGAACCGATAATGCTGTGCCTAAGGCATTGAACGCTAAAGAAGGAGAGAAACCATGCAGTTTTCAACAACGCCAACCCTGGAAGGGCAGACAATAACCGAGTATTGCGGAGTGGTCACCGGCGAAGCGATTCTCGGTGCCAATATCTTCCGCGACTTTTTTGCCGGCATCCGCGATATCGTTGGCGGCCGCTCGGGCGCATACGAAAAAGAGCTGCGCAAAGCGCGCGAAATCGCGTTTAAGGAGCTTGGCGAGCAGGCGGAAGCCCTCGGCGCCGATGCGGTCGTGGGGATTGATATCGACTACGAAACGGTCGGAAAAGATGCCAGCATGCTGATGGTGAGCGTAAGCGGTACGGCGGTGAAAACCCTGCGATGAGGCGTTCGTTTGCCGCGCTTCTGCTGGCGCTGCTGCTGGCAGGATGCGCCACCGATAAAGGGATCGTCGACAAAGGCGCCTACGAGCTGGATACGCGTCATCAGGCGCAGGCGGCTTACCCGCGCATCAAGGTGCTGGTGATCCACTACACCGCGGACGATTTTGACAGCTCGCTGGCCACGCTGACGGATAAGAACGTCAGCTCTCACTATTTGATCCCGGCCAAGCCTCCGGCGCCGGACGGTAAGCCGCTCATCTGGCAACTGGTCCCCGAGAGCGAGCTGGCCTGGCATGCGGGCATCAGCTTCTGGCGCGGCACCAACCGGATAAACGATACGTCCGTCGGCATTGAGCTGGAGAACCGCGGCTGGCAAAAAGCGGCCGGGGTGAAGCACTTTACCCCGTTTGAGTCCGCGCAAATTGCGGCGCTGGTGCCCCTCGCCAAAGACATTATTACCCGCTACAACATCAGGCCCGAAAACGTGGTGGCCCATTCGGACATCGCCCCGCAGCGCAAAGACGATCCCGGCCCGCTGTTCCCGTGGCGAGAGCTTGCCCGGCAGGGCATTGGCGCATGGCCCGATCCGGCGCGCGTCGCGTTCTATATAAACGGGCGGCCGCGCTATCAGCAGGTGGACACCGGGGCATTGCTCGATCTCCTCGCGCGCTATGGCTATGAGGTGCCGGTTGACGGCACCCCGGCGCAGCAAAAGCGCGTCATCACGGCATTCCAGATGCATTTCCGGCCCGAGCGGTGGAACGGCGTCGCGGACGTTGAAACGATGGCCATTGCCGAAGCGCTTTTAGAGAAATACGGGCAGGGGTAATCCTTCGGATGCCCCCGAATGCGCCAGTTACCCCTAATCCCCTTGAGATTAATCTTAAGTACAAACTCAATTAATTTTTAGTTAATTGACTTAAAATTATCCGCATTTAAGATAGACACATAGCTTGCTAATTAATGCAGCAAATAAATATATCGCACTCTTTATTCATTTTTCTCCTTGAGCGTATCATCAGGAAAAATATTCTGCGGTTAAGGCATTTTTAGTGCTTTAGCCCTGCATTCTAAAAAATTTACATCTTAAATCGGGTATAACAATGTTAAGCATTTACGGTAAAAAATTACGTTCACAGGACGAAATGAATAGTATTATTTCTGCAACCGTCGGTTTTGAAGAGAAAACCTTAAAGAAATGGCAGAAAATATCCACGTCTGATTCACAATACATTCATATTATCGTCAGCGGCGAAGTTGAATTCCGACGCGAGTCCGACGAGCTGTGTATGTTCACCGTGACCGGCCAGTGTATTTTCGGCCTTTCCTCGATGTACTACAGCGCGACCCACATGTACGGCCTCGTTCGCGCCAATACCGTGGTGCGATCCATTAAAAAAGAGACCTTCGCACAGCTGATGACGGATAACAATCTGTGGCCTCAGTTAACCAAAGTTCTCTCCTGGTATATCTGCATGTTGAGCAAACGTGACGATGTTCTGGTTGCCCGCAGCGCTTATTCTGTGGTGCGTGAATTTTTATATGAGATCAACGACCTGATTGTTCATCACCAACGCGATATTAACGTTTATGATTATATTCAGGAGTACACCAACCTGGCCCGCAGCACCATCATTAAAATTCTCTCCGATCTGAAAAAAGGTCAATATATCGTTGTGGAAAAGGGTCGACTCCTTAACCTCACCACGTTGCCAGAAAAATATTAACTATTCCAGCCGGTCTCCTTTCTCACTTAAAGGAGACCGGGGATCCACTTTATGCACCACCTCTTTCTGCGAATGATCCTGCGTTTCGTCCACGGGCGGCGCGGGAATTTTGCCCTGCGCATAATCCTGCTCTTGCTCTTTTAATGCCTGCTTTAATAACTCGCTTAATGAGGCATCGTCAGTTCCAGCACTGCTGGAGGACGCCTCGTGCGCTTCGGTGCCGGGCAAGGTGTCGCGGGACGTATCATGCGGCACGTCGCCGTCAGGTGCCTGCTGCCAGTCGGCATCATCACTGTTAAGCGGCAGATCCTGCATAGCCGGAACATCCGCCTGCACCGGCGCGGGTTTTGGCTGCGGATGGGGATGCGGGAACGGCTTGCTCACATACACATAGTGCATATCTGAAAGCTGCGTTTCCGGCTTCGCGACGCTGGCTTTGACCGGTTCCGGCGCCGGATGGCGCAGGTTCCAGTAAATATGCGCGTACAGCCCTGCGAATATCACGGCGCACAGGCCCAGCGTGACCAAAAGAGCATGACTGACGATGTTTCTCAGACGGGGAAGGCGGTATGCAAACCAGACCGCCTCGCCGGTGGTGTAGCTGCGCTGAGCCGCAAGACAGATGGTAGACATCAGGAATGTTTCTCCTGCTTTTTCGCATCCGGCGTGGAATGCGAGGCTTGTATTAATACGCTCGGCGTGGAATGGGTTTCACGCATTAACTGCATCAGCGTATCTTCACCGGGAATGCCATCCACGTGCAGATGCTTTTCTTGCTGGAATTCACGGGTGCGTTTCATCATCTCCGCCGTCCAGGTCTGCGCATGGGTTTCCGGCTGGCTGAGGGCCAGGCTCAGCTGCTGGTCGAGCCAGGTCATGTCTTTCGCGTCGCTGGCGGCCGTGATCGCATCTTTGCCGTCCGGCGTCAGGCGGTGCAGCTGGGTATAGTTTCCGGTGGCATGCTGGTTAAACCAGCTGCGGCTTACCTGCCAGGTGCGGTTATTCATCAGCAGGTCGAGTGAATTATCCCCGACGCGGGCGACGACGGCATAGTTAAGGTGGTTACCGGTTTTCAGCTCGCTGACCCACGGATAACCCTCCTGCGCCAGCGCGTCCGGTGTGGCGCTACCCTGCTTACACATCAGGTTTACCTTCGCGGCGTTTTGACACAGGGCATCGTCCGCCGAGGCGTCATACCCCCACATCAGGTAGAGCTGATGCATCGCATCCGGCTGATTCACCATCTCGTTGTCAATAGCCGGCACCACCGGCGCCTCAGCTTTTGGCGTCTGCTGTTTCCAGCTGACGGGCACCGGCAGTTGAACAGGCAGCCTTGCGGTGATGGACGAGGTTAAATACCAGCCGCAGGCGGCGAACAGCACGGAGGCAAAAAGCCCTACGGTAGCCAGGCGCGTGCCGCGTTTTTTCGCGGGCAGGATCTCGCCGGAGGCCAGCCGTAAATGACGGGGGCTGACCTGGGCTGCGCGTTCGGTCCAGGCGGCCAGCATCGACAGGTGCGCCAGCTCATTTAGCTTGCTGATATTCCCTTTGGTCAGCGCATGCATTTTACGCACGCGCGCCGGGGTGAGCGGAACGCTCTCGCACCCGTGCTCTTCACACTGCGCCTGCACGTAGCTGAGAGACTCCCGGCAGGTGAGGGGGCGCAGGGTGTGGCGGGTATGCGCATATTCACGCAGTTCAGGCTGCTGCATCAGGACGGCGTCCCGATCTGCGGCACCCATCAATACGATGGCCAGGCGAAACTCCCGCTCCTGCGCGCGCGTCAGCAGCATCGCCAGCACGTCCCGACAGGTGTCCTTCATGGCTTCGGCATGGGTAATCACCAGCACTTTCGTCCGGGCTTTCTCCCCTTGCCACTGATGCAATACGGCATCCACCGCCTGGAGACGGTTCTTGCTCTCTTTCGTTCCCGGGTTGAGTTTGTACAGCAGGCTACTGGCACTCAGTTTCGGAAACGCGTTGACGGCAAGCGCGCCAGGATTCGCGGATTTCAGAGCATCGCTGAACTGGCCCAGAAGCGGGGCATCGTTGGAAAAGAGCCCGGTAATCCCCGCCTGTTGGGTCTTCTCTTTCAGCAGGTTGAACACGTCCTGATGATAAGGCACCAGAAAATCACCGGATAACCGGGTGATTTTCCGAAAGGGCGGATTTTTAAAATTAAAGTGGCTCTGATACATAACGACTTACCGTCTCTGATTAGGAATAGCAACAGGACGAGAAAGTAAAGCAACGCTATAGGGTGGTCAATTTGCGCACTGGGTAAAAATATCCTGCTGGCGAGGCCTAACATCTGGATTTTATACGGTCAATATTTTTCTGTATGAAAGTTAGCGGCAAAGTCAGTGGTTGTTTTTGCGGCCGGAAATTACTCTTTGCTCACATATTGGCGCAGCACGACGCTGCTTATTATTGCTTTATTAAAGGCCAGATGAAAAATGAGGTTCTCATTTCTGTCACGGTGGGTCACGCCTTGCATGCTGTTTGTGCTGTTAATTTTTTGCGGCCAGCAAGGGTATCTGACGTTCAAAGATTATAAAAAAGTTACGAATAAGTTGGCTAATTCTGACGCGCAGCCGCTGAAAAAACGTCGTGACGAAAAGACATTCACCCTCTTCACGGCGGCGGTACGCCAGGACAACCCGGCAGCGGCGGTAAAAACCCCGCTGGCCGCGGAGATCGAAGGCATCGTGCGCAGCGATGATGCCTGGCTTTCGTTCGCCGTTATCAAAACGCCGGGCGGTCAGAAGAGCTACCGCGAAGGCGAGCCGCTGGTCGGCTTTAACGATGCTTTTATCCAGGAAATTAATAAAGACAGTGTGGTGGTTAATTACGAAGGTGCTACGCAGGTACTGGCGTTAAATAAGCCGGATTATTTTAAGGGCGGCGTTGACAGCGGCCCGGTAACCAAATCGACGAAAGATGCAGGCGCGGAAAGCGTGCATCTGGATGATTATCTGGTGTTAAAACCCGTGATCGAAAAAGGCCAGCTGGAAGGCTACAACATTAATCCAAGGAATGCCTCCGCGTTCTTCAGCCATACAGGGCTGGAAAAAGGGGACGTGGCGGTAAAAGTAAACTCTGTCGATATGACCGACGAGGCAAAGGCAAAAAGTATTATTGCTAACTGGTCGAAAATGAAAGAAGCGGAGGTCGTCGTCAGACGTCACGCTCACCTTGAAAATATTCGGGTTAATGTTTTAAACAATTAACAAGTGTACAGCCATGAAGAAATTTCCTTGGGCGTGCGTGGCGCTGACCGCATTGTCGTTATATTCAGGTTCGCTGTTCGCAGCGAACTTTAGCGCGAGCTTTAAAAATACCGATATCCGCGAGTTTATCGATACGGTAGGTCGCAATCTTAATAAAACCATTCTCGTCGACCCGTCCGTTCAGGGCACGGTGTCGGTGCGAACCTACAACGTGCTGACGGAAGATGAATATTATCAGTTCTTCCTGAGCGTGCTGGATCTGTACGGCCTGTCGGTGATCCCGATGGACAACGGCATGGTGAAGGTGGTGCGTTCCAGCGTCGCCCGCACCGCCGGGGCGCCGCTGGCGGACAGCAGCAATCCGGGCAAAGGGGATGAAATCATCACCCGCGTCGTGCGCATGGAAAATGTGCCGGTGCGCGAGCTGGCCCCGCTGCTGCGCCAGCTCAACGACGCGACCGGCATCGGTAACGTGGTGCACTTTGAGCCGTCCAACGTGCTGCTGTTAACCGGCAAAGCCTCGGTGGTAAACCGCCTGGTGGACCTGGTTCAGCGCGTGGATAAAGACGGCGTTCAGCGCCGCGAAATTGTGCCGCTGCGCTTTGCCTCTGCCAAAGAGCTCTCTGACATGTTGAACAACCTCAACAACGAAGAGCAGAAAGGGCAGAACGCGCCGCAGCTGGCCACCAAAGTGGTGGCGGACGACGAAACCAACAGCCTGGTGATCAGCGGCTCGGAAGCGGCGCGCACCCGCACCCGCGCGCTGATCCATCAGCTGGATCGCGAGCAGAACAACGAGGGCAATACCCGCGTGTTCTACCTCAAATACGCCAGCGCCACCAAGGTGGTACCGGTGCTGACCGGGATTGGCGAACAGCTGAAAGACAAAGCGGGCGCGCCGAAGGCGAAAACCGCCACCGCCTCCAGCGATCTGAACATTACCGCCGACGAGTCAACCAACTCGCTGGTGATCACCGCGCAGCCAAACGTGATGAACTCCCTGGAGAAGGTGATCGATAAGCTCGATATTCGCCGTCCACAGGTGCTGGTGGAAGCCATCATCGCGGAGGTTCAGGACGGCAACGGCATGGATCTGGGCGTGCAGTGGACCAGCAAGCACGGCGGCGTCCAGTTCGGATCCACCGGACTGCCAATCAGCCAGGTCAAGAATGGCGCCATTAAGGGGCTGTCTTATACCGGCATGGCGACCGGCTTCTTTAACGGCGACTTCGGCGCGCTGATGACCGCGCTCTCCACGGGGTCCAAGAACGACATTCTCTCTACGCCAAGCGTGGTGACGCTGGACAACAAAGAGGCGTCGTTCAACGTCGGTCAGGACGTGCCGGTACTGTCCGGTTCGCAGACCACCAGCGGCGACAACGTCTTTAACTCCGTTGAGCGCAAGACGGTCGGTACCAAGCTGAAAATTGTGCCGCAGATTAACGACGGCGACATGATTCATCTCAAGATTGAGCAGGAAGTCTCCAGCGTGGACGCTAGCGCCACCGAAGACGCCAGCCTTGGCCCAACCTTCAACACCCGTACCATCAATAACGAAGTGATGGTGCACAGCGGTCAGACCGTGGTGCTGGGCGGCCTGATGGAAAACGTCACCAAAGAGACCGTCTCCAAGGTGCCGCTGCTGGGCGATATTCCGCTGGTGGGCCAGCTGTTCCGCTACACCTCGGAAGATACCTCCAAGCGTAACCTGATGGTGTTTATCCATACCACGGTGCTGCGCGACGACGATAACTACAGTGCGGCGTCGAAAGAGAAATATGACCAGATCCGCGCCCGCCAGCAGCAGCGCATGGAGGAGCAAAAGCTGGGCATCGTCTCAAACGGCAATAACCCGGTGATGCCAGCCTATCCGTCCGCGCCTGCCGCAGACGCGGTGCCGGTGAAAACCAGCGCGCCCGCAACGCGCAACCCGTTTAAAGAGTAGGGCGGAGGGGCCACGTGGACGAGCTGAGTAAAACCCTGTGTAGCAGCAGCTACGCAAAAGATAACGGCGTTTTATTTTACAACAATGACGTCTATATCCGTGAGGACACCCCGGCGTTCGCGCTGCTGGAGGTGCGTCGGGTGCTGGGACGCGCGTTCGTTCCGGTGACCCTGACGCCGGAAGCCTTTGACGAGCTGCTGGCGAAAATCTGGCAGCAGAGCAGCGGCGTATCGCAGCAGCTGGTGGATGATATGGACGCGGATATCGATCTGATGGCGTTAACCGAGGAGATCCCGGATAACGAGGATCTGCTCGACAACGACGAAAACTCGCCGGTGATCCGCCTGATCAACGCCATTCTTGGCGAGGCGGTGAAGGACGGCGCGTCGGATATTCATATCGAAACCTTCGAGCGTACGCTGAGCATTCGCTTTCGCGTCGACGGCGTGCTGCGCCCGGTGCTGCAGCCGGCGCGCAAGCTCGCGCCGCTGCTGGTGTCGCGCATCAAGGTGATGTCAAAACTCGACATCGCCGAGAAGCGTTTGCCGCAGGATGGCCGTATCTCCCTGCGCATTGGGCGCAAGGCGATCGACGTGCGCGTCTCGACCATTCCGTCCCAGTACGGCGAGCGCGTGGTCATGCGTCTGCTCGACAAAAGCAACCTGAAGCCCGACATCAACAAGCTTGGCCTGATTGATGAAGAGCTGGAGAAGTTAAAAGGGCTGATCGACCGCCCGCACGGCATTATCCTGGTCACCGGGCCGACCGGCTCCGGTAAAAGTACCACCCTGTACGCCATTCTTTCGGCGCTGAACGGCCATGAACGCAACATCCTGACCGTCGAAGACCCGATTGAATACGAGCTGGAAGGGGTGGGACAGACGCAGGTTAACCCGCGCGTGGACATGACCTTTGCCCGCGGGCTGCGCGCGATCCTGCGTCAGGACCCGGACGTGGTGATGATCGGGGAAATTCGTGACGGTGAAACCGCGCAAATTGCGGTGCAGGCGTCGCTCACCGGTCACCTGGTCATGTCTACGCTGCACACCAACAGCGCCGCAGGGGCGATTACGCGTCTGCGCGACATGGGGCTGGAGTCGTTTTTAATCGGTTCATCGCTGCTCGGCGTCATTGCCCAGCGTCTGGTGCGTCGGCTGTGCACGCACTGCCGGACCACCAGTCCGCTGGACGCCAATGAAAAAGCGCTGTTCAGCTTTATGGACGCGCCGCCGAAGGCGATCTATCGCGCGGTGGGCTGCGAGCACTGCCGCCAGAGCGGCTACCAGGGCCGTGCCGGTATTCATGAATTCCTGGTGGTGGACAGCACCATGCGCCGCGCCATTCATGAAGATAAGGACGAAATGTCCATCGAAACGCAGCTCTTTAAGCAGGCCTACAGCCTGCGCGAAAACGGACTGCTGAAGGTGATAAGCGGCATCACCTCTCTGGAAGAGGTGATGCGCGTCACCGCCGAGCGTGGAGGAGATGCGTAATGGCCTTCTACGCCTGGACGGCGACGGATGCGGCGGGGAAAACCCAGCGCGGCACGCTGCAGGCCGAGGGGCAAAAGCAGGTTCGCCAGATGCTGCGCGAGCAAAAGCTAATGCCCGTCAGCATCACCGAAACCCGCGAAGCGGCGGCTGCCGGAAAAGCGAAAACCGGGGCAAAGCTCTCCACGCCGGTGCTGTCGATGTTTACCCGCCAGCTCTCCACGCTGGTCAACGCCGCGCTGCCGCTGGAGAGCGCGCTGAAGGCCATCTCGAAGCAGACGGAGGACAAAAAGCTGGCGGCGATGGTGGTTGAAATTCGCGAGAAGGTGGTGGAGGGGCACACGCTCTTTGACGCCTTCAGCCAGTTTCCGCGCACCTTCGACAAACTCTACTGCACGCTGGTGATGGCCGGTGAAAAGACCGGTCACCTGGGCGACGTGCTGGAGAAGCTGGCGGAGTACAACGAGCAGCGTCAGAAGATGAAAAGCAAGCTGACGCAGGCGATGGTCTACCCGATCACCCTGACGGTGGTGGCCATTGCGGTCATCAGCATTCTGCTGGTCGCGGTGGTGCCGCAGGTGATCGAGCAGTTCACCCACATGAAGCAGCAGCTGCCGATCACCACACGCACGCTGATTGCGGTGAGCGACTTCCTGCAGGCTTACGGCATCTATATTGTCGGCGTGCTGGGCGGCGGAACGGTCGGATTTAAAACCTGGCTTCGAAACGCGAAAAACCGCTTTCGCTGGCACAGCTGGCTGGTCAACGGTTCGCCGATCAAAAAGCTGGTGTGCGCCATCAACAGCGCCCGCTATATCCGCACCCTGAGCATCCTGCAGGCCAGCAGCGTGCCGCTGCTGGAGGGGATGTATATCGCGATGGACGGTATCGAAAACCTCTATGCGCGGCAGGTGCTGGAGCAGGCGGCGGATACCGTGCGCCAGGGGGCATCGCTTTACGCCGCCCTGGAGCAGGCGAAGCTCTTTCCGCCCACCATGCTGTACATGATTGCCTCCGGGGAAGAGAGCGGCGAATTAGGCAACTTAATGGACCGCGCGGCGGAAAACCAGGAATCGGCATTACAGCATCGCATTACCTTAACGCTGTCGGTATTTGAACCGGCGCTGGTGGTCTCGATGGCAACGATTGTTTTATTCATCGTACTGTCAATATTACAACCGCTTCTGCAACTTAATAATATGGTAGGTTAAATCATGGCTTTAAAACGTAAAAACCTGGCGCGCCAGGCGGGCTTCACTTTGCTCGAATTAATGGTGGTCATTGTTATTCTCGGCGTACTGGCGAGCATGGTGGTGCCCAATTTAATGGGTAATAAAGAAAAAGCGGATGCCCAAAAGGCGACCAGCGATATTGTCGCCCTCGAAGGCTCGCTGGATATGTACAAGCTGGATAACCACCGTTATCCCACAACCGAGCAGGGCCTGCAGGCGCTGGTGACCAAGCCGGAAATCGCGCCAATCCCGAACGGCTACCGCGCGGATGGCTATATTCGCCGCCTGCCGCAGGATCCGTGGGGCAACGATTACCTGCTCGTGAGCCCGGGTGAACACGGTGCGGTTGACGTCTTCTCTGCCGGTCCGGACGGTGAAGCGAATACCGCCGATGATATTACGAACTGGTCTCTGGATAAGAAAGAGAAATAATGAAAAATCAACGCGGCTTTACGTTGCTGGAAATTATTCTGGCGCTGGTGATATTTGCCAGCTGCGCCATGATGGTGGTGTCAACAATACCTTCGCGCAGCGGTGCGGATATTTTTGGCCAGCAATTAAAAGCTCTCGTTGATTATGGTTCAGACCGTGCGGTGATGGACGGAAATATCGTTGGGCTGACGATCGCTTCGGATAAATATCAGCTGGTGACGCTCGAAGATAAAAATGGCGAGCGTCGCTGGGTGCCGTTATCCGCGGGGCGTATCACCACCAAAGGGGATTTCCCGGAAGAGATGCACGTTTCGCTCTCGCCGCAGCGTCTGGCCGCCACGCTGACGTCCGATCCGCAGGTGCTTTTTTTGCCGGACGGCGAAATCAGCCGCTTCACGCTGACGCTGCAAAGCTACGACAAAGCGCATCACTTCCGCGTGGTGTCGCAAGGTGCGGCCCCTGTATCGGTAGAAAACGATGGCTAACGGTAAGAAAAAGCAAACGGGGATGACGCTGCTGGAGGTCATGGTGGCGCTGGTCATCTTCTCCACCGCCGCGCTGGCGCTGATGAACTCGGTCTCTCTGAATGTGCGTTTTACCCACGGGCTGGCCGATACGCTGCAGGCCAGCTGGGTGGCCGAGAACCAGCTCGCGGAGGCGCAGCTCACGAAAACCGACTTCCCGGATGCAGAGCAGCAGGGAACCGAAATTATGGGCGGGCGCAGCTGGAACTGGCGCAAGCAGCGGGTCAAAACCGCCGACAACGGCTGGGCTAACGCCATCCGCGTGTATGCGGAGGGCGACGACAGCCAGCCGGTGATATCGCTGCAAATCATTCCGCCGGGAGAGAGCAAGTGAACAAAACCCGACGCCAGCGCGGATTTACCCTGCTGGAGATCATGATTGCGCTGACCATCTTCGCGGTGATCAGCACCCTGGCCTGGCAAATTCTGGATGGCGCAATGCGCACCAGCTCCGCCACCGACGCCAGCGCGGCGAAGCTTAACCAGCTTCAGCGCGCCTGGAGCCTGATGGAGCGTGATTTTTACCAGCTCCAGGCGCGCGCGCCGCGCAACGAGCCGGATCTGTTCCGCCAGGAGGATGACGCGCTTGAGCTGACCACGCTAAACGGCGTGAGCGGTACGGTGCAGCTTGAGCGCGTGCGCTGGCGGCTGGAAGAGGGGCGTCTGTATCGCGACGTCTGGCCGGTCATCGACAGCCCGGCGGACGTTAAGCCGGATGAAGTGCCGATCGTCAGCGACGTGAAATCCCTGGCGTGGCGTTTTTACCGCCAGGGCTGGCAGAAAAGCTGGAGCGATTCGGCGCACCTGCCGGACGGGGTGGAGCTGACGCTGACCATGGAAAACGGCGAGACCTGGCGCTGGGTGTTTATGACCCCGGGCGATCTGCCGCCACCGGCCGCCGCGCCGGAGGCCGCCCCTGCTGCGCAACCGCAACCCGCGCCGCAGGCCGTACCGGAAGCGAAACCATGAGTGGCTTACGCAAACAGAAAGGGGTGGCGCTGCTGGTGGTGCTGATCCTGCTGGTGATGATGTCGGCGCTGGCCGCCAAAATCAGCCAGCAGTTCTGCCGCAACCTGCAGAAGACGCATTACCAGGTGAGCCAGCAGCAGCTGCGCTGGGCGATGCAGGCCCAGGAAAAGGTGGTCAAAGACCGTCTGCAGAGCGACGCCAGCGGCGAGAGCAACGCGCTATCCCCTGATGGGGACTGGCATCAGCCGCTGGAAACGCAGGGGGATGACTACACGGTGGTCAGCCAGGTGGAAGACGCCCAGGACTGCTTCAACGTCAATAACCTGCTGGCCTTAGAAAAACCGGCCCAGGGGCAGGCCCAGTCTGCCGTGCCGGAAAAGCCGCGCAACGAGCGAATTGTTGAGCAGATCCTGACCCAGAGCGGGCTGAGCCAGTCCACGGCGGAAGAGGTTTACCTTCAGCTGGTGGACTATCTCGACGGTGACGCTACCACCGCCAAAGACGGCGCCGAGACCGACGCCTGGGCTGGCGTGGTGCCCGCCCGTCAGCCGGCTAACCAGATGATGCGCACTATCTCGGAGATCAAACTGCTGCCTGCGTTTCCGGCGGCGGCATACCCGAAGGTGAGCAAGCTGCTGTGCGCGCTGCCGGACTCCGCCAGCAAGGTGGATGTGAATACCCTGAAACCGGAGCAGGCCGCCCTGTTGGCCGCCCTGTTCCCGGGAAAATTAACTGAAGATGACGCGCTTCGCCTGATCGAATCGCGTCCTGAAAGCGGCTGGGAAAACATGGAGACCTTCAGCAAAGCGCTGGAGCTAACCTTCCCGCAGCTTAAGGACGATCTCCCGCAGGTGGCCGAGCTTCTCTCGATAAACAGCCGGTATTTTCGCGTTAACTATACCGGCAATACCGATGAATTAACGCTTCGCGTGGTGAGCCAGCTTCAGGTCAATAACGAAGCCGGTGAGATCGTGACGTGGCAACGTCGTTACCGAATGATTGAATAAGAAAAGTAGAACGCTATGAAACAGGTCCTTTTTGTTCGTCCCGACAGCCGCGAGGGCGGGAAAATAACGTGGTGTGTCTCCGGCAGCGAGCAGGTTGAGGTGCTGGAGAGCCTGGACGCCCTGGCCGACCATCCTCTGGCCGCCCGCGTTTGCCTGCTGCTGCCTGCCAGCAGCATGATCTTCCGCCACTTTACGCTGCCGAAAAAAGTCGCCTCGCAGGCGACGGCGTTCTCGTGGATGGCGGAAGAGACGCTGATTGGCGACGTGGATAACCTTCACTGGACGGTGCTTCATAAAAAGGGTGCCGAGGTGGACGCGGTGGCGATCGACGCCGACTGCCTGCGCGGGTGGTTAACCCGCTGTCATGAGGCCGGTTTGAAGGTGATTCAGGCGCTGCCGGATGCCTGGCTGCTGCCCGTGACGGCAGGCGGAAGCACGCTTGTCGCCATGGATCAGGGCTACTGGCTGCGCTTATCGCCCCATGTCGCCAGCGAAATGGAGTCGAGCCTGCTGCCGCTTCTGATGCAAAAAGCCGGAGAGGGGGAGGTGTGCTGCTACGGCGACGCGCCTGACGGTGTGGACGTTGACGTCGTGCTTCCCTGGCAGCATCCGCTGGTCCTGATCCAGCCGCAGTGGCGCACCTGCCGCGTCACGCTTCTGCACGGTGAATTCAGTGCGAAAGCGGGCACGGGGAAAGCCTCTAAGGGCATCAAGGCGGCGATGGCCGCGGCGGGCCTGCTCTCTCTCGGCCTGCTGCTGGGCCCGCGCATCGCGATGGCCTGGATGCTGGTGCAGCAGGAAAATCAGGTTCAGCAGGAGATCCTGCAGGTTTACCAGCACCATTTTCCCAGCATGCGTCAGCAGACCAATATCAAATATCACTTTGGTCAAAATATGAAAAAGCAGACCAAAGGGGTGTTCCTGCAGCTGGACGATCTGGAAAAAGCCCGGCAGGCCGTGCCCGCGCTGGAGATCACGCTGCTCGAATACGATGCTCAGCAAAACACGCTGACGCTGAGCGCCCGTTCGCAAAATCAATCCGCATTGCAGACGTTTGTAACACAGGCGGGGGAAAATTTTGATTTCACCTTACAGCCTGTGTCGACCTCTGCGCCTTATACCGCCATGATCGCAGGGAAACATAAATGAAAGAGCGAATCACGCAGCTTAAGTCTCGTTATCAAAATTACAGCACCAGGGAAAAAGTTATTCTGAAAATATGTGCCGCCGCGATAGCGGGGGCAGTTATTTATTACGCGGGTATGATCCCGCTGGATAATATGATTCAGAACAGCAAAGCCACGCTGAGCAGACAAAAAGAGACGCTGAACTGGATGCGCAGTGAAATTGATAAAAACCATCTCCAGGTCCAGATTGTCAAAACGGATAATCCGCGCGCGGTGGTGGAGAAAAGCGCGCAGGAAATTCATCTTCCTCTGACGGAGGTGCATCAGGATGGACAGACCTTGTCGTTCGTCGTTAATCGCGTAAACGTCTACGAATTAAAGAACTGGCTGCGGGAAATAAACCAGTATTCCGGCGTCAGGCTGCAGAAAATGGATCTTACCCCGGTCGATCATCTCAGCGATGTTAAGGCGCAAGTCCAGCTCACCTGGAGCAAGACCGCATGAACACCTTCGCGCTGATGCGGGAGGTTTACCCGGTGGGATTCCCGATAATGAGCGCAATCTTCGGCGGCATTGTCGGGAGCTTTCTTGGGGTGGTTGCCGAGCGCGTGCCGGGCATGGTGATGGAGGAGGAGGGGAGCGGTAATCTGCTCTTTCCGGCCTCGCACTGCCCGGTCTGCCAGCACAGGCTCTCCGCCTGGGAGAATATTCCGCTGGTTAGCTGGCTGGTATTACGCGGGCGCTGCCGCCGGTGCAGAACGGCTATCCCCCTGCGGATATTTTTAATCGAACTTTTTTCCGCACTGTTTTGTGGTATCACCGCCTGGTGTATGCCTGACGTCCAGTCCATCTTTGCCGTATGGCTGCTGGCCGCCTTTTTGCTGCCCCTGGCGATGATCGACTGGCGGCACCAGCTGCTGCCGGACTGCCTGACGCAGCCTCTGCTGTGGGCAGGACTGCTGTTCCATGCGGTTGGCCACTCGCTAGCGCTGCGCGATGCGCTGTTCGGCGCGGTGGCAGGCTACCTCTCCCTGTGGCTGCTCTACTGGGCATTTCGGTTGATGACCGGCCGGGAAGGGTTGGGATATGGCGATTTTAAGCTGCTGGCGGCCCTGGGCGCCTGGTGCGGCTGGCAGGCGCTGCCGACGATTGAGTTAGCCGCCGCGCTAAGCGGTATTATCGGATATTTCGCCTTAAATAATTTAAATAAAAATAACCTCACTATTTCTTTCGGACCTTATCTCTCTTTTGCTGGAATAGCGGTGTTTATTGGTCAGCAGTTTGCTTTCATATTTTAAATGTACTGGTCAAGAGTTTTTATAAGTTTTTTCGACGGTGGAAGAGAAGGACGTCTCTTTGCGCTCAGTGTATCGTAAGGGATATAAGCTACACGGAATTGGGGCTTGTATCTTTTTATGGAGGAATACAACGCAGCAAAACGTTTTTTGTCACGGTTGTCAGGTTAGTTAAATACGCATTACGCGAAACACGCCATGTTCTCAAGGAAGGCATGGGTATTAACGTTACGAATAAATTTATCGGGAAATAACAAATGAATTTTATGAAGCCTAAATATCTGGCGCTCTTTATTGCGGCAGCAACCAGCTCCGCATTCGCAGCGGCGCCAGGTGCACCGACCATTGGTTCCGGCAATGACAAATTTGCTCTGGTCGAAGTGGATCAGGCCGCTCAGGATTATAATAATCTGGTCAAAGTGCATAATGACGGCGTCGATGTCAAAGTGGAGTGGAACGTCTGGAGCGGCGATGCGCCAACCTCCGCGAAAGTTCTGCTGGACGGTAAAACCGTGTGGACCGGCGCTGGCGGCGCGGCAGGCTCTGCAACGTTCAAAGTGAAAAAAGGTGGACGTTATCAGGAGCAGGTTGAAGTTTGTAATAACAGCGGCTGTACGAAAAGCGCCAGCAAGCTGATCCTCGTTGCGGATACCGACGGTAGCCACCTGCTGCCGCTGAACACGTCGCTGCACGAGAACAACAAATCCTTCGCGAAGCATACCGATAAAGTGGTTGCGGCCTACTTCCCTGAGTGGGGCGTTTACGACCGTAACTTCCCGGTTGACAAAATTCCTGCCGCGAACCTCAACCACATTCTGTACGGCTTCATTCCAATCTGTGGCGGTGACGGCATCAACGACGGCCTGAAAACCGTTGAAGGCGGCAACAGCTTCGCCGTGCTGCAGCGCGACTGCCAGGGCCGTCCTGACTTTACCGTGGCAATCCACGACCCGTGGGCTGCTCTGCAAAAACCACAGTCTGGCGTCTCCAACTGGGACGACCCGTACAAAGGTAACTTTGGTCAGCTGATGGCGCTGAAAAAAGCGCATCCGGACCTGAAAGTGCTGCCATCTATCGGCGGCTGGACCCTGTCCGATCCGTTCTTCCACATGGGCGACCCGGCCATCCGCGCGCGCTTCGTCTCCTCTGTTAAAGACTTCCTGCAGACCTGGAAATTCTTTGACGGCGTGGATATCGACTGGGAATTCCCTGGCGGCGGCGGTGTGACCGAGACTAAAGGCAACCCGCAGCAGGATAAAGCGACCTATACCGCGCTGATGCACGATCTGCGCACCATGCTGAACGAGCTGTCTGCCCAGACTGGCCGTACCTATGAGCTGACCAGCGCTATCGGTGCCGGTAAAGACAAGATTGAAGATGTGGACTACACCACTGCTCAGCAGTACCTCGACCACATCTTCCTGATGAGCTACGACTTCTACGGCGGCTGGAGCAATACCGAGCTGGGCCACCAGGCTGCGCTGAATGCGCCAGCATGGCGACCAGACACCAACTACACCACCGCAAACGGGGTTGATGCCCTGCTGCAGCAAGGCGTACAGCCTGGCAAGATCGTGGTGGGTGCGGGCATGTATGGCCGCGGCTGGACCGGCGTACACGGCTACACCGGCAACAATCCATTCACCGGTACCGCGACCGGTATGGTGCGAGGCACCTGGGAACCGGGCGTTGTTGACTATCGCCAGATCGTTAACGAGTACAAAGGTAAACCAGGCTGGGAATACGGCTACGATGCTGACGCGGAAGCGCCATACGTGTTCAACAAGTCAACCGGCGACCTGATCTCGTATGAAGACGCGCGTTCTACTGCGGCAAAAGGCAAATACGTACTCCAGAAAAACCTGGGGGGTCTGTTTGCATGGTCTATTGATTCCGATACAGGGGACATTCTGAACGCCATGAACGAAAGCCTGCTGGGCAGCGGCACAACGCCGGTTGATCCTGTTGTGACCAACCATGCGCCAATCGCTTCCTCTGCAGACCAGAACGTTTCTGGCCCGGCAACCGTTACGCTTGATGGTTCAGCGTCCAGCGATCCTGACGGCGATGCGATTACCTACAAATGGACTCAGGTTTCTGGCCCATCAGTGACCCTGACCAACAGCACCAAAGCGAAAGCAACCTTCAACGTTGCGGCTGTCACCAGCGATCAGACCATGGTATTCCGTCTGACGGTAACCGACGCGAAAGGCCTGAGCAACGCGATTGACGTGCAGGTGGTTAACAAGGCGCCGAAGGCTAACCAGGCACCGGTTGTGAACCCAATGGAAGCGGTAACGCTGCAGGCGGGTGAAACCTATACCCTGCACGCGCAGGCTGCAGATCCAGACGGCGATAGCCTGACCTACACCTGGAGCGTTCCGGGAGATATGCACGCGACCGGTACTGATACCGCTAACGTGACCATCACTGCGCCAGAAGTGACCTCAACCTCTTCCTACACTCTGAGTGTGGTAGTGGGCGATGGCAAAACCAGCGTGCAGTCTAACGTCCAGGTTACGGTCAATCCGAAACCAGCTGACGTGACGCCACCTGCTGACGACGTGACGCCGCCTGCTGACGAGGTGACGCCGCCTGCTGATGACGTGACTCCACCATCTGATGAAGGCACTGCAACCGGCAGCTGCGACGCACCGGTTGACGCTAACGCCAGCAAATATGCTGCGTGGGATTCCAGCAAAATCTACAACACTGGCGACACCGTCAGCTTCGACCATCTGGTATGGAAAGCGAAGTACTGGACTCAGGGCAACCAGCCTGGCTTCGGCGTAGACGCGTGGGAACTCATGAGCAACGTGAAGATGAACTGGCGTTCTGACCTGGTGTACAACGGCGGCGAAACCACCACTTACCAGGGTAACGTTTACCGTGCCAAATGGTGGACCCGCGGTGATAACCCAGCGAACAGCGACGTATGGGTGAAAGAAGGCCCATCAACAGATTGCCGTTAATCTGAGCTGATAAAAACTCCCCCCGCTTAAGGGGGGAGTAAATTAAAAATGATTTTACAGGATGTTGTTAAGGAGAAATTAGCGAAACGGTCAGCAGGTAAAAATGAAAAAGTTATTTTTTTTATTATTGATACTCAGCCAGAGCGCGCTGGCAAACTGTTGGGATAAAGCTGCACATTATTATCACGTCGATCCTTATTTGCTGTACGCCATTGCGAACGTGGAATCGGGCATGAACCCGTATGCCGTTGGCGAAAATCATGACGGTACCCGCGACGTGGGGCTAATGCAAATTAACAGCTCGCATTTTTCCGAGCTGGAGAGCCGGGGAATAGATGAATATCGGCTGATAACCGAACCCTGTACCTCGATTATGGTTGGCGCATCGATATTGTCCAGCATGATTAAAGTGTATGGCTATAACTGGGAGGCGGTAGGCGCCTATAACGCCGGGTTAAAAAAAGCGAATTATCCTCAGCGCATGATATATGCCCGCAAGGTGTGGAGGAAATATCAGGAACTGAAAGCTACAGCGACCGAATGAGTTTTTTATTTTTGAAGAATTCCTGAAGGTGTTCTTCGAAAAGAGAAAACAGCTCTCCGCGGTTTATTTATTAACGGATTAATACATAAGCCTGGATTGTTAATATTTAACTTCAATTAACAGGAATAGTGAAATGAACAAAAGGACGTTACTGAGTGTACTCGTTGCCGGCGCATGCGTAGCCCCGTTTATGGCCCAGGCTGCCTCGCTGCAAGCGACCACCAGTGAACCATATACCATGAAAGCCAGCGATCTGGCGAAGAAAGAAAAAGAGCTGACCAGCTTCCCGCTGATGGCCTCCGTAAAAGAGACCATCCAGACGCTGGACAACGCTCAGGTTGAGTTGATTGAGCCAGGCCGTGCGGCGAACCCGGATAACGTGAAGCGCGTGGAAGGGATCGTGAAGGCCAGCGACTGGGAGTATCTCTTCCCGCTGCGCGCGCAGGCGTACACCTACAGCAACTTCCTGAAAGCGGTCGGTAAGTTCCCGGCGCTGTGTAAGACCTACAACGACGGTCGCGACAGTGACGCCATCTGCCGTAAAGAGCTGGCAACCATGTTTGCCCACTTTGCCCAGGAAACCGGCGGTCACGAAAGCTGGCGTCCGGAAGCCGAATGGCGTCAGGCCCTGGTTCACGTGCGTGAAATGGGCTGGAGCGAAGGCCAGAAGGGCGGCTATAACGGCGAATGTAACCCGGACGTCTGGCAGGGTCAGACCTGGCCGTGCGGTAAAGACAAAGACGGCGACTTCCTGAGCTACTTCGGTCGCGGCGCTAAGCAGCTGTCCTACAACTACAACTACGGTCCGTTCTCTGAAGCGATGTACGGCGACGTGCGTACGCTGCTCGACAAACCTGAGCTGGTGGCGGATACCTGGCTGAACCTGGCGAGTGCGATCTTCTTCTTCGCCTATCCACAGCCGCCAAAACCAAGCATGCTGCAGGTTATCGACGGTACTTGGCAGCCGAACGATCACGATAAAGCCAACGGCCTGGTCCCTGGCTTCGGCGTGACCACCCAGATCATCAACGGCGGCGTTGAGTGCGGCGGCCCAACTGAAATTGCACAGTCTGAGAACCGTATCAAGTACTACAAAGAGTTCGCGAACTACCTGAAAGTTCCCGTTCCGGCGAACGAAGTGCTGGGCTGCGCGAACATGAAGCAGTTCGACGAAGGCGGTGCTGGCGCGCTTAAGATCTACTGGGAGCAGGACTGGGGATGGAGCGCGGATACGCCAAGCGGCGCAACCTACGCTTGCCAGCTGGTTGGCTACCAGACGCCGTTTAGCGCCTTCAAAGAGGGTGACTACAGCAAGTGCGTGCAGAAGTTCTTTAACGTGAACATCGTTAACGACGACGGTTCCGTTACGCCGGATGAGACCCCGGTAACGCCAACGCCGACACCGTCAGAAGACGAAACGCCGGCACCAGCGCCAGTACCGGATGAAACGCCAGCAGAACCTGCTGCGGTGAACCACGCGCCAGTGGCGCATATCGCCGGTCCAATCGGTGCGGTTGACGCCGGTGCGCAGGTTTCACTGAGCGCAGAAGGCTCTACTGATGAAGACGGCAACGCGCTGACCTACACCTGGCGTTCCCAGGACGGCCAGACCGTGACCGGTCAGGATAAAGCGGTAGTGAACTTCAAGGCACCTGAATCAGCGACGGCTCAGCAGATTGAAATCAGCCTGACCGTAAGCGACGGAGAGCTGAGCAGCACGACCTCCTATCTGCTGAACGTGAAGGCCAAAGCGGCACCGTCTCAGGACGAAGGCACTTCTGGCGATTACGCCGCGTGGAGCGCGAACAGCAAGTACAAGGCGGGCGATATCGTGAACAACCACGGTAAACTGTTCCAGTGCAAACCGTTCCCGTACAGCGGCTGGTGTAACAACGCTCCGGCATACTATGAACCAGGTGCAGGCCTGGCATGGGCTGATGCCTGGACCGCTCTGTAAAAGCAAACGGCAACCGAAAGGTTGCCGTTTTAGTTTTTGCACCCTTTCCCTGTGGGGGATGAACGGGTGCGAGTAATGTTATTGAATTTAAAGTGATTTTAAAATCAATGATGATTTTTAGCCCCATAATCAGCCCCAAATGCAGAAATCAGGGCTGTTACAGGAAGTTACATTTTCAGAGAGAGGAAAAAGGAGAACCAGCATATTACCAGCGGAGAAGGAAGAGGAACTTTCTCCCTTGCTCCCGATGAACATCATTCCCATAATTCGGTATTCTTCGCTCAGACTCGCTATTATTCGAAATATGGAGTTTCCTGGCTACTCAGGGGCAAAAACGCAATACGAAATCATATGGGAGCTATAACATGCTGTCGTGCATTTTGCTCCTGGCGCCCGCAAAAACAGCGAATTAACAGGCATCGTTTCCGGAAAATAGTTTCTTATTTTCGACGCGTAAAAATTTGATGAAGTAAGCCGTCCTGCCGGGCAGGGCGCAGTGATTAAACCTGCCCCCGCTGGTAGTGAAAAGGTACTGTCCGGTACGGAAGTGCTGGGGGGCGACAGATGCGCAATAAATCGCTCGTTTTGAACATTTTTTCATTTCAGGTATTTCTGGTTCCGGCCAGGACGAAAGGCCCGGTCTGTCAGGGCTGACGTAAAAAACAAAGCGGAAATACCCCTGCGTAGTGACCCCGAAAAAATCTTTCGGTGCATCAGGCCATACGTGGCGTGGCTTGCGCAGAAATGTTTACCCGCTTGTTGTTGCCACGCCATGCAGCGAGGGCGATAAAATCCATCGTTTTTGTTCTGAGGCGCGGGCATCAATTGTACCGCCCACCAGCACAAGCCCACCTCTGGCGGTTCGGTCGTAGACGGTCTGACGGCTTACGCCTCTGTCCCGGGCGTAGGCGGCTTTGGTCATTAGCATATAGCCAGCTCGTGTGGGTTATGGCTTTTTGAAGGGAGTTTAATGTGATGGTTCTGATGAATGTCAGTATAACAGCTTATAGGGCACTGAAGTTTCAGCACCCTTTGTTTGATTAAAAATTAGTTATCGACAAAATGTAGGTAAAATTTTTCGCCATTTATGGTGTCCTTGACATCATCCTTAGAAAGCGGTTTGTCTCTCACGATATAGAACAACCTTTCATTTCTAGATATGCATTTTCCTGCACCTAACTTGCCTTCCAAACATATTTGTTCTTCTCCCATCCACTCTTTCATCCCCATACTATCAATTACTTGTTCTACATTGTTGCTTACAAATAAAACGTCATCGCATTTATTATTATCAAGCGGGGCCCATTTTTTTAATATATCATGTTTGCTTACATTCCATAATTCAATTTTTTGTTGATGGGTTATAGGTGCATGTTCAACCAGAACAACTGTTGATTTACATTCGCCTCGCCCCCATTGAGGATCGTAATAACTCTTCTGATATATAGCATCAATAGCCGGGCTTAATGTTAAGTACCTGACACAAATCACCAGTAAACCAAAAATAATAATTAACAATTTATAACTTTTCATATTTCACCCGCTTATATGAATGATGAAATTTGCTTCATTTACAAACGGCTTAAAGTCATAGTGTTTATAGCGTTGCAAGATGAACCATGAACAAAACCAGGGAATATCCTCAAATCCTTTACCGTTAAGGTCTGGAACATCCAGCCCAAAATGATCCTGTATCTGGAAACGCAGACCTGCGCGGTATCGGCGAGGACCATAGGCATCCGACGGCACATCAATATCCAGATAATCAAGATAAATCTTCGTTGAGTAGGTATCGTGGATGGTAATCCCCAAACCGTTAAACCAGTCCCAATCATTAAACTTAGGCAACGTGATTCTGGCAGTGATCTTATTGTTAATGTCACTAAGGTTATCTATTGATAATCTAGAAAAGCCATTGTCATCGAGCGTTTCTGATATAATTTTATTTATTTCAGTAGCACACTCTTTTGTCGTCTTGTGCTCCAGAAACGCTTTATTCAACAATTCGTGTCGCAAAATGCCGCCTTCATTTTTGCGGAATTTCTCAATCATAATCTGAATGAGCGGCGCATACCCTCCCCATGCAGTCCAGAAGGCCATTTGTTCCATGCGGGCAAAATGTTCATCAACTGATTTATTAAAATCTAAGAGATTAATTTTTAACTCATGCCCGAACAGATTGATTTTATTTAGCTGACCCTGTGCCAATATCTGCTCCCGCGTCAGGTCGCCGTGTCGCATATCATCGGTAATAAAATCGTTAAGCTCTCTTTTTGAACGACCATTCGCGCTGTAATAAATCAGACGCGGCTCTGCTTTCTGTAATAACGTAATAAATGTGCGTGGTTCAAAATGCCAGATTTCACCGCTCAGTTCGGCCTGAGCCTCCGGCGGTAGCCTGTCAAAAAAGCACAGCGCTCTGGCATGGGCTTTCAGTTCATTGTAATCGTCTTCGCTGAGTACCTTGCGCGAATCCGGCATTCTCAGCCATGAAAAACGTGCGTCAAAAGTTGAATAATTCCACTCAAACGGAAATTTACAGACAAAATGCGTCAGCAGGTCTGCCGGGCTGTTCAGGTGTTTTCTAACCATTTCAGAATTGCACTGGCTGTCCGCTGTCGGGTCGTCGTCCACAAAATGCCAGCCCGCCCATTCAGGCATATCCGCATCACTCCAGGATTTCACGTTGAGATCGGATACGTCCACCCAGCCCCGGCCCGTCGGGGTTTCGATGTTGAGCCATTCACTGTATTTTTTAAGCACTGCGCCCGGTGATGCGGGTTCGCCGATAAAGTCCACAGCCCCCGCCACGTCTCCCACGATTTCATAATCATCATGAATCTTACGAAGCGTCCGGGTTTTGCCCCCTTCATGAATAATATAAAGCGCTTCGCTGGTGGTCTGTGTTGGGATATTGACCTTATGCACGTTCTCAAAGACCGGAAGTCCTGCCGGAAGATAGTGATAGCGGTTTCCGTATAGCGGCTCCTTACGCCCGGAGGCGAGAAGGTTCAGCACGCCATGCGCACGCCCGCTGAGCGCTTCAAGTGATGAAGGGGGACAACAAATCTGAAAATGGTAACCATTTCGTCCGCTCACCATGCCTGACGTGCCGATAATCTGTCCGCGCCTGACACTAACGCCGCCCTTCATCTGAATTTCCGGCCTGACCTGCTTCATGTGCATCGTGAGTGAGTAAAACGTGAAGGCAACCGGATCTTCACCAATCAGCATATCGTGACGGATAAGAACACAGCCGTTATCCGTGCGCCCGCCATAGTTCAGCGGTTTCTGGTCCCGTTTCTCCGATGGGGCCGGGTAGTTCGCATAAACCACCACACCATCGGCGATAGCCCTTAATGGGTTCGCTAATGCTCCGGTGTCGGTATGGGGAATGTGAATACCGCCATGCCATGCTCCCACATGGTTTACGGGGTAACTGCGTTGAGTATCAACGGGCATACAACGGGCCAACCATTCCCCAAAGGTTTCATTATCGTTATGGGGAAAATGGATCGGCGGTGAAATTTGCATGGATACATTCCTTGTTTAGGAAAATAAATGATCGTCAGGGGATAAAACGGGCTCGCCCGGTTCCGGATGTGACGGAAATTCAACAAGTACTGTCGCGGGGCCTGCGGTTACCGTCCGTTTTGCGTAGCGCGTGTAAGTGTTCGTCGTGCCGTATTCAATCCCCGCCTCGTCAATTTTCAGGTAGCTGCCGCCGCCAATCAGCGTTACCCGTTTTTTTCCCGCAAACAGCATTTCGCTCAGGCTGGTGATGCGCAACTTCTGCTCTGCGCTCAGGTGCATACTGCCGTTCTGCGCCTGAAACTGCACCGGACCCTCTGCGGAAACCACGCTGAGCTTTCCGGTGTGCGCAAACAGACCCACCTTTTCACCCGCCAGCATGCTTACGTTACCTATTGCGCCTGCACTGATATCACCGCCCGCATTCACGGCGATATTCTCCGACGCTGCCAGTTGTATGTGCTCACCGCTGGTGAAGGCCATGCCTTCCGGGGCTGAAAAATGAATCATTTCTTCCAGTTCGCGGAAGCGTTCGGCAAACATCGCTTTCTGGCTGGCAATATCCGCTTCCAGTGCGCGGGCCTGCACAGCGGCAGAGTTCAGTGCCTGGAGTTGCTGCTGAAGGAATTCTATTTCGCGTAGGGCTGTGTCCATCTCCAGTATGTCGCCCTCAGCCTTCTGCTGTCCGTCGGCGGTGACAAGCAGCCCCTTTGCCACACGTATCACGCCGTGCTCGTCAGTGCGCAGTTCAAAGCCGCTGCCGCGTGGTTTGTCCTGTGCGTCGGTAATGTGCCCCTGATTAAGCTGTGTTGCACCAAATGGCGTGGTAAGGGCGATATGCTCCTCTTGCCGTTTGTCCTCCATCCGGAGTTCATTGTCTCCCGCCGTGCGCAGAATGTTCTGGCTGCGGTTGTCGCGGGTCACCACGTCGGCGTGCTCTGAGTCGTGGAAAACATACGCTATATAAGGCAGGTCAGGGTCGCCCGCATGGAAGGCCACAGCGACCTCTGTACCGTGCACAAGCGGGAAATGAAAGCCGTGCACGTCGCCCGCCACGGGGTTTGACAGCCTCAGCCAGGGGAAAGCATAGCCGGGTTCACAGTCCTGGTCCCGGTCAAAGTCCATACGTACCCGGTAGCGCCCCTGTTCATCCAGCCAGGCATACGGCTCGTCAGGACTGCGACTGTCCACTCTGCCGGGCAGCGTGCCGTGAATTTCGGGGCGGGGGATTTCCGGCGGGCGGTAGCAATAGCGTTCGGTGTAGGGCATGCCCCAGGCGGACACATGTAGACGGGAATCGTGGGAAGCAATAAAGGTGACAAGACCGATAACCACGCCTTCACGCATTTCTTCAATGATATTGCCCTGTGGCTCCAGCACCTGTCCGGGGGTAAGACCTGAAGCGTTGCTGAAAAGATGCAGAATGGCTGAGCGGTTCAGTTCGCGTTCATGATGAATTCTGGCATAGAATGCGCCGCTTTCGGTTTCCGGCTCCGGGTCGGTATCATCGCCCGCCGTTAAGTGCGTGCCGCCGTAGCGGTACGTTTCGCCCGTTGTGGTGGCACTGCTGCGCATGCTCACCTCAGCAGAAACCGGACGCGCCCAGTCCCGGTAATTGTCGTTGCGGGTGCTTACCCTGCCCGTGACGGCATTGTGCCAGGTGCGCACATTCCAGCAGCTTTCCTCTGCACCATCGTACAGGCCGGAGGGCTCACCATAGGGCAGGGTGACGTGAAATTCGTAGTTAAGCTGGCTGTCGGCAAAAATCAGCGTTTCCTGCCGGGTGACGGCGTGCATTTCGGAGCGGAACCAGATGCCCACCTCTGAGAGGATACGCTGAATAAACTGCAAATCGGTTTCGTTCCACTGAGTTATCGGCTCACGCACCGGATACTGACGCTCCAGACGAAAATCAAAATCAACCCCCACCAGTCCGTGACGGCGCAGCAGATGCTCCACCAGCTCCGGCACGGACATATTCTGGTAAATGGCACAGCGGCTGGTATGAGACAGCAGAGCCAGACGGGATTCAAGACGGACGGCGTAGCGTGACTGGTCGGCGCTGGTGCACAGGCATTTCAGGAAGGTGATAATGCCATGCACCTCCTTGCCGTTACGCATTCTGAGGCTGGCATATTTCAGCAGCACATCCTGCGCGGCAATGTCGCCCGGCGGGACGGTGAACTCAATATTCCATGAGAACGGCTCGCTGAGCGCCTCGCGTCCTCTGAATCGCAGCACGTCAGGCTGTACCGGGCTGTCATTTATATGCAGGCTGTAGCGGGATTGCCCCGTTTCGGCAACGGCCTGTGCAAATTCCATTTTTGTCTTTCCTGTCAGAATGGTCAATGACATTAAGACAAAAGCGTTTCATTATCCCCTTTTAAAAGCAAGGGAATACGTATTGTTGACATGAAACTTAACAGAAATTATTTCATCGATGCGCGGGCGGGATTAACGGATATCGCATCGGATGGTGTGATTTGCCGGGTAAGCGCAGGCTTACCCGGCCTATGTGTGGCAGGATCGCTTACCGGGGTAACTTCCCGTGATCCCGTAACCACGCCGCCGTGCGCACAATCCCTTCATCCAGCGTCACCACCGGCTGATACCCCAGCTCATTCTCCGCCCGCGAAATATCCAGCGTGAAGTCAAAGTTAAGCTTCGATACGCCGTAATGCGTCAGCGCAGGCTCTTTGGCCGATTTACTGCCAAAGCGCTCCATGCTGCGGGCAATCATGTCGAGCATCGGGTAGGGAACCGAACGGATACGGCAGTCGATCTGCAGCTCGTCGATCAGCCGCTGCACAATGCTGCGCAGCGTGCAAGGCTCACCGTTAGTGATGTTATAGGCGCGGCCGGAGATCAGCTTATCGCAGTCCGGCTGGCTTGCCAGCCACATGGCGTGGACGGCGTTTTCGTAATAGGTCATATCCACCAGCGCATCGCCACCGCGCGGCAGCAGCACGCTGCCGTAGTGATGCATCATCTGCGCCAGGCGTGGAATAAACACCTTGTCGTGCGGTCCGAACAGGCTTTGCGGACGCAGGATCGTAAACCGGGTGTGCGGGTTCGACTGCGCCAGCAGGTCAATGACCTCTTCGCTGGCCGCTTTGCTGCGGGCAAACTCGCAGGCAAAGCGAGCAGGGCGGAAATCTTCCTGCACGTCACGATGGTGGTGGTAGTCGAAATAGAGCGATGGTGATGAGATATGGATAAAGTTACGCACGCCCCAGGCGACGGCCCATTCGCCCAGACGGCGGGTGGCCCGCACGTTGGCGAGATCGAAGGCTTCCTGGGTTCCCCACGGCGAGGTAAAACTGGAGCAGTGCCACAGCGTGTCGATACCGGCGAGCATGACCTTCGCCTGCGAGGAGACCAGCTCCGTCAGGTCGGCATGGACGAACTCTGCGCCCATTTTTTGCAGCAGTTTCCCCATCGCTTCGTTGCGACCGGTAGCCCTGACGCTGATGCCCTTGCTGCGCAGAAATTCGACCGCATTTCGGCCTAAGCCGCTGGTCGCCCCGGTAACCAGTACCTTCATAACTATCCACTGTGTTGAAAAGAATTTCGTGCGCATTCTTTCGTGAATTACGGCGCTATGCAATGGGAAAGGTGAAAGAAAAAGGGTTTTATTAACTTATTTTCATCTTTTGTTCTGCACGTTGCGCAATCCGTTTCGCCATCCCGCGGAAGATAAACAGGTGGGCGGGGATCATCAACAGCCAGTAGAACAGACCCGGCATTCCGTGCGGATGCCACCAGGCGCGGACGTCCAGTTCCCGATAATCGCCTTTGTCTTTCAGCGTAAAGCAGAGTCGCCCCAGCCCGGGCGCTTTCATCCCGAACAGCAGCGCCAGCTGTTTTTCCGGCTCGACGATAATCACCTTCCAGCTGTCGACCGCGTCGCCCACCTCAAGATACGGGCGGGCCGGGCGGCCTTTCGCCAGCCGGTGCCCCACCAGCAGATCCATCGCCCCGCGCGTTTGCCAGAGGAGATTGCCGAAGAAATACCCTTCTTTGCCGCCAATCTGGTTCACCACCTCCCACTGCGCGGCCAGGCTGGCAGAGGTTTTCACCGTGCAGCCCGCCTGTTTCGGATAATAGCCGTACTCCGGCCGCCAGCGGGCAAACGCCTGGGCGTCGTAGCCCCAGTCGCTGGAGTTCACCAGCTGCTCTTCTTCTTTCAGCGTATTGCGCACCGCATCGTCGAAGCGGATCAGATCCTGCGGGATGAGCGCCCGCAGCGCGCGATCGTCCGCCAGCAGATCGTGCTTCAGCCCCTGGATCAGCGCTTTGGCGGTCGTCGGCGGCACGGAGGTGATCACATTCAAAAACCACACCGAAATCCAGCGGGTCGGGAAGGGAATGGGGATCAGCCAGCGTCGGCGTCCGCTGACGCGCATAAAATGTTCGAACTGCTCCTGATAGCTCAGCACTTCAGGACCGGCAGCCTCCAGCACGCGGTGTTGCGCCGCCGGATGGTCCAGCAGGGCCACCAGATAATGCAGTAAATTCTCCAGCGCAATCGGCGTGGTGCGCGAACGCACCCAGCGCGGCGGCGTGAGCACCGGCAGGTTGTAGACCATATCGCGCATCACTTCGAAGGCGGCGGACCCCGCGCCGACGATGATCCCCGCGCGCAGCTCGGTTACGGGGATATTGGCACCGCGCAGCGTGTCCGCCGTTAGCTGGCGGGCGCGCAGATGGTCGGACTGCTCATGTTCGGGCGCCTGGAGCGAGCTTAAAAAAATCACCTGCTTCACCGGCGTTTGCAGCAGGGCATCGCGGACGTTCATCGCCACCTGACGCTCGTGGGCGATAAAGTCCCCGCCTTCGCCCATGCTGTGCACCAGGTAGTAAAGCGTGTCGACCCCTTCCAGCAGCGCGGGAAGTTCCTTCGGCCAGTTGAGGTCAACGTTGTGGCAGGTGACGCCGGGCAAACTGAGTTTTTGCAGGCGTTCGGTGTTGCGTGCCGCTGCCAGCACCTGATGCCCCTGCTGGCTTAACGCCGTGGTCAGGTGCTGGCCAATGTATCCGCTGGCGCCGAGCACCAGAATGCGTTGCGGCACGTTGGGCTCCTTAGCGCTGTAAAAACGCCTGCCAGTGTTTCACCACGTCGGTCAGCTGCTCGCGGCTGACGTCGAGATGCATCACCAGGCGCACGATCGGTGAGGCGTTGATCAGCACGCCGCGCGCTTTCATAAATTCACCCAGCGCGGCGGCATGCTCGTCGCCGACGCGAACGAACAGCATGTTGGTGTCGTGACGCATCACGTCGGCGCCGATCTCGCGCAGCTGCGTGGCCATCCACGCGGCGTTATCGTGATCGTCCTTCAGGCGCGCCACGTTGTTTTTCAGCGCGTACAGCCCCGCCGCCGCCAGAATCCCCGCCTGGCGCATGCCGCCGCCGGTCATCTTCCGCCAGCGGTTGGCGCGCTTGATGTAGTCCGCATTGCCTACCAGCAGGGAACCCACCGGCGTGCCCAGCCCTTTAGAGAGGCAGATGGTGAACGAGTCGCAGTATTGCGTAATCTCCTTCAGCTCGCAGCCGTACGCCACGACGGCGTTGAAGATACGCGCGCCGTCCACGTGCAGGCCGAGCCCGCGCTCGCGGGTGAATTCCCACGCGGCTTTCAGGTACTCGCGCGGCAGCACCTTGCCGTTGTGGGTGTTTTCCAGGCTGAGCAGCCTGGTGCGGGCGAAGTGGATGTCGTCGGCTTTGATTTTCGCCGCCACTTTATCGAGCGGCAGGGAGCCGTCCGGCGCGGCGTCAATCGGCTGCGGCTGTATGCTGCCGAGCACCGCTGCGCCGCCGGCTTCGTAAAGGTAGTTATGCGCGCCCTGGCCGACGATGTACTCTTCACCGCGCTCGCAGTGGCTGAGCAGGGCGACCAGGTTCGCCTGCGTGCCGGTTGGCAGGAACAGGGCAGCCTCCTTGCCGCTCAGCTCTGCCGCATAGCGCTGCAGTTCATTAACCGTCGGGTCATCGCCGTAGACGTCGTCCCCGACCGGCGCGGCCATCATCTCTTCGAGCATGGTGCGGCTCGGACGGGTAACGGTATCACTGCGTAAATCAATCATGGCATGTCCTTATTGTTGAAAAGGCGATGCCAGATGTTTTACCTGAGCCAGTTGGTTTTTGCCAGTTCGATCACCTCATCACCGCGACCGCTGATGATGGCGCGGAGCATATACAGGCTAAAGCCTTTGGCCTGTTCGAGCTTGATCTGCGGCGGGATCGCCAGCTCCTCTTTGGCGACGACGACGTCCACCAGCACCGGGCCGTCGATGGAAAACGCGCGCTGCAGGGCTTCGTCTACCTCAGAGGCTTTCTCCACGCGAATACCGGTAATGCCGCAGGCCTCGGCGATGCGCGCGAAGTTGGTGTCGTGCAGTTCGGTGCCGTCCGTGAGATAGCCCCCGGCCTTCATCTCCATCGCCACAAAGCCGAGCACGCTGTTGTTAAAGACCACGATTTTGAGCGGCAGCTTCATCTGCACCACCGACAGGAAATCCCCCATCAGCATGCTGAACCCGCCGTCGCCGCACATCGCCACCACCTGACGTTCCGGCGCCGTGGCTTTCGCGCCCAGCGCCTGCGGCATGGCGTTGGCCATTGAGCCGTGGTTGAACGAGCCGAGCAGGCGGCGTTTGCCGTTCATCTTCAGGTAGCGCGCCGCCCAGACCGTTGGCGTGCCCACGTCGCAGGTAAAAATGGCGTCGTCGTCGGCAAAATGGCTGATCTGCTGCGCCAGGTACTGCGGGTGAATGGCCTTGTCGCTCGGTTTGGCGAGATCGTCCAGCCCCTTGCGGGCATCGCGATAGTCGCTTAACGCCTTATCAAGGAACGTGCGGTCCGTTTTCTCTTCGAGAAGCGGCAGCAGGGCGGCAAGGGTCGATTTGATGTCGCCCACCAGCGCCATATCGACCTTGCTGTGCGCGCCGATGCTGGCCGGGTTGATATCAATCTGAATGATTTTCGCATCCGCCGGGTAGAACGCGCGATACGGGAACTGGGTGCCGAGCAGGATCAGCGTGTCGGCGTTCATCATGGTGTGGAAGCCGCTCGAAAATCCGATCAGCCCGGTCATGCCCACATCATAGGGGTTGTCGTACTCGACGTGCTCTTTGCCGCGCAGGGCGTGAACGATCGGCGATTTAAGCTTACCGGCAAATTCCAGCAGCTCCCTGTGCGCGCCCGCGCAGCCGCTGCCGCACATCAGGGCAATATTGCTGGAGTAACGCAGCAGCTGCGCCAGCTTTTTCAGCTCCTCTTGCGCAGGCGTCACGACCGGCTGTGGGGCGTGATACCAGTGGGTGCTGGCCCCCTCAGGCGCGGCCTTAAGGGCCACGTCGCCAGGGATAACGACCACCGACACGCCGCGGTTCAGCACCGCCTTGCGCATGGCGATCGCCAGCACCTGCGGGATCTGCTCCGGGGATGAAACCAGCTCACAGTAGTGGCTGCATTCACGGAACAGCTCCTGCGGATGCGTCTCCTGGAAATAGCCGCTGCCGATTTCGGAAGAGGGGATATGGGCGGCAATCGCCAGGACCGGGACATGATTGCGGTGGCAGTCGAACAGGCCGTTGATCAGGTGCAGGTTACCCGGCCCGCACGAGCCTGCACAGACGGCCAGTTCACCGGTGAGCTGCGCTTCGGCACCAGCCGCAAAGGCGGCAACCTCTTCATGACGCGTCGGCATCCATTCGATGGTCTTCATCTTATTAAGGCTGTCGCTCAGTCCGTTGAGGGAATCGCCGGTGACGCCCCAGATACGTTTTACGCCAGCCTGTTCGAGCGTTTTCGCAATATATGCAGCCACGGTTTGTTTCATGGTTGTCCTTCTCCTTTTTGTGATATCGCTTACAAGCTTAGAAGAAAGTCTCCGTATTGCCCGTCATTTCCCCCCAATTAAAAGGTGCTTTTCATGCGCAATTACTCGGCATAATCTGTTCATACACTAGTGAAAACAGGAATCATTTCAAATGGTTAAATCATTGTTAATTGCTGTTAATGAAAAGCTATCATGCGACGATCTTGGCAAACTCTTGTTACGACTTGCCGTCGGCGGGCTGATGCTGTTTCACGGTTTGCACAAGCTTTTTGGCGGCGTCGGCTTTATTAGCGGCATGCTGGTGGAAAAAGGATTGCCGGGATTTATCGCCTACGGCGTGTTGGTTGGTGAAGTGGTTGCGCCGATCCTGATTATTATCGGGCTCTTTACGCGCCCGGCCGCGCTGGTGCTGGCGTTTACGATGATTGTGGCGTGGCTGATGGTGGGAATGGGTGAAACGCTCGCCCTCGATAAGGTAGGTGCATGGGCGATTGAAAGCCTGGTGTACTTCTTTATCGGCTCGCTGGCGGTGGCGTTTTTAGGGGCAGGGCGTTTTGCGCTGGGGAAAGACCCGGCGTGGCGTTGAGGTTTGGGCACTGGTATGAAGGAAGGGGTCTACGGACCCTTTTTTATTGGCGATTTGTAACTCATTGATTTTATTGGGCTGAAATATATGCGAAGAAAAAAGGGGTTGAGACGATTTTTTTAGGTAATTTCTTTATCTGACAAGGTGATAGGTGTAGATTGTTCCAGTTCACTGCCGTACAGGCAGCTTAGAAAAGAGTGAATTGTCAAATATCCCTTACGCTGGAGTTCACTGCCGTACAGGCAGCTTAGAAACCTGAACGTGCTGGCGTACATCTTGATCCATTTGTTCACTGCCGTACAGGCAGCTTAGAAACTGCGGTAATTCCTGCTGCGGCGTTACCGGATGTTCACTGCCGTACAGGCAGCTTAGAAAGGGAAAACAGACGACCTGGACAAAGAGCATAGGTTCACTGCCGTACAGGCAGCTTAGAAAGCAATTATTACCGTACATCGGCATCGGATAATGTTCACTGCCGTACAGGCAGCTTAGAAATGCCGCTGCTGCCGCAGGAAGTACAACAGCAGGTTCACTGCCGTACAGGCAGCTTAGAAATGGAGTTTCGGGGTTTTTTATTTTCATGCCCGGTTCACTGCCGTACAGGCAGCTTAGAAAGGTACGCGCGCCAAAACATGCCGCGCTTGTCGTGTTCACTGCCGTACAGGCAGCTTAGAAAGACAGCATTTTAAGCTAATTTTCTGTGTCATCGTTCACTGCCGTACAGGCAGCTTAGAAATTGCACCGTCGCTGCATTCACCGTTAGCGTGACGTTCACTGCCGTACAGGCAGCTTAGAAAGTAACACTCGCTCCGTTACCTTTTCGGCCTGCGTTCACTGCCGTACAGGCAGCTTAGAAAGCTCTTGGCGATGAGTGGTTTACAGATATCATGTTCACTGCCGTACAGGCAGCTTAGAAAGGATTGAATATCGTGCGTACAATCGAACGGAAGTTCACTGCCGTACAGGCAGCAATCACACCTGGTTCTGTCAAACACTGTGCCGCCTGATTATAAGCCCGGTGGCGCTGACGCTTACCGGGCATACGAAGAGCCAACATGGGGAAAGTAGGAACAGAGTCAATTAAGTTTTGTTCACTTCCGTACAGGCAGCAATCACACCTGGTTCTGTCAAACACTGCGCCCCCTGATTATAAGCCCGATGGCGCTGGCGCTTACCGGGCCTACGAAGAGCCAACATGGGGAAAGTAGGCCGGGTAAACGCAGTGCCACCCGGCAAAAAACGGCGGCACCGCGTCAGATTATGCGAGGACCAAATCCCCCTGCGGATGGCACGAACACGCCAGCACGTAACCCTCGGCAATTTCCGCGTCCGACAGCGTCATGGTGCTGGTGACGGTATACTCCCCGGAAACTACCTTCGTCTTACAGCAGCCGCACACGCCCGCGCGGCAGGCGGCCAAGACAGGCACCTTGTTGCTTTCCAGCGCCTCCAGCAGCGTGGTTCCCACGCGGCCAAAGAAGGTCTGCGCAGGCTGTAGCTTAGTGAACTGAATGCCGCTGGTTGCCGCCTCCGCCACGGGCGTGAAGAACTGCTCCTTGAAGAAGCGGGTCACGCCAAGCGCTTTCACTTCTTTCTCTACGCTGTCCATGTACGGCGCCGGGCCGCAGGTCATCACGGTGCGGTTCGCAATATCCGGCACGCTCTGCAGCAGCTCGCGGCTCAGGCGACCGGGCACAAAGCCGTGGGTCGCGTTGTGCTCGGCCACCAGCGTCACCGGATAGTTGCGCCACTCCTCGGCAAAGATCACATCGTCCGGGGAGCGCACGCTAAAGATCGCCTGCACGTCGGCCTGCGGACGGTTTTTCGCCAGCCAGCGGCGCATCGACATAATCGGCGTCACGCCACAGCCCGCCGCCAGCAGCAGGAATTTATCGTCTGCCTTGTCGTCACAGGTGAAATTACCCTGCGCGTCAGACAGCCAGATATAATCCCCGCGCTTCACGTCACGGGTCAGCCACTGGGAGCCCGCGCCGTCATCAATGCGGCGGACGGTGAGCGTAATGTACTCGCTCACGCCCGGCGTTGAGGAGATCGTGTAGGCGCGCAGGGTGTCCGCCGAATGTCGAACGCTGACCAGCGCATACTGACCTGCACGGTACGGATAGTAATCGTGGCAAATCAATGAGAGCGTCCACACGTCCGGCGTCTCCTGGCGGATGTGATGAACCTGCATCCGCCACGGACATTGTGAGGTTGGCATGGTCATGAATAACTCCTTACGCACTCAGCAGCTGCTTCATATCATCTTCAACGTTGGTCACGGAACGCAGACCGAATTTCTCGTTCAGCACCGCCAGCAGGTCCGGCGTCAGGAAGCCTGGTGCCGTCGGGCCGGTCACGATGTTGGTCACGCCCAGAGAGAGCAGGGTCAGCAGGATGACAATCGCTTTCTGCTCAAACCATGACAGCACCAGCGACAGCGGCAGGTCGTTCACGCCGCAGCCCAGTTTTTCCGCCAGGGTGACCGCCAGAATGATGGCCGAGTAGGCATCGTTACACTGGCCCGCATCGATCAGGCGCGGCAGGCCTTCGATGCTGCCGAAGTCCAGCTTGTTGAAACGGTATTTGCCGCACGCCAGGGTCAGTATCAGGCAGTCTTCCGGCACGCGGGTGGCGAAATCGGTGAAGTAGCTGCGCTCGCCGCGCGCGCCGTCGCAGCCGCCGACGAGGAAGATGTGGCGCAGCTTTTCACGGCTGACGAGATCGATCAGCGAATCGGCGGCGCCGAGCAGGGTTTCACGACCGAAGCCGACGGTAATAAGGTGCGGGATCTCGCTGTACGGGAAGCCCGCCATCTGCTGCGCCTGGGCGATAACCGGACCGAAATCGTCGCCTTCAAGATGGCTCACGCCCGGCCAGCCGACGATGCTGCGGGTCCAGATGCGGTCGTCGTACGCGCCTACGGTAGGGTCGATGATGCAGTTTGAAGTCATCACGATAGGGCCGGGGAAGCGGGCGAACTCCACCTGCTGGTTCTGCCAGCCGCTGCCGAAGTTGCCGATCAGATGCTTGAATTTACGCAGCTCCGGGTAGCCGTGTGCGGGCAGCATTTCGCCGTGGGTATAGACGTTCACGCCGGTGCCTTCGGTCTGCTTAAGCAGGTTGTAGAGATCTTTCAGGTCATGGCCGGAAATCAGGATGCACTTGCCTTCGGTCGCCTTAACGTTGACCTGGGTCGGCGTCGGGTGGCCGTAGGTACTGGTCTCACCAGCATCCAGAATGCTCATCACGCGGAAGTTCATCTGGCCGATTTCCATTGAGCACTCAAGGAGGGCATTCATATCGGCAGGCCAGGTGCCCAGCCACGCCATGATTTTGTGGTACTGCGCGTAGATATCGTTGTCGTACTGACCGAGCACGTGCGCGTGTTCCATATAGGCCGCCGCGCCTTTCAGACCGTACAGGCACAGCAGGCGCAGGCCGAGAATGTTCTCGCCAATCGCCGCTTTGTCTTTATTCGGGGTGAATTCTGCCGCCTGACGCTGGAGGTCGCCGAGATCGTCACTCGCCAGCTGAAGTTCTGACATCGGGTTGTCCACGCGGGCGTTAGCATCAGCGTTCAGGCACTGCGCCTTCAGCGCTTCCCGCAGTGCGATGGCTTCTCGGGCGTAGCCAACAATGCGCGGCGAATCGAAGTTAACGTTGGTCAGCGTGGAGAAGAAGGCGCGCGGGGCGAAGCTGTCGACGTAATGGTCAACAATGCCGTATTCGCGTGCCTTGAGCGCCCAGGCGGAAAGGCCTTGCAGGGCCGCAATCAGCAGGTCCTGCAGGTCAGATGTTTCTGCGGTTTTGCCGCACATACCCTGCGCGTAAGAGCAGCCGTTGCCTGCCGGGGTACGGATGGTTTGTTCACATTGCACACAAAACATAATCACACCTGTTAAAGTTATATTTGATATACATGTTTAAGGTTATGCCTGTGCCAGAACGGTGAAAAGGGCTTTCTGCTACAAAATAGAGGGAGATTGATTTAGCGCAATTTTGGCGGCAGGAAACCTACCGCCAAAGAAGTATCAGGCGGAGAAAAACGCCATCAGAATGGGAACCAGCAGGCTCAGGATAAAGCCGTGAACGATGGCGGCAGGCACCAGCTCCAGCCCGCCGGAGCGCTGGAGTACCGGAAGGGTAAAGTCCATCGACGTTGCGCCGCACAGGCCCAGCGCGGTAGAACGACTGCGGCGAACCAGTCCCGGGATCAGCATGATGGCAATCAGCTCTCGCGCCAGATCGTTAAAGAAGGCGGCGCTGCCGATGACCGGGCCGAATGATTCCGTTAGCAGAATACCGGACAGGGAGTACCAGCCAAATCCGGAGGCCATTGCCAGGCCGGTTTTCAGCGGCAGATCGAGAATAAAGGCGTTAATGACCCCCGCCACCATTGAGCTGGCGACAACCATTACGGCAATAATCATCCCCCGGCGGTTGAGGACAATTTGCTTCAGCGTCATGCCGTTATTTCGCAGCTGGATACCGATCAGGAACAGCAGGAAGATGAGCGTATATTCACTGGCCTCCGTCGCATGCTGTAAAAATGCCCAACCGGTCAGCCCAAGAACAAAACCGAGCACCACGACGCCGCACAGTTTTAATGATTCAAGCGCCATCGCAATTCGGGAAGGGAGTTTTTCCTGATGATGGTGGTTTTTCCATGGAATAGTCCGTTCCAGCCACAGCAGGGCGGCAATATTGCACAGCAAAATAACGACCACGGTGACCGCAGAATAATGGAGAATGGAGAGTAAATTCGCTGACAGGTTGTCCAGAAATGCCAGGCTAATCCCCATAAAGAAAAGAATCACGTAGACAATCCAGCTCAGGAATCGATTAATGAGCCTTAATGCGGATTCACGATGGAGCGGAATAAGATAGCCCGCAATCAGGGGCAGCAGAATAATGAGGAGTCCTGAAAACATGAACAGCCGGTCCTTTTGAGTATCTGGTGAGCGCCAGAGACACTACCCAATAAAGGCTGTCCAGTAAAGCGGCATAAAAAAGCCGGGCGGCGGCTGCGCCTTACCCGGCTTGTATGTACGGCCTGTTGCCCTCTCCCACGTGGAGAGGGAGGGAAAGATTAATCGCGTTTTTCCAGCAGGGTGCGGTACAGCACGCCGCCCAGAATACCGCCGACAATCGGCATCACCCAGAACAGCCACAGCTGCTCAAGCGCCCAGCCGCCCTGGAAGATGGCGACGGCGGTGCTGCGCGCCGGGTTAACGGAGGTGTTGGTGACGGGAATAGAAATCAGGTGAATAAGGGTCAGCGCCAGACCAATCGCAATCGGGGCAAAGCCTGCCGGAGCGTGTTTGTCCGTTGCGCCGTGGATCACCAGCAGGAAGCCGGCGGTGAGCACAATTTCAATCACGATGGCTGACAGCATGGAGTAACCGCCCGGGGAATGTTCGCCGAAGCCGTTAGAGGCGAAGCCGCTGGCCGCTGCGTCGAAGCCCGCTTTGCCGCTGGCAATCACGTACAGCACGCCAGCTGCAATAATTCCGCCCACCACCTGCGCCACGATATAGCCAATCACGTCTTTAGCCGGGAAACGACCGCCCGCCCATAAGCCTAACGTCACTGCCGGGTTAAAATGACCGCCGGAAATATGCCCCACGGCAAACGCCATGGTTAATACGGTTAAGCCAAACGCCAGCGCGACGCCGACAAAACCAATGCCTAATTCCGGGAATGCTGCTGCCAGAACGGCGCTACCGCAGCCGCCAAATACCAGCCAGAATGTACCAAAGCATTCTGCCGCCAATTTTCTAAACATAACCACCTCTAAATAATTTTCCGCACGCTTCCCGCGCGCGGGATATATCGCCATAAAGGGATGACGACTCAAAGAGCCCGTATTTTAGAAACCAACAACATCCCTTCGCCACTTAAATAAATTCGATTAATTTGATTTAAGGCAATGTGATGTCAATCCTTGTTCGAATCAGCGGTAAATAGAGCATAGACCAATTCTCGCAAGGGTGAATGTTGTGCTGTCGTGACAGAACGCCTCCCGCTATACTGCTGATAACTTGAAGGAAAAAGTGATCATTTCGCGGGGGATTTATGCTTCTCGAACGTGTGGAAATTGTCGGGTTTCGCGGTATTAACCGCCTGTCGCTGCAGCTGGAGCAGAACAACGTCCTGATCGGCGAGAACGCGTGGGGGAAGTCCAGCCTGCTGGATGCGCTGACGTTGCTGCTTTCCCCCGAAGACGATCTGTATCACTTCGTCCGCGAGGATTTCTGGTTCCCGCCGGGCGACGTGACGGGGCGCGAGAAGCACCTGCATATCATCCTGACGTTCCGCGAATCCGAGCCTGGCCGCCACCGCGTGCGTCGCTTCCGTCCGCTGTCACCCTGCTGGGTGCCGTGCGATGACGGTTTCCACCGGATTTTCTATCGGCTGGAAGGGGAGATGGCGGAGAACGAAGGGGTACTCACCCTGCGTGATTTTCTCGATGAGACAGCCAACCCGATCCCGCTGGACAACATCGACGACCTCGCCCGCCACCTGATCCGCCTGACGCCCGTATTGCGGCTGCGCGATGCGCGCTTTATGCGGCGTATCCGTAACGGCACGGTGCCGAATATGCCGGAGGTGGAAGTCACCGCCCGCGAGCTGGATTTTCTGGCGCGTGAGCTGGTGTCGCGTCCGCAGAATCTGACCGATGGTCAGATTCGCCAGGGGCTGTCCGCGATGGTGCAGCTTCTGGAGCACTATTTTTCCGAGCAGGGCACGTCCGAGTCGCGCCATCGGCTGATGCGCCGTCGCTCTCATGACGAGCAGCGCAGCTGGCGCTACCTCGATATCATTAACCGAATGATCGACCGGCCCGGCGGCCGTACCCATCGGGTGATTCTGCTGGGGCTGTTCTCAACGCTCCTGCAGGCCAAAGGCACCGTCCGTCTCGACCGGGACGCGCGGCCGCTGCTGCTGGTGGAAGACCCGGAAACGCGCCTGCATCCCATCATGCTCTCCGTGGCCTGGCATCTGCTGAATCTGCTGCCGCTCCAGCGTATTACGACCACCAATTCCGGGGAATTATTGTCCCTGACGCCGGTAGAACACGTCTGCCGTCTGGTGCGTGAATCCTCCCGCGTCTCGGCTTTCCGGCTTGGGCCGAGCGGTTTGAACGCGGAAGACGGGCGGCGCATCGCGTTTCATATTCGCTTTAACCGCGCGTCGTCGCTCTTTGCCCGCTGCTGGCTGCTGGTGGAGGGTGAAACGGAAACCTGGGTCATCAACGAACTGGCGCGCCAGTGCGGCCACCATTTTGATGCGGAAGGCATTAAGGTGATTGAATTCGCCCAGTCGGGATTAAAGCCGCTGATAAAATTTGCCCGCCGGATGGGCATCGAGTGGCACGTCCTGGTCGACGGTGATGAGGCGGGCAAAAAATATGCCTCGACCGTGCGTAGCCTGCTGAATAACGAGCGGGAAGAAGAGCGCGACCACTTAACCATGCTCCCCGCGATGGACATGGAGCACTTTATGTATCGTCAGGGGTTTGACGACGTCTTCCACCGCGTTGCGATGGTGCCGGTCGATGTCCCGATGAACATGCGGCGGGTGATCGCCAAAGCCATTCATCGTTCGTCAAAGCCGGATCTCGCCATTGAAGTGGCGACGGAGGCGGGAAGGCGGGGCGTGGAGGCGGTACCGACCTTGCTGCGGAAGATGTTTTCCCGCGTGCTGTGGCTGGCGCGCGGGAGAGCGGATTAACCTCGGGTCGCCTGTTTCACCTGCTGAATCAGGCTATCCAGCAGTTCGTAGCGGCGGCGATATTCCGAACGTTTTTTGCTGGCGATTTCTTCCATCGGCTTACGCGGCATAGCGAGCGGCAGCGTAAAGTTACCGTTATCCTGCTTTTCACCGCCGAGGGAGAGCCAGAAGCTGTCGTAATCGGCCAGCAGTTTTCCCTCTTTTTTCCTGCGGTAGCGCCAGCTGCGATAAATATGGGTATCGTTACTGACGGCGATAATCTTCTCTACCGGGAACGCGGCGCCGAGGGTCATGGCGGCCTCGACCAGCAGACGTTTCGGGAACAGGCCATGGCAGGCTTTCGTCGCCCCCTGGATCCGCTCATGAGGGACATGCGCTTTTGCGCCCTGCAAACCGCCAATGAACAGCGTCGATTTTCCCTCGAACGGGCAAAGCGTAAAGGTCATTTCCGCCAGCGCGGTGTTTTGAGCGTCACAGAAAACGAGGGTTGCTTCTCCCTCTTTATCCATAAACGCATCGGCGCACAGGCGAACGGTAAATTGCCGTTCATCTTTTCCGGTTATGGTCAGCAGCGTCGCGCCGTGCTTTGAAAGATAGCCATTCATCAGCGTCGCCGGCAGCTGGCGAGACATGACCTGATAGTGCCAGGACAGCGATTCCAGCGTACGCTGTCGATCCATATTGACGGTCAGCCACGGGCGATGCAGGCGGCAGGGCAGGCCGGGCTGAACCTGGAGCATTTGCATCAGGTACGGATGCTTTGCCAGCGCAGAGAGCAGGCGAGCGGTGCTGAACGGTGTTGCCAGCGAGCGCAGCATAAACTTGCGTCGGTAGTCGGTGTTTTCCCATGCCAGCCCGGGGGCGATCTCACCGAAAGCCAGGCTTTTGAAGAGCTGCCAGCCGGATTTTGGCTGCGGCAGGTTGGAAAGTGATGTATCGACGATAGAAGACATGGTAGATCCTGATCCTTTTGGAATATCGCTATTTCAACAGGGGAAATGTCAACGTCTCGTAAACAAATTGGGGCGATTTCGGAGAACAGGGCTTTCGTTGAAGAGTCGTTTAGTTAGAATCAACCTTTATCATTGCCAGAACATTTATTTGGAATATTTATGAATCTCAAGGGAAAACGCAGAACGCTGTTTCTGCTGCTGGCGGTCGCGGTTTTAGCCGTTGGGTACTGGCTATGGCAGGTGCTGAATGCGCCGGTGCCGCAGTATCAGACGCTGATTGTTCGCCCTGGCGAACTGCAGCAAAACGTCCTGGCGACGGGCAAGCTTGATGCCCTGCGCAAGGTTGACGTCGGTGCGCAGGTCAGCGGTCAGCTGAAAACGCTGTCGGTTGAGATTGGCGACAAGGTGAAAAAAGGCCAGCTGCTTGGCGTGATCGATCCTGAACAGGCTGAGAACCAGATCCGCGAGGTGGAAGCCACGCTGATGGAGCTGCGCGCGCAGCGTGCGCAGGCGCTGGCCGAGCGTAACCTGGCCCAGGTCACGCTGACCCGTCAGCAGGCGCTGGCCAAAACCCAGGCTATCTCGAAGCAAGATTTAGACACGGCCACCACGGAGCTGGCGGTAAAACAGGCGCAGATTGGCACGATTGACGCGCAGATCAAACGTAATCAGGCCTCGCTGGATACGGCGAAAACCAACCTCGACTACACCCAAATCGTCGCGCCGATGGCCGGTGAAGTCACCCAGATCACCACCCTGCAGGGCCAGACGGTGATTGCCGCCCAGCAGGCGCCAAACATTTTGACCCTGGCAGACATGAGCACCATGCTGGTGAAGGCCCAGGTCTCAGAGGCGGATGTCATCCATCTGAAGCCGGGACAAAACGCCTGGTTTACGGTGCTGGGCGACCCGCAGACCCGCTACGAAGGCGTGCTGAAAGACATTCTCCCGACGCCGGAAAAGGTTAACGACGCCATCTTCTACTATGCCCGCTTTGAGGTACCCAACCCGAAGGGCGTGCTGCGTCTGGACATGACCGCGCAGGTGCATATCCAGCTGACCGGCGTGAAGAACGTGCTGACCATTCCGCTCTCGGCGCTGGGTGAATCCGCCGGGGAGAGCCGCTACAAAGTGAAGGTGCTGCGCAACGGCGAAACGCGCGAGCGTGAAGTGGTGATTGGCGCGCGCAACGACACCGACGTGGTGGTGGTCAAAGGGCTGGAAGAGGGCGAGGAGGTTGTTGTCAGCGAAAGCCTGCCCGGAGCCGCCAAATGACGGCGCTGCTTGAGCTGAATGACATTCGCCGCAGCTATCCCTCCGGCGATGGCCCGGTGGAGGTGCTGAAGGGCATCTCCCTGCGCGTGGAGGCGGGCGAGATGGTGGCGATTGTCGGCGCGTCGGGCTCCGGTAAATCGACGCTGATGAACATTCTCGGCTGCCTGGATAAACCGACCAGCGGCACCTATCGCGTGGCCGGAACGGATGTCTCCACGCTGGACGGCGACGCGCTGGCGAAGCTGCGCCGGGAACATTTTGGCTTTATCTTCCAGCGCTACCACCTGCTTTCTCATCTTAGTGCGGCCCAGAACGTCGAAGTACCGGCGGTGTATGCGGGCGTCGAGCGGAAAAAACGTCTTGAGCGTGCGCAGATGCTGCTGACGCGCCTGGGGCTGGCGGAGCGCGTAGATTACCAGCCCTCGCAGTTGTCCGGCGGCCAGCAGCAGCGCGTGAGTATCGCCCGCGCCCTGATGAACGGCGGGCAGGTGATCCTCGCGGATGAACCGACCGGCGCGCTCGACAGTCATTCCGGCGAAGAGGTGATGGCGATCCTGCATCAGCTTCGCGATCGGGGGCACACGGTCATTATCGTCACCCACGATCCGCAGGTGGCGGCGCAGGCGGAACGCATTATTGAGATCCACGACGGCGAGCTGGTCAGCAACCCGCCGCCGCGGGCGTCCAGAGCGGCGGCGCCGAAAGAAGCGCTGCCGGCCGCAACTGGCTGGGGACAGTTTTCCAGCGGCTTTCGTGAAGCGCTAACCATGGCCTGGCTGGCGATGGCGGCCAATAAAATGCGCACCCTGCTGACCATGCTCGGGATTATCATCGGCATCGCCTCGGTGGTGTCGATCGTGGTGGTGGGCGACGCGGCGAAGCAGCTGGTGCTGGCCGATATCCGCGCCATCGGCACCAATACCATTGACGTCTATCCCGGCAAAGACTTTGGCGACGACGAGCCGCAGTATCAGCAGGCGCTGAAATACGACGATCTGGCGGCGATTCAGAAGCAGCCGTGGGTCAACTCCGCCACGCCGGCCGTTTCGCAGAACCTGCGCCTGCGCGTGGGCAATGTGGACGTGGCCGCCAGCGCGAACGGCGTCAGCGGAGACTACTTCAACGTCTACGGCATGACCTTCAGCGAAGGGGCGACCTTCAACGCCGAACAGCTGGCGGGCAGGGCGCAGGTGGTGGTGCTGGACGCGAACTCGCGCAGGCAGCTTTTCCCCAATAAAGCCAACGTGGTCGGCGAAGTGATCCTGGTCGGCAACATGCCTGCCACGGTCATTGGCGTGGCGGAGGAGAAGCAGTCGATGTTTGGCAGCAGCAAGATCCTGCGCGTCTGGTTGCCCTACACAACGATTTCCGGGCGGATTATGGGGCAGTCCTGGCTTAACTCCATCACCGTACGCGTGAAGGAGGGCTACGACAGCGCGCTGGCCGAGCAGCAGCTTGAGCGGCTGTTAACCCTGCGCCACGGGAAGAAAGATTTCTTCACCTGGAACATGGACGGCCTCTTGAAAACGGCGGAAAAGACCACACGTACTCTTCAGCTGTTCCTCACGCTGGTGGCGGTGATTTCGCTGGTCGTCGGCGGCATCGGGGTGATGAATATCATGCTGGTGTCGGTCACCGAGCGCACCCGGGAGATCGGCATCCGCATGGCGGTTGGGGCCAGATCCAGCGACGTGCTGCAGCAGTTTTTGATTGAGGCGGTGCTGGTGTGCCTGGTTGGCGGGGCGATGGGGATTGCGCTCTCAATGATGATCGCCTTTGCGCTCCAGCTCTTTTTACCCGGCTGGGAGATTGGCTTCTCGCCGGTTGCCATTATTACCGCGTTCCTGTGTTCGACCTTTACCGGCATTTTGTTCGGCTGGCTCCCCGCCCGCAACGCGGCGCGGCTGGATCCGGTGGACGCGCTTGCTCGGGAATAACCCGAAAATAAAAATGCCAGCCGATCGCGCTGGCATTTTGACGGCGGGATGTACACAATAAAACAGAGCGCTAGGCAACCGTCTCTGCTTCAATGGGGACGATAAGGCTTGCATGATTGCCTTTAGGTCCCTGGTGTACATCGAACCGGACGGACTGCCCGGCTTTGAGCGTTCTGTAACCATCCATCTGAATGGTGGAATAGTGAGCGAAGATATCCTCGCCGCCGCCTTCGGGGCAGATGAAGCCAAACCCTTTGGCGTTGTTGAACCACTTAACAGTACCCATTTCCATGCTTCGACATCCTTCGTAAATCTTATAAGTTAAGATGGAATGAACCGGTGGTGGAGTGGGGGCTGTTCAAAACCTCGCCATCTCACGCTTGTACAATTTAGAGAAACGGAAGACGTCGTCAAGCGTTTGGCGCTGGAGTTGGGACAATAATCAACCAAAGTTTGAAGCAGTTAACGCTATTGCGACAGTTTGTGACAGACATCGCGGATGACAGTAATAGATGATTGTTATCTAACATCTGAGGTAGATTCAAAGTGGCTATGCATCATGGGTAAGACCAACGATTGGCTGGATTTTGACCAGCTGGCGGAAGACAAAGTGCGCGACGCGCTAAAACCGCCATCTATGTATAAAGTTATGTTAATGAACGATGATTACACGCCGATGGAATTTGTTATTGACGTGCTACAAAAGTTCTTTTCTTATGATGTAGAACGTGCAACGCAACTGATGCTTACCGTTCATTATCGAGGCAAAGCCATCTGCGGCATCTTTACGGCAGAAGTGGCGGAAACCAAAGTGGCGATGGTGAACGACTATGCGAGGGAGAACGAGCATCCGTTGCTGTGTACGCTGGAAAAGGCCTGATAAGGCATAAAATTGGGGGAGGTGCCTATGCTCAATCAAGAACTGGAACTCAGTTTAAACATGGCTTTCGCCAGAGCGCGTGAGCACCGACATGAGTTTATGACCGTCGAGCATCTGCTGCTCGCACTGCTTAGCAACCCATCTGCCCGCGAAGCGCTGGAAGCCTGCTCCGTGGATCTGGTGGCGCTGCGTCAGGAACTCGAAGCCTTCATCGAACAAACCACACCGGTGCTGCCAGCCAGTGAAGAGGAGCGCGACACGCAGCCGACGCTTAGCTTCCAGCGCGTGCTGCAGCGCGCGGTTTTCCACGTCCAGTCTTCTGGACGTAGCGAAGTGACTGGCGCAAACGTCTTAGTCGCCATCTTCAGCGAGCAGGAGTCGCAGGCTGCCTATCTGCTGCGCAAACACGAAGTCAGCCGCCTCGACGTGGTGAACTTTATTTCTCACGGAACGCGCAAAGACGAGCCTAACCAGGCATCGGATTCCGGCAACCAGATCAATAACAATGAAGAGCAAGCAGGCGGGGAGGATCGTATGGAAAACTTCACCACCAACCTTAACCAGCTTGCTCGCGTTGGCGGTATCGACCCGCTGATCGGTCGTGATAAAGAGCTGGAGCGCGCGATTCAGGTGCTGTGCCGTCGCCGCAAGAACAACCCGCTGCTGGTGGGTGAGTCAGGCGTGGGTAAAACCGCGATTGCCGAAGGGCTTGCCTGGCGCATTGTGCAGGGCGACGTGCCGGAAGTGATTGCCGACTGCACTATCTACTCGCTGGATATCGGCTCGCTGCTGGCGGGCACAAAATACCGCGGTGATTTTGAAAAACGCTTCAAGGCGCTGTTAAAACAGCTGGAGCAGGACACTAACAGCATCCTGTTTATCGATGAGATCCACACCATCATCGGCGCAGGTGCGGCCTCCGGTGGCCAGGTGGATGCCGCAAACCTGATCAAACCGCTGCTCTCCAGCGGCAAGATCCGCGTGATTGGCTCCACTACCTATCAGGAGTTCAGCAACATCTTTGAGAAAGACCGCGCGCTGGCGCGCCGCTTCCAGAAAATCGACGTGACCGAACCGTCCGTCGAGGAAACGGTGCAGATCATCAACGGCCTGAAGCCGAAGTACGAAGCGCACCACGACGTGCGTTACACCGCGAAAGCGGTCCGTGCGGCGGTGGAGCTGGCGGTGAAATACATCAACGACCGTCATCTGCCGGATAAGGCCATTGACGTAATTGATGAGGCGGGGGCGCGTGCGCGCCTGATGCCGGCCAGCAAGCGTAAGAAAACCGTTAACGTGGCGGATATTGAGTCCGTGGTGGCCCGCATCGCGCGTATCCCTGAGAAGAGCGTTTCTCAGAGCGACCGCGACACGCTGCGCACCCTCGGCAATCGCCTGAAAATGCTGGTCTTTGGTCAGGATAAAGCCATTGAGGCTTTAACCGAAGCGATCAAGATGGCCCGTGCCGGACTGGGGCATGACCACAAGCCTGTCGGTTCATTCCTGTTCGCCGGTCCGACCGGCGTGGGTAAAACCGAGGTAACGGTGCAGCTCTCTAAAGCGCTCGGCATTGAGCTGCTGCGCTTTGATATGTCCGAGTATATGGAGCGTCACACCGTCAGCCGTTTGATTGGTGCGCCTCCGGGCTACGTCGGCTTTGACCAGGGCGGCCTGCTCACCGACGCGGTGATCAAGCATCCGCACGCGGTTCTGCTGCTCGATGAAATCGAGAAAGCGCACCCGGACGTGTTCAACATCCTGCTGCAGGTGATGGACAACGGGACGCTGACCGACAACAACGGGCGCAAGGCGGACTTCCGCAACGTGGTGCTGGTGATGACCACCAACGCCGGGGTACGTGAAACCGAGCGTAAATCCATCGGCCTGATCCACCAGGATAACAGCACCGATGCGATGGAGGAGATCAAGAAGATCTTCACGCCGGAGTTCCGTAACCGTCTGGACAACATTATCTGGTTCGATCACCTGTCTACCGAGGTGATCCATCAGGTGGTGGACAAGTTCATCGTCGAGCTGCAGGTACAGCTGGACCAGAAAGGCGTGTCGCTGGAAGTAAGCCAGGAGGCCCGCAACTGGCTGGCCGAGAAAGGCTACGACCGTGCGATGGGCGCTCGTCCAATGGCGCGAGTGATTCAGGACAACCTGAAAAAACCGCTGGCGAACGAGCTGCTGTTTGGCTCGCTGGTGGACGGCGGCCAGGTGACCGTGGCGCTGGACCAGGCGAAGAACGAGCTGACGTACGATTTCCAGAGTGCGGCGAAGCACAAGCCGGAAGCGGCACATTAAGTCGTTTTAGTATAAAAGCCGGGTTTTTTAACCCGGTTTTTTTGTGCCCGTTTTTCTCCCTCTCCCCATGGGAGAGGGCCGGGGTGAGGGCGTCAGGCCGCAGAGGAATTTTGCGAGGCGCTTTCCAGATTCTTTCGAAGTCAGTTGCTGGATAAATCCACAGTAATAAAATGGCGGCGCACCTGCAAAATCAGGTGTCGGGATTGGCGTCCTGAAAGTGTGTGCACATACAATCTTGCGTGCATAAAGGATCACATATGATTGATATTAATGGCTTCACCCAACTTTACACCGAACTCTCCCTCAATCCCGATCTCCCAACCCTTGCTGAGCGCTGCACACTGCTCACCGAAATCCTCCTCGACTGCAAATCACTCCCGCAGACGCAGCCCGTATGCCGTTGCCTTGGTGCATACCTGGAAGAAATGAAAATCGGCCTCACAGAATCAATGCGTGATTTTCAGGTGGTGGAATTTGAGGACGAAGCGGAACAACCGCGACAAAAAGAGTGGTTGCTGGAAGATACCGAAACGAAATGCGACTACTGCCGGTCGTTAAACCATGTGCTGCTGGTGGCGAATTTTGACGGCGATATGTTGCCGCACATCACGGGGCTACTCCATGACATTACGCATTCTATGGCCGCAGACGTTGTTGCGCCTCGAAATGCAGAACCGGTAATTCACATTATTTCCTGAGTTCGAGCCCAGGCGTCGGGGGCATTTCTCTGACGCCGTTGCTGTAACCCTTTTTTTTGATGTATACGTAACGTATTGATTTATCTGGTGAGGATTTACGTGCCAAAAAAAAGGGTTTTATACGTGTAAGTTGATTATTTTTTTGCTAACAATAAGATGGCGTCGTTTCTTTCCAGTTCACTGCCGTACAGGCAGCTTAGAAAAGTGACGCCTGCGGCAAACTTCCCTGCCTCGGGTTCACTGCCGTACAGGCAGCTTAGAAAAGTAGCAAAAGCGAACCACTTCGATAGCTTCGGTTCACTGCCGTACAGGCAGCTTAGAAAGCAGAAAAAGGGCTATGAAGACGAAGCCGCGAGTTCACTGCCGTACAGGCAGCTTAGAAAGGCCAGTATTACCTTCTTGCAAAACCCGAATCGTTCACTGCCGTACAGGCAGCTTAGAAAATGTGAACGCCAAAACCACAGAACATGCAGCCGTTCACTGCCGTACAGGCAGCTTAGAAATGCGAAACAATTAACATTTAACTTTGTTACCGAGTTCACTGCCGTACAGGCAGCTTAGAAAATTGCTGCGTCATTCAGTCACCCAACGCTGCCGGTTCACTGCCGTACAGGCAGCTTAGAAATCACCGGTAAGACGTGGGAAGAGACTATGGCAGGTTCACTGCCGTACAGGCAGCTTAGAAAATCAGCTGATCCGCCAAGCTGGCGGCCTGCTTGTTCACTGCCGTACAGGCAGCTTAGAAAGGTATAACCGGCAGCCACTCCGGCAGCGGCTGGTTCACTGCCTTACAGGCAGCTTAGAAATGGGAAATGATAGCTGGCGGCCTTGTCTGCTTGTTCACTGCCGTACAGGCAGCTTAGAAATGCTGCGCGTGAGCGTGTACTGGTGCGATCAGGTTCACTGCCGTACAGGCAGCTTAGAAAAGTATGACCCGCAACGCCTGATCGCCATCATGGTTCACTGCCGTACAGGCAGCTTAGAAAACTTCTCGCCCGTGTTCGGGTCGCGTTCGCTGGTTCACTGCCGTACAGGCAGCTTAGAAAGTGATGGCATCCACACCCGCATCAACGGTTTTGTTCACTGCCGTACAGGCAGCTTAGAAATCAATTGCGGCCGCGCGGGCCGCCTGTTGGTCGTTCACTGCCGTACAGGCAGCTTAGAAAAGGACTCCGGCGAAACGGTCGAAGCCGTTAACGTTCACTGCCGTACAGGCAGCTTAGAAATATTCCGCCGCCCCCGCCGCCATACAGCGCAAGGTTCACTGCCGTACAGGCAGTTTAGAAAGATGCACGTTTAGCGATAGTCGGGGCAAAAAGGGTCACTGCCCCACAGGCTGCCCCTCTCAAACCAACCCACCGTATAATATTCACCAAACCAATTTAAAACCTAATCCCATCAAACCTGCACTCTCTATTTTCACAATAAATAAAAAAACCATTCACACATGAATTATATTCTAGCGAATATATTATTCGCAAAAATAATACTTCACCTAAAAACATGATTTCCCACCTCATTATCACGGTGATTATTATTCATTTGATACCCGTCACATTTGTTTCCATCCGATGTTCGCTAACATATTGCGCATTCAACACCTTGAAATAAAAGCCCTTGCCATGTCCGTAAAGAGCATCACCCCTACAGACTTAAAAACCATTCTGCATTCAAAGCGTGCCAATATTTATTATCTGGAGAAATGTCGTGTTCAGGTGAATGGTGGACGTGTTGAATATGTCACCCAGGAAGGACAAGAGTCGTTTTACTGGAATATTCCCATCGCGAATACGACTGCGGTGATGCTGGGAATGGGAACATCCGTTACGCAAATGGCAATGCGCGAGTTTGCGCGGGCAGGCGTAATGGTTGGTTTTTGCGGAACGGACGGCACGCCGCTTTATTCCGCAAACGAGGTAGATATCGACGTCTTATGGCTCAGCCCGCAAAGCGAATACCGCCCGACCGCATATTTACAAAACTGGGTCTCATTCTGGTTTGATGAGGAAAAACGCCTGCAGGCGGCAAAACGGTTTCAGTTTATTCGTCTACAGCAAATCGAAACGCAGTGGGCGAGAGCGCGGATGCAGCGAGACACTGCTTTTCAGCCTGATAAGGGTGCGCTGGAAACTATTCTGGAACGTGCCAGACAGGGTATGGAAAACGCACAGGATCACACGTCGCTGATGCTTCAGGAAGCGCAGCTTACCAAATCGCTCTATAAACTGGTCAGCCAGACGGTGGGTTACGGCAGCTTTACCCGCGCCAAACGCGGCGGCGGGGCAGATATGGCGAACCGTTTTCTCGACCAGGGCAATTATCTGGCCTACGGGCTGGCGGCCGTCGCGGCCTGGGTAACGGGCATTCCACATGGTCTGGCCGTCATGCACGGTAAAACCCGACGCGGCGGGCTGGTTTTTGATATTGCTGATTTAATCAAAGACGCCCTCGTTATGCCGCAGGCATTTATGGCGGCGATGGAGGGCGAGGATAATCAACAGTTTCGCCAGCGCTGCATCAACGCGTTTCAACAGGCTGACGCGCTGGATGTGATGATCGCCACCCTGCAGGAAACCGCGCACGCGCTGGCGGGCGCCGCAAAATGAATGTGCTGATTATCTCTCGATGCACCAAACGCGCGCGCGAGCAAAGCTGCCAGATTATCGATCAGTTTGCTGAGCGAACGGGTGACGCGGCGTGGCTGACGACGATAACGATGGAAGGCGTCACCACCCTGCGCAAGCTGCTGCGCAAAACGGCACGTCGTAACACTGCCGTAGCCTGCCACTGGTTGAAAAAAAACGGACAAACCGAGCTGCTGTGGATTGTCGGGAATTTGCGACGCTTTAACGCGCAAGGGCGCGTGCCAACTAATCGCACGAGCCTGCAAATTATCCGCAACGACGGCGAACACCGCTGGCAAAGTGCGGAAAGTATCGCCCTGCTGGCGGCGATTGCCGGGCTGTTTCATGATTTTGGTAAAGCGGGGATGTGCTTCCAGCAGACGCTTAAAGGAGAAAGCAAGCATATTTGTCAGCCTTACCGCCACGAATGGATCTCGGTTCGTCTGTTTGAGGCCTTTGTCGGGGAGCGCACCGATGAACAGTGGCTGACATCGTTGAAGCAGCTCAAAGCCGCTGACGAAAAGGCCATGCTGAACGCGCTGAAGATGGATACAGACAAGAACGGCAGCCTGTTGGGAAAACTCCCGCCTCTGGCTAAGGTGGTGGTATGGCTGATTTTGTCGCATCACCGCTTACCGCAGTCGCACTCGACGCGTCCTCAACTGGACTATTGCGAAGGCTGGTTTGAGAAACAGCTGAACCCGGAATGGAGCTCGCTTAATCATAAATCCACCGAAAAACATCCGTGGAAAGCGCGTGATTTTAAAAATGTCTGGAAATTCTCCGATGGTACGCCGCTAAAAAGTAAAACGTGGCGCGAGAAGGCCCGGCAGATTGGTAAGCGCATCCGGAACCTGCCCGCACTGCTTCACGCGGGATCGCTGGATAATCTCTTTACTCTTCATCTTGCCCGCCTGTCGCTGATGCTGGCCGACCACGTTTACTCCTCTCAACCGGCTTATTCCGGATGGCAGGATGATGCCGTTCCGTGCTGGGCCAACAGCGACCGCCAGTCCGGAGAGCTTCGGCAAAAGCTGGATGAACACAATGTCGGCGTCGCGCATCTGGCGCTGTTGATGGGGCGCTCGCTTCCGGCACTGCGCCGCTCGTTGCCCGCCATCGCAAGACACAGGACGTTCCGGGAAAGAGCGAAAGATCCGCGTTTTCACTGGCAAAACAGGGCATGGGACGTGGCGTCTTCCCTGCGTGAGAAAAGTGCAGAGCAGGGCTTCTTCGGCATCAATATGGCCTCGACCGGATGCGGTAAAACCTTTGCGAATGCCCGGATCATGTACGCTCTGGCAGATGAGCAGGCAGGATGTCGTTTTAGCGTGGCGCTGGGGTTACGCACGCTCACGCTGCAAACGGGTCAGGCTTTGCAGTCGCGCCTGGGGCTGGATGACGACACGCTGGCCGTGGTGACCGGCGCTGCAGCAGTGAAGGAGTTGTATCAGGGTAATGATGCTGAAGATACCCGCGTCGCCAGCGACGAAGCGTTCTTCGCCAGCCATCACTACGTACATTACGAAGGGGCGACCAGCAGCGGTATCGCCCAGCAGTGGCTGGCGAAAGAACCGGCGCTGAATCGCCTGGTCAGCGCCCCGGTGCTGGTGACAACACTCGATCACCTGATGCCTGCAACGGAAGGCGTGCGCGGCGGCAGGCAGATCCCCGCCATGCTGCGCCTGCTGACCAGCGATCTGGTGCTTGATGAGCCCGATGATTTTGACGTTGATGATTTGCACGCCCTTTGTCGGCTGGTGAACTGGGCGGGCATGCTCGGCGCCCGCGTGCTGCTTTCCTCTGCCACGCTGCCCCCGGCATTAACGGAAGCGCTGTTCGAAGCCTACCGGGAAGGGCGCAAAGCCTGGCAGGCCGCGTGCGGTCAGTCGGACAGACCGACGAGTATCTGCTGCGCCTGGTTTGATGAGTATGGCGCGCAGTCGCAGGATGTGGCCGACGATGCTCAATTTCGTCAGGCGCATGGCGATTTTGTCAGGCAGCGGATTAAACGTCTGCCAGACCAGCCCCGGCTTCGTCTGGGTAAACTGGTCTCCGTCGCGCCGCTATCCACCCGCAGCACCGATACGATTTCCGCGCTGGCGGAGACATTGCATCAGCAAATGCTTGCGCTGCATTACCACCATCACACCGCGCATCCCAACGGTAAAACGGTCTCGTTCGGGCTGGTGAGGATGGCAAACATCAACCCACTGGTTGCTGTCGCACAAACGTTGATGGCTACGCCCTCGCCGAAAAATTACCGCATTCATTACTGTGTTTACCACGCCCAGCACCCGCTTGCGGTGCGCGCCGAGGTTGAAAAACGGCTTGATCGGGCTTTCACCCGACACGACGCGGAGCAGGTCTGGCAGTTGCCTGAAGTGCAACAGGCTATGAATTCACAGGAGCAGCACCATCTTTTCGTCGTGCTGGGAAACGCCGTTTTAGAGGTTGGTAGGGATTTTGATGCTGATTGGGGAATAGTCGAGCCAAGCTCAATGCGTTCGCTGATTCAGTTCGCCGGACGTATTCAACGCCACCGTCAGCAGGTGCCTGAGTACGAAAATCTGGTGATTCTGGATCGCAACGTGCGCGCGCTTCGCGGAGAGAAGATCGCCTACTGCCGACCCGGTTTTGAGACCGAGCAGCATCCGCTGGCTCATCACGATCTTCATGAGCTTCTTACTGAAGAAGACTACCGCACGCTGAATGCGATCCCGCGCATCGTTGAAAATCTGCCCGGCAACGCGCTGGCGGCGCTGGAGCATGAGCGTTTGCGCGCCGCGCTGCTGGGCGATGGCAAGAAATCAGATGCGGTGGCGGCGTCCTGGTGGCGGCTACCGCTGACGTGGAACGGTGAGCTGCAGCTGCGGACGCCTTTTCGCCGTGCGTCACCGCAGGACACTTTCTTTTTGCGCATGGAAGAGGAAGACGGTGAACCTGAGTTTTGCCTGATGCAGGAAGACGGCAGGTTAAAACCCGCAGGACGGTTTTGCGAACAGGCGTTGTTTATGGCTGACGGCGTAGAGCCGTGGGTCGCAATCGAATATGCCGAGATATTACAGGCGCTCGCCGAAACGAAGCAGATGGAGCTGGCTGCGGTGTCTCGACGGTATGGCGAAATTACGTTGAGAGTGACCCGGGAGGAGGAAACAGAGAAATGGTTGTATCACCCGGTGTTGGGGGTGTTTCGCGCCCTCTCAGAGAGGGCGCGGGCTGCTTGTACAGCAGTGAACATTTGAAGCGAATCGTTTTACAAGTACTTCTAAGCTGTCAGTACGACAGTTACGTCAATGAGATTAAAGAAGATTTTAGAGAAAATAAAATATAATAAATTTAAAGAGAATCTATTTATAAGTAGGATGAAAATTTAGTTGTTGGTAATAAAAACCAAGCATTCACTACCCATAAAGTTTGCAAGGGAATAGTGTGATGCTTATCAAACTGATGCGTTTTTTGCTTCTGGTCGGGGTTTTTGTCGCCGTTGCTTACTCTGGCCCGTTGTTTTGATGTGGCCCATAGCCACCATGTCCGAAACGATCCAAAAACAGTATCAACAACGGATAATTGGAAAATAGACAAGTTCAGGAAGGTGTTATGTCACAAAGCGTTGTTACTGCTTTCATCAGTGAGTACATTGCCGGACGACGGCAAACAAAGCTGGAAGCATTTGATAAAGCGGCCGCAAAGCGCAGCGAAGATAGCGCAACGCTTGCGGCTGAACGCCGGGAACTGGAGCTTCGCTATGAGCCAAAAGCATGGCTGACGGATGCCGCAAAGCGAGCATGGCAAATTAACCTCGTAACCCATGCGGCGAAATTTACCCACGGGGATTCAAAAAGTAGCAGTATTTACAGCGAGGCAGTGGCGCAGGAAGGGTATCTCAGCACCGCTGCGTTGTCAGGTCTGGAACCGGATGCGGTGGGCAACGCCGCTGCGCTTGACGTCGCGAAATTATTGCAAACGCGGGTTGAGGGCGGCGATTCCCTTCTGGCAAGCCTGAAACGTGGCGACTGCGCCGCGCTGGCCGCGTTTACCGATGACGAGAGTCAACTGCGTGAATGGATTGCGGGTTTTTCTCGCGCGTTAACGTCCGGCGAACCCGCTTCGCACAAGCTGGCTAAACAGGGGTATTTTCCGGTAGGTGAAAATTACCATCTGTTAAGCCCGTTGTTTGCCACCTCGCTTGTTCACGCTATGCATCAGAAGATGATTGCCTGTCGTTTTGGCGACAATGTAAAAGCCATCTGGAAAGCGCGTCGAGAGAAAACCTGGCATCCCACTCCGCTTACGCTTTTCCCGGATTCAGCAGAAATACACTTTGGTGGCACTAAACCGCAAAACATTTCCTATCTGAACAGCGTACGCGGCGGACGTAGCTGGCTGCTCTCCTGCCAGCCGCCGCAGTGGAAAAGGGCAGAAAAGCCACCAACGAGCTTACGTTCTGTTTTCACCTCGGGTGGGCAATTTGACCGCCGTGCGAAGAGTCATATTCAGCTGCTTGTTTCCCTACTGACGAAGGCGGGCGATTACACCAATTTTCGTATTCGTGAAGCGCGCGACGGCTACATCAATATGATTATCGATCTGCTGTTTGAGATCGCCTCTGTATTTCAACGGGAAACCGCGCAGAACTGGACGCTCAACTGTCCCGATCTGAAACCTCATCAGCAGCTCTGGCTCGATCCCTGGCGCACCAAAACCGATGAAGCTTTTCGTCTTGAGCGGGATAAAGACGACTGGCAGGACGCGGTGGCGGAAGATTTTGCCCAGTGGCTCAACGCCCGTCTGCGCAAGTCGCTGCCGGATGTCGGTAATGTGGAAAAACGAGAGTGGGAAACCCGCGAACGTTTACGCAGCAACCTGCGTGAAATGGAAAAAATCATCCGGGAGGCGCTGAAATGAGCTCACTGATCCTGCTTCGCCGTATTAGCGTCGAAAACGCCAACGCGATTGCTGGCCTGACCTGGGGTTTTCCCGCCATCACTCATTTCCTGGGATTTGCCCATGCGCTGTCGCGCAGGCTGACGGAAACGCACGGGCTGCGCATCGAGGGCTGTGCCGTCGTCAGCCACGAACACCAGATCCACGCGCACACGTCTGGTCGCGATTATCAGTTTGCCCTGACGCGTAATCCCCTTACCCGTGAAGCGAAAACGGCCTCATTTAATGAAGAGGGGCGCATGCATATGACGGTTTCGCTCCTGCTTGAGTGTCACGGGGAAATTCCGAACGGTGAATACGGACAGCGTGACCTGGCCGAATACCTTTCGCAGGTGTGCCCGACGCTCCGACTGGCGGGCGGCATAGTCGTTGATATTGAGGCGATTACCGTTATGGCGATGCCGTCTACCGATCGCGAAATGCGTCGGTTGCAGTGGCAGCTTATGCCCGGTTTTGCCTTACGCGATCGGAGCAGCTGGCTGGTTCAACATCATCAAACCCTGCTTGAAAACCATCCTGATGCCACATTGCTTGATGCCTGGCTTGATTTCGCCGCGCTGAAAATCCAGGCGGAAATGCCGGAGAGCGGCAACCTGCGCGAAGGCGAGCCGGCTGACTGGCACGTTGTTCCCAAACCTAATCCCGGTTATCTGGTGCCGTTAATGACGGGCTACCAGCGTATCTCTGAACTTTACGCCCCCGGCGTCGTGGAAAACGCGCGCGATGCAGAAACGCCCTTCGCGTTTACCGAAGCGGTGTATGGCGTGGGCGAGTGGTGCGGTCTGCATCGGATTCGGTCGCTTGACGACATTTTCTGGCGCTATCGCACGACGGAAACAGGCTACTACTGTCAGGGCGCGGGCGCGCCGTTGACTTCTGAACCTCTTAATTAAAAAGGACTTATCTATGGCAAAGGCTCCAACTGCCGTTAAAACGGCATCTGTACTGGCATTTGAACGTAAACTGGCAACCTCGGATGCGGTGATGTATTCAGGACGCTGGGCGGGGGAGACCTGGCAGCCGATTCGGATTCAGGAAAAAGCGGTACGCGGCACCATTTCTAACCGTCTGAAAAATGCGCTGACCAACGATCCGGCAAAGCTGGATGCGGAGATCCAGAAAGCGAACCTGCAGCGTGTGGACGTGGCGTCGCTGCCCGCCGATGCAGACACCCTGAAGGTGAAATTTACCCTTCGCGTGCTGGGCAACCTGTCGACGCCATCAGTGTGTAACGATCGTGCCTACCAGGATGAACTTCAGCAGGTTATCGACGGTTATATCAGTGAACACGGTTTCAAAGAGCTGGCGCGTCGCTATGCAACCAATCTGGCAAATGGTCGTTTTTTATGGCGTAACCGCGTCGGGGCAGAAAAAATTATCGTGAACGTGACGGGCAGTAAAGCGTGGACGTTTGATGCGTACAATTATGCGCTTCGAGATTTTTCTGCCTGCGATGAGCGCTTAAACGCACTGGCGCAGGAGATCGAAAAAGGGCTTAGCGGTGAAGAATTTGTTCTCCTGAACGTCGACGCGCAGGTGCTGCTCGGTGCCGGGCAGGAGATCTTCCCGTCGCAGGAGCTGGTCCTGGACAGCAACAGCAGCAAGAGCCGTCTGTTGTATCAGGTAGACAGCGTTGCAGGCATGCACTCGCAGAAAATCGGTAATGCCATTCGAACAATTGATACATGGCACCCTCAGGTCGATGAGCTGGGTGCTATCGCTGTCGAACCGTATGGCTCTGTCACCAGCCGTGGTGTGGCCTGCCGCCAGCCGAAAGAGAAGATGGACTTCTACACCCTGCTGGATAACTGGGTGACGAAAGGCCAAAAGCCTGACGTTGAACAGCAGCATTACGTCATGGCCGTGCTGATCCGCGGCGGCGTCTTCGGTGAGAAGGGCGAGTAAGGAGTGGTTATGGATCACTACATTGAGATCCGCGTCCTGCCCGACCCGGAGTTCAGCGAGGAGATGCTGATGGCCGCGCTGATGGCTAAGCTGCATCGCGCGCTGGGCCAGCGGGGGCAGGGGGATATTGGCATCAGCTTGCCTGCGCACGGCATGAAGCCCGGCCCGGTGTTACGTCTGCACGGTACTCGCCCAGCGTTAAGCGAACTCGAATCAATCACATGGCGAAAAGGACTGAGCGACTACTGCATATCTTCGGACATCCAGCCCGTGCCCGTCGTCAGCCAGTGGCGGTGCGTGAGCCGCGTCCAGGTGAAAAGCAGCGCGCAGCGTCTGATGCGACGCTCGGTAAAAAAAGGATGGCTAACGGAGGACGAGGCGCAGCAGCGTTTGCTGACGATGCAGGAGGCGAGGACGGATCTGCCCTGGCTCAACTTGCGTAGTCTCTCAACAGGCCAGTCTTTTAAGCTTTTTATTCGCCACGGGGATGTGCTGTCTGCGCCTGTCTCGGGGACATTTACGACCTACGGACTCAGCGCGACGGCAACGGTTCCCTGGTTCTGAAGCGCATAACCGCATCCGCGTTCAGGGTGCGGTTTTTTCAGCCAGGCGGGCATCAAAAATAAAGGGCATTTGCTGAACTGAATTGAGCGCCGTGTGGAATGCCGGATGTAAGGGGTTAAGGATGGCATTGTTTTCATAAGGGATGATGCAGGACGGTAGGATAAGCGCGAGGGCGCTGTTAGCCTGTAACCATCCGGTTCCCAGATCCATCGTTGATACCGGCGCTGGATTTTCCTGCCAGTCTTCGGGGAGCCACGCTTTATCCAGGTAATCAATCTGGTCATCCGGGATATCGATGCTGAAAAGATGGTACTGATTCAACACGCTATCTTTCCGAACGTGCACCAGAATTTCCAGTGAGGCCAGCGAGATGGAGGTGGACACATACACCGCTGGATGGCCTTTATGGTTCCAGCATCCGCCATACTGGTTTGCGCCGCTTCCGCTCCACGCTTCGCTGGCATAGCGTCCCGTCACCAGACGATAAAAAATCATGCGAACACGCCATGTTCGAGTCGACCAATCAAGTCGGTGACTTCCAGGGCACCGGTTTCCGTCGCGATCAGGTCGACAGGGGCAACATTTCCAAGCCCGCGCACCGGCGCCTGCAGCCAGTTCCATGCCTCTTCTTTACTGCCAAAATAGTCGACAGCAGCATCCAGCACCCGAACGAAACGGGCCACGCGTTCGCTTTCATCCGGCGTCAGCGTCCGTCCCGCGCTTTTGCGGCGGGCTACGTTACGTTCATTAATTCCGGTGACGCGCAAAATGTCCGCTTTCGACATCGCCGTCCACTCATGGATATTGTCGAGCACGCTGACGGGTAACCCCTGATTGAGAAACTCAATCAGCCGCATACCCCTGTTTGCAGGTAAACCAGCGTACCGCCAAAGCGCGTTATCAGCAGGTTGCTGGTCGGGGATCCATGTTCTCATGTTACCTCCGGATTGGTGTCATTTGTCATGATTAAGTATAGTCATTTGTCATAATGAATGAAATGGATGTTTTTTGTGCAAGGTGGTTTATAAGAAGAATGGCGTTTGACCCTAATTTTTAGGGTGTTTGTAATACATTGATATTAAATGGATATTTTGAGGGGGTGATAAAGAGGGTGAAAGAAGGGTTTTTAGCTTTTTTTGTATGAAAATCATAATGGTGTGAAGATATTATTTCAGTGCACTGCCGTACAGGCAGCTTAGAAAGTCTGCATATGACGCGGCGTACTGCACACGATGTGCACTGCCGTACAGGCAGCTTAGAAAACGATATCGCCCTTAAGTTCAGCAATGCCAATGTGCACTGCCGTACAGGCAGCTTAGAAAGCGAAAAGCTGGAGAAAGACGGAGCGCTAAACGTGCACTGCCGTACAGGCAGCTTAGAAAGCGCAACGGAGATTGCCACGCCGGAAATCATCGTGCACTGCCGTACAGGCAGCTTAGAAAAATTGCCGAGCCGAATCCCATATAAACTCCTTAGTGCACTGCCGTACAGGCAGCTTAGAAAGTACCGTCGAGGGCACCAACAAGCAGCAGCTGGTGCACTGCCGTACAGGCAGCTTAGAAAAATCTGGTCACCCCAGCCATATATCTCATAATGTGCACTGCCGTACAGGCAGCTTAGAAATCCGGCGGGTCTCCCGACGGGTTGAGCGGACCGTGCACTGCCGTACAGGCAGCTTAGAAATTAACGCGGGTCTGGACGCTCGTAGAAGCCATGTGCACTGCCGTACAGGCAGCTTAGAAAGACTTAACGGGGCTTTTGATTTAAGTGAAACGGTGCACTGCCGTACAGGGAGATTAGAAACTCGTGAGCACATCCTGCTGGGTCGTCAGGTAGTGCACTGCCGTACAGGCAGCTTAGAAAAGTGTAGACGTGACCCCGGCTTGAGAGCTGAATGTGCACTGCCGTACAGGCAGCTTAGAAAAGGCTGACAACTACGTGCAAGAGCAGCCTCGCGTGCACTGCCGTACAGGCAGCTTAGAAAGGAAACAATGCGGTTACGGAACGTCAGGCATTTGTGCACTGCCGTACAGGCAGCTTAGAAATCATCGGTCAGGTGCGAATCGATAGCGTTGCTGTGCACTGCCGTACCCGCAGCTTAGCAAAATAGAAAATAAGGTCTCTCCCCCTTACTTTCTACACTGTCGAACAGACAGCCTGAAACGAACCGCCAAATAATTGTTCAAATAATCAACTGCACCACAAAAAAATAAGGCCGGGAAAATCCCGGCCTTATTTAATATTCATCTGCCATTACAGGCGAAAACAATTAGCGACTACGGAAGACAATGCGGCCTTTGCTCAGGTCGTACGGGGTCAGTTCAACAGTCACTTTGTCGCCCGTCAAAATGCGGATGTAGTTTTTGCGCATTTTACCGGAGATGTGCGCAGTTACCACGTGACCGTTTTCCAGCTCTACGCGAAACATGGTATTAGGCAACGTATCAAGTACGGTACCCTGCATTTCAATATTGTCTTCTTTGGCCATCTAATCCTCTGGGGTATCACTACCAAGTTTTGAACCGGCAAGATAATGCCGAAATTCATCAATTAAGTAAAGAATTGCGCGATTAAAACGCAGCAAAACAGTTTCGGCGCATTGCCCAAGCGTCACGGTACAACCGAACAGGAAGCGCATTCGCAAAGGGGAGACGACAGGATAAACGTCAGGACGTTATCTGAAGCGAGGGTCCCAAACGGCGGCGGGGCAACAGGCAGAAGCTACTCTGCGGCGTAATTATAACACCCTCACAAAAAATATGCGGAAAACATTTAGGCATTGGGCACAAAGAGCGTTTTCGGTATCCAGAAGTCGCGCGGGAGCTTCTCCTGACGGCTGGCTTCAAGCTGTTCGATGTACTGGCGGCGCGGGATTTCAACAGCCCCGAGGGAGGCCGTATGCTCGTTGAGCACCTGACAATCGATGAGGCGTCCGCCGCGCTGGGCAAACGTCTCGCAGAAGACCAGCAGCGCGGTTTTCGAGGCGTTAACCGCACGGGAGAACATCGATTCGCCACAAAACAGCGACCCTTGCGCCACGCCGTACATGCCGCCGACGAGAGCGGTGCCTTCCCATACTTCGATGGAGTGGGCGTAGCCAAGCTCATGAAGCTGGTGGTAGGCGGTAATGATATCGCGGGTTATCCATGTCCCTTCATAGCGGTCTTCGGCGCAGCCTTCAATGACCTGACCAAAAGCGTGATTGAGGGTAACGCGATAGGGTGATTTCGCATGGAAACGCTTCATGCTGCGGCTCAGGTGAAACTGCGCAGGCCACAGCACGGCACGCGGATCGGGAGACCACCATAAAATCGGGTCGCCGGGAGAAAACCAGGGGAAGATACCGCGCTGGTACGCCATCAACAGCCGCGCAGGACTGAGGTCACCGCCCAGGGCCAGCAGCCCGTTGGGCTCACGCAGCGCCCCTTCCGGAGACGGGAACGCAATGTTATGACGAGAAAGCTGGACCAGGCGCATGACAGCAAAACTCCAGTACGCGAGTGAGGACGCTACAAATATAGTCTACAGACGCTGTTTAAACTGGTAGTAGCGACCCTGTTTCGCCAGCAGCTCTGCGTGATTACCTTGCTCAATAATGTGCCCGTTGTCCATCACAATTATCCGATCAAAACTCGCCAGTCCGCGCAGGCGATGCGTGACCATCAGCACGGTTTTGCCCGTCATGACATTGGCCAGTAAATCAAGGATTTGGCTCTCGGTCGTGGCGTCAAGCCCTTCTGTGGGCTCGTCGAGCAGCATCAGAGGCGCATCGTGCAGCAGCGCGCGCGCAATCGCCAGACGGCGCAGCTCACCGCCGGAGAGCTGGCGGCCGCCTTCGCCCAGCCAGGCGTTCAACCCATCGTCCTCAAGCAGTTTTTGCAGGCCGACCTGTTCAAGCACGGCACGAAGCGCGTCGTCAGAGGCCTCCGGTGCGGCCAGCAGCAGGTTATCGCGCAGCGTGGCGCTAAACAGATGCACGCGCTGAGGAACAACGCTCACGGTCTTACGCAGGGCCGGTTCGCTGAAATCAGTCAGCAGCGTATTGTTGAAGCGAATCTGACCGCGCTGCGGATCCCAGGCGCGGGTCAGCAGCTGCAGCAGCGTCGATTTACCGCAGCCGGTACGGCCGAGGATCGCAATCCGCTGACCTGCATTGACCGAAAGAGTGATACCGTCCAGCGCGTTCTGCGCCTGCCTGTCATAGCTGAAGGTGACATCTTCAAGCGTCAGTGCAACCTGCTCGGGTACAGCGGTCTGCCCGGCGCTGAACGTCACTTCAGGCTTCTGCTCGGCAATTTGCGTGATGCGCAGGGCAGAGGCGATCACCTGGCCCAGATGCTGGAAGGCACCCGTGACAGGGGCCAGCGCTTCAAACGCGGCCAGCGCGCAGAAGACGAAAAGGGCGATAAGCGGACCCGGCTGGGTGTTTCCGCCGATATCGCCGGATGCCAGCCACAGCATGGCAATGACCGCCACGCCGCCGATTAACATCATCAGCGCCTGAGAGAAGGCCGTCAGCTCCGACTGACGGCGCTGGGCCTCATGCCAGTTCAGCTCCGTACTTTCCATTCGGGCGCGGTAGCGCTTGCTGGCGCCAAAAATGGTCAGCTCTGCCTGTCCCTGAAGCCAGGAGGTCAGCTGCTGGCGGTAGTCCCCGCGCAGTCGCGTCAGGTTTTCCCCGGTGGATTTCCCGGCGCGGTAAAACAGCGGGGGAAGAATGATGAGCGTCAGCAGCATGATCCCGCCGAGCGTCAGCGCAACGGGAACATCGAGAACAGACAGCCCCAGCGTAACCACCACAATCACCACAAACGCGCCCACGATCGGGGAGATTACGCGCAGATACAGGTGATCCAGCGTGTCGACATCGGCAACGACGCGGTTAAGCAGCTCGCCCTGACGAAAACGCGCCAGCCCGGCAGGGGAGAGGGGCAGCAGCTTGCTGAAGGTGTAGATACGCAGGTGCTGCAGCACGCGGAAAGTGGCGTCGTGGCTGACCAGCCGTTCGAAATAGCGTCCGGCCGTGCGGGTGATGGCGGTGCCGCGAACGCCCGCTGCCGGAAGCATATAGTTGAAGCTGTATAACCCGGCGAACCCCGCGACGGCCGAGGCCGACAGGAACCAGCCGGAAAGCGTGAGCAGGCCGATGCTGGCGAGCAGCGTGACAATCGCCAGCACAATCCCCAGCGTCAGCATCCATTTGTGGCGTTTATAGAGCGCCAGATAAGGCAGCAGAGCACGCATCAGATGTCCTCCTGACGGTTCGCCAGCAGGGCGGCAAACGGCCCCTGCGCGGCAACGAGAGAGGCGTAATCGCCTTGCTCAACAATACGACCATTCTCCATGACCCAGATCTGGTCCCAGTCGGCAATGCCCTCCAGCTGGTGGGTGACCATCAGGGTGGTTTGCTGCCGGGAGGCGGCGTTCAGGGCCTCCATTACGCGCTGCTCGCTGTGGGCATCCAGGCTGGCGGCGGGCTCGTCCAGCAGCATCAGCTGGCATGGGTTAAGCAGCGCGCGGGCAACGGCCACACGCTGCGCCTGTCCGACCGACAGCCCGGCGGACTGGTCGCCGACCACGGTATCCACCCCTTGCGGGAGCAGCGGCAAAAACTCGCTGACCCATGCGCGCTCGAGGACCGATTGGAGTTCATCTTCACGCGCGTCCGGGCGCGCCAGCAGGACGTTTTCACGCAGCGTAGCGGCGGGCAGCTGCGGGTTTTGTCCGACCCAGCTGAGCTGTTTACGCCAGGCGTCAGGATCGAGGTTGCGCAGTTCGGTTTTGTTGATCCGCAGTGAGCCCGTGTAGGCCATAAAGCCGGATAGCGCATTCAGCAGCGAGCTTTTACCGGAACCGCTGGTGCCGACGAGCACCACGCGCTGTCCGGCCGATAAGGTAAAGTCCAGCGGACCGGCGAGCACTTTGCCCTCGGGGGACAGAATGGAAAAGTCCTGCGCTTCAATGGTCACGGGTTCGTTAGCGTTCAGCGTCACGTCACCCCGTTCCGGGTGGGCCAGCGGCGTTTCAAGGAACGTTTTCAGGCTGTCGGCAGCGCCAACCGCCTGCGCTTTGGCGTGATAGAACGTCCCCAGATCGCGAAGCGGCTGGAAAAACTCCGGGGCCAGGATCAGCGCCAGGAACCCGGCGGAAAGGGTCACCGCCGTGCCGTAATGGCCGAAATCCAGCGCGCCGAGGTAGGAGAAGCCAAAGTAGACCGCCACGAGGGCAATCGACAGCGAGGTAAAGAATTCCAGTACGCCGGAAGACAGGAAGGCGAGGCGGAGCACTTCCATGGTGCGCTGGCGGAAGTCCTGCGATGCCTGACGAATGTTTTCGGTTTCCGCTTCACCGCGGCCAAAAATGCGCAGCGTCTCCATGCCGCGAAGGCGATCGAGGAAATGGCCGCTGAGGCGACCCAGCGCCAGGAAGTTGCGGCGGTTGGCATCCGCTGCTCCCATGCCGACCAGCGCCATAAAGAGCGGGATCAGCGGGGCGGTGCCCATCAGAATCAGCGCCGCCATCCAGTTCACCGGGAAGATGGCGATGACGATCAGCACCGGAACGAAGACGGCAAGGGCCATCTGCGGCAAATAGCGCGCGTAGTAGTCGTGCATATCGTCAATCTGCTCAAGGATCAGCGTCGCCCAGCTTCCGGCAGGTTTGCCCTGGATCCACGCGGGCCCGGCTTCCTGAAGCCTGTCGAGCACCTGACGACGGATCTCGTAGCGGATATGCTGTCCGGCGTGAAAACCGACGCGCTCACGCAGCCATACCACCCAGGCGCGCAGGATAAAAATCAGGATCAGGACAATAAAGGGCAGCAGGAGCGCTTCGCGCGGGATGTTCTCCATGATCATGTGATTAAGAATGCGGGCCAGCAGCCATGCCTGGGCAACAATCAACAGACCGCTAACGAACCCCAGCAGACGGGAAATCATAAGCCAGCGGCGGGAAATAACGCTTTGCTGTTTCAGCCAGCGTGTTAACTCTTGTTGACGGGTTTTTTCCATTGCGTACTTTGCAGGTGACGTTATTAGAAATTGGGCAGCGCAATGTTACAACGGGGAGACAATAAAGGCGACTTATCGCCGCCTTTATTTACGTTTGTTACTGACTTGTAAAGATTATTTACCTTGTTCAGCCAGCCCATCGAGGTAGCGTTCAGCGTCCAGCGCGGCCATACAGCCGGTGCCCGCAGAGGTGATCGCCTGACGGTAGATATGGTCCATCACGTCGCCAGCCGCGAACACGCCCGGGATGCTGGTCTGGGTCGCGTTACCGTGAATGCCGGACTGCACTTTGATGTAGCCGTTTTCCAGCTCCAGCTGGCCGTCGAAGATGGCGGTGTTCGGGCTGTGACCGATCGCCACAAACAGACCCGCTACTTCCAGCGTTTCGACCTTATCGGTGTTCTGGGTATCGCGGATACGCAGACCGGCAACGCCCATCTGATCGCCCGTCACCTCTTCCAGAGTACGGTTGGTGTGCAGCACGATGTTGCCGCTTGCCACTTTATCCATCAGGCGCTTGATCAGGATCTTCTCCGCGCGGAAGGTCTCGCGACGGTGGATCAGGTGCACCTCAGAGGCAATGTTCGCCAGGTAGAGCGCTTCTTCCACCGCGGTGTTACCGCCGCCGATGACCGCAACCTTCTGATTGCGGTAGAAGAAACCGTCACAGGTGGCGCAGGCAGAGACGCCGCGGCCTTTGAACGCCTCTTCGGATGGCAGGCCGAGGTAGCGGGCAGAGGCACCGGTGGCGACGATCAGCGCGTCGCAGGTGTATTCGCCGCTGTCGCCCGTCAGGCGGAACGGACGGTTCTGCAGATCGACCTTGTTGATGTGGTCGAACAGAATTTCGGTTTCGAATTTCGCGGCATGCTCGTGCATACGTTCCATCAGCAGCGGCCCGGTCAGGTCGTTCGGGTCCCCTGGCCAGTTTTCCACTTCGGTGGTGGTGGTCAGCTGACCGCCTTTTTCCATACCGGTGATGAGTACCGGGTGCAGGTTAGCGCGTGCAGCATAGACCGCTGCGGTGTATCCCGCAGGTCCAGAACCAAGGATTAGCAGCTTACTGTGTTTGGCCGTGCCCATGAGATCCCCATTGTTGTTGGCAGACATTTGGCTGGATTGTAGGGAATTTGTTGTCGTAAAAAAAGAGCACAGCAATTTTGATATCAATCTGTGTAATAGCCGCGGACGATGAATGATGCGCTATAACATCACGCTTTCTGCTGAAAATCGGTCGTTTGTAAGGCAATAAAATGAGGATTAATCCCCCGGCGTAATGAATATCCGGCATGTTGTACTAAAAAACGATGTTTTGCTTTGACAATCCCCTGCGCTTTTGCGAAAACATTCAAGGAAGAAAAAAAACTGCGTTAACCGTATGCCGCATAGGCATGCACGTAAATGCCATTTTTACCGGGTCAGTGAAATCTACGCATGGCGTGGACAGACGCCATACGTGATGTCGGTGACGGCCTTCGGGCAACGGTCTTCTTACCAACAGAACCCGAATCCGCATCGCGTCTAATACAAAATCAGGCGATGTGATGACTAACGGGTACAGGCTCTGAACAGTGATGTGCACAGGGTCCAGGCAGGAGTAGGGAAGGAATACAGAGAGACAATAATAATGGTAGATAGCAAGAAGCGCCCTGGCAAAGATCTCGACCGTATCGATCGTAACATTCTTAATGAATTGCAAAAGGATGGGCGTATTTCCAACGTCGAGCTTTCAAAACGTGTGGGACTTTCCCCGACGCCGTGCCTTGAGCGTGTGCGCCGACTGGAAAGACAGGGTTTCATTCAGGGCTATACTGCTCTGCTGAACCCGCATTATCTGGATGCCTCACTTCTGGTATTTGTTGAGATTACTCTGAATCGTGGTGCGCCGGATGTGTTTGAGCAATTTAACGCCGCTGTACAAAAACTTGAAGAAATTCAAGAGTGTCACCTGGTTTCCGGTGATTTCGACTACCTGTTGAAAACCCGTGTGCCTGATATGTCCGCCTACCGCAAGCTGCTGGGTGAAACCCTGCTGCGTCTGCCAGGCGTGAACGACACCCGTACTTATGTGGTGATGGAAGAGGTCAAACAGAGCAATCGTCTGGTTATTAAGACGCGCTAACACGGAACAGGTGCAAAATCAGCGTAGTTTGATTACACTCCTGTTAATCCATACAGCAACAGTGCCGGGGACCCCCGGCGCTGTTGTCCGTTTTAGCAAACAGGCAGGATATGCCTGATACCTGGAGAGCCTTTCTTGAGCCAGGAATACACTGAAGACAAAGAAGTCACACTATCGAAGCTAAGCAGCGGACGTCGTCTCCTCGAGGCTTTGCTGATTGTTATTGCCCTTTTTGCCGTCTGGCTGATGGCAGCCTTACTCAGTTTCAACCCCTCAGATCCCAGCTGGTCACAAACTGCATGGCATGAACCTATCCATAATTTAGGCGGCGTCCCCGGTGCCTGGCTTGCGGACACGCTGTTTTTCATTTTCGGTGTAATGGCCTATACGCTTCCCGTGATTATCATTGGCGGATGCTGGTTTGCGTGGCGTCATCGTCAGAACGACGATTACATCGACTATTTCGCCGTGTCGCTGCGCCTGATTGGCGCGCTGGCGCTGATCCTCACCTCCTGCGGGCTGGCCGCAATCAATGCGGATGATATCTGGTACTTCGCCTCAGGCGGGGTCATCGGCAGCTTATTAAGTTCTGCACTGCAACCAATGCTGCACAGCAGCGGCGGTACGCTGGCGCTGCTCTGCATCTGGGCGGCCGGTCTGACGCTGTTTACCGGCTGGTCCTGGGTGAGCATTGCCGAGAAAATAGGCAGTTTTATCCTCACCATTCTTACCTTCGCCAGCAACCGTACCCGCCGCGACGATACGTGGGTTGATGAAGACGAGTACGAAGATGAAGAGGAAGATGACGCGCCTGTGCAGCGTCGCGAGTCTCGCCGTGCCCGTATTCTGCGCGGCGCGCTGGCGCGCCGTCAGCGCGTTGCGGAGAAATTTGCCAACCCGCTAGGGCGTAAAACCGATGCGGCGCTCTTCTCCGGTAAACGTATGGATGAAGACGAGCAGGTGGCGTATCGCGCTGCGGGTGTCGCCGTCGATCCTGACGATGTGCTCTTCTCCGGCAGCCGGGCCACGCCGGGCGATTTCGACGAATACGATCCGTTGTTAAACGGCCACTCGGTGACCGAACCGGTTGCCGCAGCCGCAGCCGCGACGACCGCTGCGCAGGCGTATGCCGCGCCTGTCGACGCCGTGACGCCATCCGCGCCGGTGTCGCCGCCGGAGTCCGTTATTCAGCAGCCTCAGGTTGACTGGCAAACTGCGCCAGGCGTTCATACGCCGGAGCCGACTATCGCGCCTGAACCTGAAAGCTACATCCCAGTGCAACAGGAGCAGTGGCAGCAGCCTTATCAGCCGCCGCAGCCTGAGTATGAACCGCAGCCATATCAGCAGCCAGTGGCCCAGCCTTATCAGGAATATGCACCTGACCCGGTCGAGCCGGTGCAGCCTTATGCCGAGCCGCAGCCTGAACCTGAAATCGTGGAAGAGGTGAAGCCTGCGCGTCCACCGCTGTACTATTTTGAAGAAGTAGAAGAGCGCCGTGCGCGTGAACGCGAGCAGCTGGCGGCCTGGTATCAGCCTGTGCCTGAACCGGTGCAGGAGCCGGTTACGAAAACGCCTTCTGTATCTGTTCCACCTGTCGACCCGACGCCTGCTGTTGCACCCGTAGCGGAAAGCGTGAAGCAGGCTACCGCGGCGGCGGCCGTGGCTGCACCTGTCTTTAGCCTGGCAACCGGGGGGGCACCTCGTCCTCAGGTGAAAGAGGGGATTGGTCCGCAGCTGCCTCGCCCTAACCGCGTCCGCGTGCCCACCCGCCGTGAGCTTGCCTCTTATGGCATCAAGCTGCCTTCCCAGCGTATGGCAGAAGAGAAAGCGCGCGAGCCCGAGTATGAAGATGACGCCGATGACATGCAGCAGGACGAGCTGGCCCGCCAGTTCGCTGCGCAGCAGAATCAACGCTACGGCGAAGACTATCAGCACGATGAACCTGCGGTGGAAGACGAAAATGACGCGGCAGAGGCCGAGTTAGCGCGTCAGTTTGCCGCCACCCAGCAGCAGCGCTATTCCGGTGAACAACCGGCTGGCGCAAATCCGTTCTCGCTGTCTGATTTCGAATTCTCACCGATGAAGGATCTGGTGGATGATGGCCCGAGCGAGCCGTTATTTACCCCGAGCGTGATGCCGGAAGCAGAGCCGGTTCGCCAGCAGCCTGCGCCGCAGGCCTACGCGCAGCCGCAGCAGCCTGTTCAGCAGCCGTATGCGCAACCGCAGCAGCCACCTCACCAGGCGCCGCAGTTCCAGCAGCCTGCGCCTCAGCCGCAGGAAAGCCTGATTCACCCACTGCTGATGCGTAACGGCGACAGTCGTCCGCTGCAGCGTCCCAGCACGCCGCTGCCGTCTCTGGATCTGTTAACGCCGCCGCCATCAGAAGTGGAACCTGTTGATACCTTCGCGCTGGAGCAGATGGCGCGTCTGGTGGAGGCCCGTCTGGCTGATTTCCGCATTAAGGCGGACGTGGTGAACTACTCGCCGGGCCCCGTTATCACCCGTTTCGAACTGAACCTGGCGCCGGGCGTTAAGGCTGCGCGTATTTCCAACCTCTCTCGCGACCTGGCGCGTTCGCTGTCGACCGTTGCGGTGCGCGTGGTGGAAGTGATACCGGGTAAACCGTACGTGGGCCTTGAGCTGCCGAACAAGAAACGTCAGACCGTCTACCTGCGTGAAGTGCTGGATAACACCAAATTCCGCGATAACCCCTCTCCGCTGACCGTGGTGCTGGGTAAAGATATCGCCGGCGATCCGGTGGTGGCCGATCTCGCGAAAATGCCTCACCTGCTGGTGGCGGGTACCACTGGTTCCGGTAAATCCGTCGGCGTGAACGCCATGATCCTCAGCATGCTCTATAAAGCGCAGCCGGAAGATGTGCGTTTCATCATGATCGACCCGAAAATGCTGGAACTGTCGGTCTACGAAGGCATCCCGCATCTGCTGACCGAAGTGGTGACCGACATGAAGGACGCCGCTAACGCGCTGCGCTGGAGCGTCAACGAGATGGAGCGCCGCTACAAGCTGATGTCTGCGCTGGGCGTGCGTAACCTGGCTGGCTATAACGAGAAAATCGCCCAGGCGATGCGCATGGGGCGTCCGATTCCGGATCCTTACTGGAAGCCGGGCGACAGCATGGATGCCCAGCATCCGGTGCTGGAAAAACTGCCTTATATCGTCGTGCTTGTCGATGAATTCGCTGACCTGATGATGACCGTCGGTAAGAAAGTGGAAGAGTTGATTGCCCGTCTGGCGCAGAAAGCGCGTGCGGCCGGTATTCACCTTGTGCTGGCGACCCAGCGTCCTTCCGTGGACGTGATTACCGGTCTTATCAAAGCGAACATTCCGACGCGTATCGCCTTTACCGTATCAAGTAAAATTGACTCCCGCACCATTCTTGACCAGGGCGGCGCTGAGTCCCTGCTGGGTATGGGTGACATGCTCTATTCCGGCCCGAACTCCACCTCTCCGGTGCGCGTCCACGGTGCGTTTGTCCGCGATGAGGAAGTTCACGCCGTCGTGCAGGACTGGAAAGCGCGCGGCCGTCCACAATACGTGGACGGCATTACCAGTGATTCGGAAAGCGAAGGCGGCGGCGGTGGCTTCGACGGCGGTGAAGAGCTGGACCCGTTATTCGATCAGGCGGTTAACTTCGTTACCGAAAAGCGCAAGGCGTCCATTTCCGGCGTACAGCGCCAGTTCCGCATCGGCTATAACCGCGCAGCGCGTATCATCGAGCAGATGGAAGCGCAGGGCATCGTGAGCGAGCAGGGGCACAACGGCAACCGCGAGGTGCTGGCGCCGCCGCCGTTTGATTAACCTTCAGCGATTGCAAAGAAGGGTAAATCAGCAAAAATTAAGCATTTTCTTCTGTCGCCTGCCTCCGGGCAGGTCCAGAATAGAAGACGGAAACCCCATATCGGGAAGACGTATTTTAAGGAATAACAATGAAAAAAATCGCCATCGCCTGTGCATTACTCACCAGTTTTGTCGCCAGCAGCGTCTGGGCTGATGCAGCCAGCGACCTTAAAAGCCGACTGGATAAAGTAAGCAGCTTCCACGCCAGCTTCACGCAAAAAGTGACTGACGGCAGCGGCAACGCGGTGCAGGAAGGTCAGGGGGATTTGTGGGTAAAACGCCCAAATCTGTTTAACTGGCACATGACCCAGCCGGATGAAAGCATCCTGGTCTCTGACGGTAAAACACTGTGGTTCTTCAACCCGTTCGTTGAGCAGGCCACGGCGACCTGGCTGAAAGATGCCACCAGCAATACGCCATTTATGCTGATTGCCCGCAACCAGGCCAGCGACTGGCAGCAGTACAATATTAAACAGACGGGTGACGAGTTTGTCCTGACGCCGAAAGGCAGCAACGGCAACCTGAAGCAGTTCACCATTAACGTAAGCACCAACGGTACCATCAATCAGTTCGGCGCGGTTGAGCAGGACGATCAGCGCAGCAGTTACCAGCTCAAGTCTCAGCAGAACGGCGCCGTGGATGCATCGAAATTCACCTTTACCCCGCCGCAGGGCGTAACGGTGGACGATCAACGCAATAAGTAAGAGGCGTGAGTGAGCAACCTGTCGCTCGATTTTTCGGATAACGCGTTTCAACCTCTGGCCGCTCGTATGCGGCCAGAAAATTTAGCGCAGTACATCGGCCAGCAGCACCTGCTGGCTGCCGGTAAGCCTTTGCCCCGTGCCATTGAGGCCGGGCATCTTCACTCCATGATCCTCTGGGGGCCCCCGGGCACCGGCAAGACCACGCTTGCAGAAGTGATTGCCCGCTATGCCAACGCGGACGTCGAACGCATCTCGGCGGTGACCTCCGGCGTGAAGGAGATCCGTGAAGCGATCGAGCGTGCGCGGCAGAACCGTAATGCCGGGCGGCGCACCATCCTCTTCGTGGACGAAGTCCACCGCTTCAACAAGAGCCAGCAGGATGCTTTCCTGCCGCATATTGAAGACGGCACGATCTTCTTCATCGGCGCGACCACCGAAAACCCGTCGTTTGAACTGAACTCGGCGCTGCTTTCCCGCGCGCGCGTTTACCTGCTCAAATCGCTGACGACCGAGGATATCGAAAAGGTCCTCACCCAGGCGATGGACGACAACGCGCGCGGCTACGGCGGGCAGGATATCGTTCTGCCTGAGGACACCCGTCGTGCGATTGCCGAGCTGGTTAACGGCGATGCGCGTCGGGCGCTGAACACGCTGGAGATGATGGCCGATATGGCCGAGGTCGACGATGCCGGCAAGCGGGTGCTGAAACCGGAACTGCTCACTGAAATAGCCGGGGAACGCAGCGCGCGTTTCGATAACAAAGGCGACCGTTTTTACGACCTGATCTCGGCGCTGCACAAGTCCGTGCGCGGCAGCGCGCCGGATGCGGCGCTCTACTGGTACGCGCGTATTATCACGGCGGGTGGCGATCCGCTCTACGTCGCGCGTCGCTGTCTGGCGATAGCCTCAGAAGACGTCGGCAATGCCGATCCGCGCGCCATGCAGGTCGCGCTGTCGGCCTGGGACTGCTTCACCCGCGTTGGACCCGCGGAAGGTGAACGCGCCATTGCGCAGGCCATTGTCTATCTGGCCTGTGCACCGAAAAGCAATGCGGTTTATACCGCATTCAAAGCCGCAATGTCCGATGCACGCGAACGGCCGGACTACGATGTGCCGGTTCACCTGCGTAACGCGCCGACCAAACTGATGAAAGAGATGGGGTATGGGCAGGAGTACCGTTACGCTCATGATGAACCCAATGCCTACGCCGCCGGGGAAGAATATTTCCCGCAGGAGATGGCACAAACGCGTTATTATCACCCCACAAACAGAGGTCTTGAAGGCAAGATTGGTGAAAAGCTCACCTGGCTCGCCGGACAGGATCAAAATAGCCCTATAAAACGCTACCGTTAGTTCAGTCGTTGCGGTAATGTTGGCAATTGTATCCTTGTGGCCGCAGGCTGTGGCCACATTTCCTATTTTAATTCGATAAGCACAGGATAAGCATGCTCGATCCCAATCTGCTGCGTAATGAGCCAGACGCAGTCGCTGAAAAACTGGCACGCCGGGGCTTTAAGCTGGATGTAGATAAGCTGCGCGCTCTCGAAGAGCGTCGTAAAGTTCTGCAGGTACAAACTGAAAATCTGCAGGCAGAGCGTAACTCTCGATCGAAATCCATCGGCCAGGCGAAAGCACGCGGGGAAGACATTGAGCCATTACGCCTGGAAGTGAATAAACTGGGTGAAGAGCTGGATCAGGCGAAAGCCGAGCTGGACGTTCTTCAGGCCGAGATTCGCGATATTGCCCTGGCTATTCCGAACATTCCTGACGACAGCGTGCCTGTCGGTAAAGATGAAAACGACAACGTTGAAGTGAAACGCTGGGGCACGCCTCGCGAGTTTGACTTCGAGGTGCGCGATCACGTGACGCTGGGCGAAATGCACGCGGGCCTGGACTTTGCGGCCGCGGTTAAGCTGACCGGCTCCCGCTTCGTGGTGATGAAGGGCCAGATTGCCCACCTGCACCGCGCGCTGGCGCAGTTCATGATTGATCTGCACACCGAGCAGCACGGCTACAGCGAAACCTACGTGCCGTATCTGGTCAACCACGATACGCTGTACGGTACGGGCCAGCTGCCGAAATTTGCCGGCGATCTGTTCCACACTCGTCCGCTGGATGAAGAAGCAGACAGCAGCAACTACGCGCTGATCCCAACCGCGGAAGTGCCGCTGACTAACCTCGTGCGCGATGAGATCATCGACGAAGACGACCTGCCAATCAAGCTGACGGCGCACTCTCCGTGCTTCCGTTCTGAAGCAGGATCTTACGGTCGCGACACGCGCGGTCTGATCCGTATGCACCAGTTCGATAAAGTCGAGATGGTGCAGATCGTTCGTCCTGAAGAGTCTATGGACGCGCTGGAAGAGATGACCGGCCACGCTGAGAAAGTGCTTGAGCTGCTGGGTCTGCCGTACCGTCGTATGGCCCTTTGCACCGGAGATATGGGCTTTGGCGCCTGCAAAACCTTCGATCTGGAAGTGTGGGTGCCTGCGCAGAACACCTACCGTGAGATCTCCTCCTGCTCTAACGTCTGGGATTTCCAGGCGCGCCGCATGCAGGCTCGCTGCCGCAGCAAATCTGACAAGAAAACCCGCCTGGTGCATACCCTGAACGGTTCGGGTCTGGCCGTGGGACGTACGCTGGTTGCCGTGCTGGAAAACTATCAGCAGGCAGATGGCCGTATCGAGATCCCTGAAGTGCTGCGCCCATACATGAAAGGCCAGCAGTACATCGGCTAAATATGTGCCTCGAAACAAAAAAAGCGCCTTCGGGCGCTTTTTTTATGCCCGTGAATTGATACGACGCAATACCCCCTGCCTCTAAAGTAGTAATACTCCTCCGAATGAAAGTCAGCAGAAAAAGCTGATAACGAATCGTTTCGTTATATATAAAACTACATAGCGGTTTGCGCCGCCTCTCTTTTCTTTGTGAGCAACCAAAGTGAGTCTCTATGAAAATCAACGCGCCTGAAGAATTACTGGCTGCCGAGGTCACTCGCCGTGGGTTGATGAAAACCACGGCAATTGGTGGTCTGGCCGTAGCCAGCAGCGCCTTCACGCTCCCTTTCACCCGACTGGCGTCAGCGGCGGATGCGTTATCCCCCGCCTCAGCACCGGAAAAAGTGGTCTGGAGTGCGTGTACGGTCAACTGCGGTAGCCGTTGCCCGCTGCGTATGCACGTGGTGGATGGCGAAATTAAATATGTCGAAACCGACAATACCGGGGACGATAATTACGAAGGGTTACACCAGGTCCGCGCCTGCCTGCGCGGACGCTCCATGCGTCGCCGCGTCTATAACCCGGATCGCCTGAAGTATCCGATGAAGCGCGTCGGTAAGCGTGGGGAAGGGAAGTTCGAGCGTATCAGCTGGGACGAAGCCTACGACATCATCGCGACCAACATGCAGCGTTTGATTAAAGAGTACGGCAACGAATCCATCTATCTGAACTACGGCACCGGGACGCTCGGCGGTACGCTGACCCGCTCCTGGCCACCGGGTAAAACGCTGGTAGCGCGCCTGATGAACTGCTGCGGCGGGTATCTTAATCATTACGGTGACTACTCCTCAGCGCAGATCGCTGCTGGCCTGAACTATACCTACGGCGGCTGGGCCGACGGCAACAGCCCGTCCGATATCGAAAACAGCAGGCTTGTCGTCCTGTTCGGGAACAACCCGGGTGAGACGCGCATGAGCGGTGGCGGGGTAACCTACTACCTCGAGCAGGCGCGCGCTAAATCCAATGCCCGTATGATTATTATCGATCCGCGCTATACCGACACCGGTGCAGGGCGCGAAGACGAGTGGATCCCCATCCGTCCCGGTACCGATGCGGCACTGGTCTCCGCGCTGGCGTGGGTAATGATCACCGAAAACCTCGTCGATCAGCCCTTCCTGGATAAATACTGCGTCGGCTATGACGAGAAAACCCTGCCAGCCAGCGCGCCTGCGAATGGCCATTATAAGGCCTATATCCTTGGCCAGGGCAGCGACGGCGTGGCCAAAACGCCGGAGTGGGCGTCCACCATCACCGGGATCCCGGTCGAGCGTATCGTTCAACTGGCGCGTGAGATTGGCTCAGCCAAACCGGCCTACATCAGCCAGGGTTGGGGCCCGCAGCGTCATGCGAACGGTGAAATCGCGACCCGCGCCATCTCCATGCTCTCCATTCTGACCGGTAACGTCGGCATTCACGGCGGTAACACCGGCGCGCGCGAAGGCTCGTATGAAGTGCCGTTCGAACGTATGCCAACGCTGGATAACCCGGTTCAGACCAGCATCTCCATGTTTATGTGGACCGATGCGATTGAACGTGGCCCGGAAATGACCGCCCTGCGCGACGGCGTGCGCGGCAAGGACAAGCTGGACGTGCCGATCAAGATGATCTGGAACTATGCCGGTAACTGTCTGATCAACCAGCATTCGGAAATCAACCGTACCCATGAAATCCTGCAGGACGACAAGAAGTGCGAGATGATTGTGGTGATCGACTGCCATATGACCTCCTCGGCAAAATACGCCGACATTCTGCTGCCGGACTGCACCGCGTCTGAGCAGATGGACTTCGCGCTGGATGCCTCCTGCGGCAACATGTCTTACGTGATCTTCACCGATCAGGCGATCAAACCGCGCTTCGAGTGCAAAACCATCTATGAGATGACCTCCGAGCTGGCGAAACGTCTTGGCGTTGAGCAGCAGTTTACCGAGGGACGTACTCAGGAAGGGTGGATGCGCCATCTGCATGAACTTTCCCGCAAGGCCATCCCGGACCTGCCGGACTTCGATACCTTCCGCAAGCAGGGGATGTACAAGCAGCGCGATCCGGAAGGGCACCACGTGGCGTACAAAGCGTTCCGTGAAGATCCGCAGGCGAACCCGCTGACCACGCCGTCGGGCAAAATTGAAATCTACTCCGAAGAACTGGCAAAAATTGCGTCTACCTGGGAGCTGCCGGAAGGGGACGTTATCGATCCGCTGCCGATCTACACGCCGGGCTTTGAAAACTATAACGATCCGCTCACGGCGAAATTCCCGCTGCAGTTGACCGGTTTCCACTACAAAGCCCGCGTTCACTCCACCTACGGTAACGTCGACGTGCTTAAAGCCGCCTGCCGTCAGGAGATGTGGATCAATCCGATGGATGCTAAAGCGCGCGGCATCAGCAATGGCGATCGCGTACGCATCTTTAACGGCCGCGGTGAGGTGCACATTGAAGCCAAAGTCACGCCGCGCATGATGCCGGGCGTCGTGGCGCTGGGAGAAGGGGCATGGTACAGCCCTGATGCCAACCGCATCGATCAGGCAGGCAGCATTAACGTGCTGACCACGCAGCGTCCATCGCCGTTGGCGAAGGGCAACCCGTCTCACACAAACCTTGTTCAGGTTGAAAAGGTTTAAGGAGTAACCGATGACAACCCAGTATGGATTTTTCATTGATTCCAGCCGTTGCACCGGGTGCAAAACCTGCGAGCTGGCCTGTAAAGATTACAAAGACCTCACGCCGGACGTGAGCTTCCGCCGCATCTACGAATACGCCGGTGGCGACTGGCAGGAAGATAACGGCGTCTGGCATCAGAACGTTTTTGCCTATTACCTGTCGATTGCCTGTAACCACTGCGAAGATCCGGCCTGTACCAAGGTTTGCCCGAGCGGGGCGATGCACAAGCGCGAAGACGGTTTTGTGGTGGTGGATGAAGATGTCTGCATTGGCTGCCGCTACTGCCATATGGCCTGCCCGTACGGCGCGCCGCAGTACAACGCTGCTAAAGGCCATATGACCAAGTGCGACGGTTGCCACACCCGCGTGGCGGACGGCAAAAAGCCGATCTGCGTCGAGTCCTGCCCGCTGCGTGCCCTGGATTTCGGTCCCATTGAAGAGCTGCGTCAAAAACACGGTCAGCTTGCCGCAGTGGCACCGCTGCCGTCTGCGCACTTCACGAAGCCGAGTATTGTGATTAAACCTAACGCCAACAGCCGTCCTACAGGTGACACCACCGGCTACCTGGCAAATCCGAAGGAGGTGTGAGATGGGGAGTGGATGGCATGAATGGCCGCTGATGATCTTCACGGTCTTTGGTCAGTGCGTGGCGGGCGGCTTCATTGTGCTCGCGCTGGCGCTGTTGAAAGGTCGTCTTAATGCCGAGCAGCAGCAGCGTCTGGTGTTGAGCATGTTTGGCCTGTGGGTGCTGATGGGGATTGGCTTTATCGCCTCTACGCTGCACTTGGGGTCGCCGATGCGCGCGTTTAACTCGCTGAACCGCGTCGGGGCATCGTCCCTCAGTAACGAAATTGCCAGCGGGGCAATTTTCTTTGCCGTCGGCGGTCTGGGCTGGCTGCTGGCCGCGTTGAAGAAGCTGCCAGCGGGCCTGCGCAGCCTGTGGCTGATCGTAACCATGGTACTGGGCGTGGTGTTCGTGTGGATGATGGTGCGCGTCTATAACACCATCGATACCGTCCCAACCTGGTACAGCGTCTGGACGCCGATGAGCTTCTTCCTGACGATGTTTATCGGGGGGCCGCTGCTCGGCTATCTTCTGCTGCGCGTGGCGGGGGTAGACGGCTGGGCAATGCGTTTGTTGCCCGCTGTTTCGCTGCTGGCGCTGGTGGTGAGTGCGATAGTCGCCCTGATGCAGGGGGCCGAGCTGGCAACTATTCACAGCTCTATCCAGCAGGCTTCTGCCCTGGTGCCGGACTACGGTTCTCTGATGGCCTGGCGTATCGTGCTGCTGGTCGCCGCGCTGGTATTCTGGATCGCTCCTCAGCTCAAGGGCTATCAGCCCGCGCTGCCGCTGCTGTCACTGGCTTTTGTGCTGGTCGTGGCGGGTGAGCTGATTGGCCGCGGCGTGTTCTACGGGTTGCATATGACCGTAGGTATGGCTGTCGCCAGCTAACGCTGCTTTTGGTTATATCAAGCCGGGCCTGAGTGCCCGGCTTTTTCTTTTTCGATCATGAAATTTTTCGACTGTCGTTTTGTTTTAATTTTACCCATTAATAAATGAAAACAGAGACATAATTAATATCTATAGCAGGCGTGGCATTAGCAGGATAAGTTTTTTAAATCGACAGGGAACATATTGTGCGAGGCGGCTAAATCAGTGGATTGACTTTGTTTTTGCCAGTGGCATGATGCGCACGAAATCTGAACTTCCTCACGGTTTTTAATCCATGACCACCTATACCCGGCCAGTGCTGCTGTTGCTCTGTGGCCTGCTTCTGTTGACCCTGGCGATCGCAGTGTTAAATACGCTCGTCCCGCTGTGGCTCGCCCATGAAAACTTACCGACCTGGCAGGTGGGTATGGTCAGCTCGTCCTTTTTTACCGGCAACCTGCTGGGCACGTTATTAACCGGTAGCCTGATTAAGCGCTTTGGCTTTAACCGCAGCTATTATCTGGCTTCGCTGATTTTTGCTGCAGGATGTGCGGGGCTGGGCCTGATGGTCGGCTTCTGGAGCTGGATGGCATGGCGCTTTATCGCCGGCGTAGGCTGCGCGATGATTTGGGTGGTGGTTGAGAGTGCGCTGATGTGCAGCGGTACCTCCCGCAACCGTGGACGCCTGCTGGCTGCGTATATGATGGTTTACTACGTCGGCACCGTGCTGGGTCAGCTGATGGTCAGCAAGCTGCCTACTGACCTGATGAGCGTTCTGCCGTGGGTGACGGGCATGGTGCTGGCCGCGATCCTGCCGCTGCTCTTCACGCGCATTGTGAACCAGAACAGCGAGCACCAGGAAGCAACCCACGTCTGGCCAATGCTGAGACTTCGTCAGGCGCGTCTGGGCGTGAACGGCTGCATTATCTCCGGTATTGTACTGGGCTCGCTCTATGGCCTGATGCCGCTCTACCTGAATCATCAGGGCGTCAGCGATTCCGGCATCGGTTTCTGGATGGCGGTCATGGTGAGTGCGGGTATTGTCGGGCAGTGGCCGATTGGCCGCCTGGCGGACCGCTTCGGTCGTCTGCTGGTGCTGCGCGTTCAGGTTTTCGTGGTGATCATGGGCTGTCTTGCCATGCTCAGTAACGCCGCGATGGCGCCTGCGCTGTTCATTCTCGGGGCTGCCGGCTTTACGCTCTATCCGGTGGCGATGGCGTGGGCCTGTGAGAAAGTCGAGCATCATCAGCTGGTGGCAATGAACCAGGCGCTGTTGCTGAGCTATACCATCGGCAGTTTGTTAGGGCCGACGTTTACCGCGATGCTGATGCAGAATTATTCCGACAATTTGCTGTTTATCATGATCGCCAGCGTGTCGTTTATTTATCTCTTAATGCTGCTGCGTAAAGCTGGCGAGCATCCAACGCCTGTGGCGCACGCCTGATTAAATAAAAGCCTGTCAATGACAGGCTTTTTTGTCCCTGTCACATATAAGACTTTTACGTATTGTTTGTTTTCCCCGCCCGGCGATAATTCAAATGAGTTCTATCACTAAAAGGCAACAATCATGTCTAAACGTCGTTTCTCCACTACCGCACTTGCCGTAGTGTTGTCTTTTACGTTTGCAGCGGCTCCGGTCATGGCTAATCCTGGAAACGGGAATGGCAATGGCCACGGAAACGGTGGCGGACAAGGTAATGGCGGCAATCATGGTAACGGAAATTCTGGTAACCATGGTAATAAGCAAAATAGCGGTCAGGATAACCCTGGTAAATCGGATAAGAGCTTCAAAAACAGCAAGGATGTCGGCAACGATGTCGACGCTCGCGTGAGCTTCGATCATGCCCGTCACCTGGCACTGAATTACGGCTTAACGGGCTATGAGTCTCTGCCTCCGGGTATTGCGAAAAACCTGGCGCGCGGTAAGCCGTTGCCTCCGGGTATTGCGAAGAAAACCGTACCGGCTTCTATGCTGGATCAGCTTCCTTCCTACCCAGGTTATGAATGGCGCGTGGTGGGTGACGATCTGGTCTTAATTGCGCTCAGTACGGCGATTGTGACTTCCGTTATTAACGGCGTCTTTAAATAGAATATAAAAAGGCCCGGTTCTCACCGGGCCTTTCTTTAATACATGACCTTGTGGCCGTACTGCTCAAGAATACCTTTCACGCGTTCCATCGTCTCTTTTTTCGGCGGCTTCACGCCATCAAGCTTGTACTCTTCACCCATCGCCACCCATTTGTGTTTGCCCAGCTCGTGATAGGGCAGAAGCTCGATTTTCTCGACGTTGCCCATATCGCGGGTAAATTCACCCAGGCGGTGCGCTGAATCATCGTCATCTGACCAGCCGGGCACCACCACGTAGCGGATCCAGGTTTTGATGCCTTTATCGGCAATGTATTTGGCAAACTCCAGCGTGCGGTGGTTTGACACGCCGACCAGGTTTTGGTGGATCTCATCGTTCATCTGTTTGAGATCGAGCATCACCAGATCGGTCACTTCAAGCAGTTCATCAATAACCGGATCGTAGCGGCGCACGAAGCCGTTGGTATCGAGGCAGGTGTGAATGCCTTCTTTGCGGCAGGCGCGGAACCAGTCGCGGACAAATTCAGCCTGAAGAATGGCTTCACCACCGGAGGCGGTCACGCCGCCGCCGGATGCGTTCATAAAGTGGCGATAGGTCACCACCTCTTTCATCAGGTCGTCGACGGTGACTTCTTTACCGCCGTGCGTATCCCAGGTGTCGCGGTTGTGGCAGTACAGGCAGCGCATCAGGCAGCCCTGGAAGAAGGTGATAAAGCGGATACCCGGGCCATCGACGGTGCCACAGGATTCAAAGGAGTGAATGCGACCAATAGTTGACATTGCGGTGATATCTCCGAATTTGGCCCATCCGGGGGCCTATGTAGATGCACAGCTCAAAGGCTATGTCGAGTCTGTTTTGGCTGTTATCCATTAAGTATAGATAGCGGACAAAAGAGACTGATAAAGCGAGGGTGTTAAAAAGGCCCCACTTGCGTGGAGCCTTTATTGTACGCCTTTTAACGCGTGATTTCAGTCAATTCCACTTACATGGACTGAGTGAAAGTACGGGTGATAACGTCCTGCTGCTGTTCTTTAGTCAGGGAGTTAAAACGTACTGCGTAGCCAGATACGCGGATGGTCAGCTGAGGATATTTCTCAGGGTGTTCCATCGCGTCGAGCAGCATTTCACGGTTCATCACGTTCACGTTCAGGTGCTGACCACCTTCGATGGACGCTTCGTGGTGGAAGTAACCATCCATCAGACCCGCGAGGTTAGTTTTACGCACTTCGTCGTCTTTACCCAGCGCGTTTGGCACGATAGAGAAGGTGTAAGAGATACCATCTTTCGCGTAAGCAAACGGCAGTTTAGCAACGGAAGTCAGAGAGGCAACTGCACCTTTCTGGTCACGACCGTGCATTGGGTTAGCGCCTGGGCCGAATGGCGCGCCAGCGCGACGACCGTCTGGGGTGTTACCGGTTTTCTTACCATACACCACGTTAGAGGTGATGGTCAGAACAGACTGAGTCGGGATAGCGTTACGGTAGGTAGTGAGTTTCTGAATTTTCTTCATGAAACGTTCTACCAGGTCAACCGCCATGTCATCAACGCGAGAGTCGTTGTTACCAAACTGCGGGTATTCGCCTTCGATTTCGAAGTCTACGGCCAGGCCGTCTTCGTCACGAATGGGTTTAACTTTCGCATATTTGATTGCAGACAGGGAGTCAGCAGCAACGGACAGACCAGCGATACCACACGCCATGGTGCGGATAACGTCACGGTCGTGCAGCGCCATCAGAGAAGCTTCGTAGCTGTACTTGTCGTGCATGTAGTGGATAACGTTCAGCGCAGTGACGTACTGTTTCGCCAGCCAGTCCATAAAGTGATCCATGCGGTCCATGACTTCGTCATAGTTCAGCACGTCGCCTTTGATTGGCTCAGACTTAGGACCAACCTGCATTTTCAGTTTTTCATCAACGCCGCCGTTGATAGCGTACAGCATGGTTTTCGCCAGGTTTGCACGCGCACCGAAGAACTGCATTTGTTTACCAACAACCATTGGGCTTACGCAGCAAGCGATAGCGTAATCGTCGTTGTTGAAGTCCGGACGCATCAGGTCATCGTTCTCGTACTGCAGAGAAGAGGTGTCGATGGACACTTTAGCGGCGAATTTCTTGAAGTTCAGAGGCAGTTTTTCAGACCACAGAACGGTGATGTTCGGCTCCGGAGAAGGACCCATGGTGTACAGGGTGTTCAGGAAGCGGAAGCTGTTTTTGGTTACCAGAGTACGGCCGTCAACGCCCATACCGCCGATAGATTCAGTTGCCCAGATTGGGTCACCGGAGAACAGCTCATCGTATTCTGGGGTACGCAGGAAGCGAACCATACGCAGTTTCATGACCAGGTGGTCAATCATTTCCTGAGCGTCTTGCTCGGTGATTTTGCCTGCTTTCAGGTCACGTTCGATGTAGGCATCCAGGAAGGTGGATACGCGACCGAAGGACATTGCTGCGCCGTTCTGAGACTTAACAGCGGCCAGGTAGCCGAAGTAGGTCCACTGGATAGCTTCCTGAGCGTTGGTAGCCGGACCAGAGATATCGCAGCCGTATTTCGCCGCCATCTCTTTGATCTGACCCAGCGCACGGTGCTGTTCAGCGATCTCTTCACGCAGACGGATAGTCGCTTCCAGGTTTACGCCGTTTTCCAGATCGGACTGCAGGGAAACAAACTGCGCGTACTTGTCTTTCATCAGGAAGTCGATACCGTACAGCGCAACGCGACGGTAGTCACCGATGATACGGCCACGGCCATACGCATCTGGCAGACCGGTCAGAACGCCAGACTTACGGCAGTTCAGAATGTCTTTGGTGTAAACATCGAATACGCCCTGGTTGTGGGTTTTGCGGTATTCGGTGAAGATTTTTTTCAGCATTGGGTCCAGCTCGCGGTTATACGCTTTGCAGGAACCTTCAACCATTTTGATACCACCGAACGGGATGATTGCGCGTTTCAGTGGTGCTTCAGTCTGCAGACCAACGATTTTCTCAAGGGCTTTGTTGATATAGCCAGCATCGTGAGAAGTGATGGTGGAAGCAACGGAGGTGTCAAAATCAACTGGCGCGTGAGTGCGGTTTTCCAGTTTAACGCCTTCCATTACGCTGTCCCACAGCTTGGTGGTCGCGTCAGTGGCGCCAGCCAGGAAGGATTCGTCACCTTCATACGGGGTATAGTTTTTCTGAATGAAGTCACGGACGTTGACTTCATTCTGCCAGTCACCTTTCGCAAAACCTTCCCAGGCTGTGGCTAACTTTTCATTAAGCTCGGACATGTAACACCTACCTTCTTAAGTGGATTTTTTATTTACTGCCTGAGAAAACCATCAATGATGATCGTCGCCACGCAGGTAAATGACCCAGTATGTCAACCCAACTAACAGACCCCCACCGATAATGTTCCCGATAGTGACAGGGATCAGGTTATCAGTAATGAAATTCATAATAGTCAGGTGAGAGAAATTTTCCGGGGATGAACCAACTGCGGTCCAGAACTCCGGGCTCGCAAAGTCGCGGATAACAATGCCCATTGGGATCATGAACATATTCGCGATACTGTGCTCAAAGCCGCTGGCAACAAACATCGCAACCGGCAGAACCATAATTAAGGCTTTGTCCATCAGGCTACGACCCGAGTAGCTCATCCATACAGCCAGGCAGACCATCAGGTTAGCGAGGATGCCGAGAGCAACGGCTTCGATAAATGTGTGGTGCATTTTGTGGTCGGCGGTTTGCAGAACGTTAAGACCCCAGCCACCGTTGGCGGTCATGTATTCGCCAGAAAGCCACATCAACAAAACAAAGAGCAGACAGCCAACCAGGTTACCCACGTAGACGTTAAGCCAGTTACGTGCCAGTTGACCCCAGGTAATTCTTCCGCTGGCCTTTGCCACGACAATCAGCACCGTTGAGGTGAAGAGGTCGGCGCCACAGATGACGCAGAGAATCAGACCCAGTGAGAAGCAAATGCCGCCAATCAGTTTGGCCATGCCGAAAGGCATTCCGGCAGTACCGGTGGTGGCGGTGATGTAGAAGACGAAAGCGATAGAGATGAACACACCAGCCGTGATCGCCAGATAGAACGTCTTCATCGGGTGTTTCGTTGCTTTATAGACACCCGCTTCTTCGGCCACTTTGGCCATCGCGGCGGGGAGTAAAAGATCAAAAGGGTTGTCAGCTTTCACACTAACTCTCTCTTTATTAAGTCGGCGACGAGATACTAACAAAGCATTATAGAAGAGAAATTGATATAGATCATATCTCGCCTGGCTTATAGGCCCGCAGTGTGTATGGTTTTACGACAAATGCGGAGTAAGTGTTTGATTATCCGTATAAAAATAAATTTTAAAAGTTATGAAAAGAGTTGAATTTTTTCGCTCGGCCACCTCTGAAACAGTTAATTAATATGGAGTATTTACCATAAAAAGTAACAGTAAAGCCCAGGTAAATATTATTATATTTACCCATGTTTAACTTTATTATTACAATCAACAGTCATTGCCGAAGAAAATAAAAAAAGGGGCAATGAAATTGCCCCGTAATATAGCTCAGACGATTGAATACGCCTACTGCCGGTAATGTTATGTGCGCTTATTTTGACCAGTAAGCGGCTTTTGCTTTCTGCAGCTTCTCATAGGCTTTCAGCAACGACTGATGCGCAGGGAAGGCGTGAAGATCGCTGTCGACAGCCTGCAAACCGTAGAATGGTTCTTCACCGCTCAGCGCCGCGCTGGCGGCTTCAACCGCCTCTGCACCGTACATACGCACGAAGGCATTAAGATATTGCAGCGGCTCGCGGTCTTCTTCCTGAGAGAGCAGCAGCAGCGTCTGCAGGCAGCGGTAGTAGTTAGTGCGCTCGGCAGAGAAGACGGACTGGTTGAATTCCATCGTCCATTCCGTCCACGCAAGCGCCTGATCCAGATCGCCGCCCGCCAGCGCCAGCATGGCCTTCAGCTCGCCAATGCGCAGGGTATACCAGCCGTTGTCTTTTCCGGTTGCCAGACCCAGCAGTTCACGCACGCGGGTGAAGTCATCGTGACCTTCTTCGTCCAGCTGGGCGATCAGGTTCAGATAATCTTCTTTCTCCCACTCGCTGCCCGGCAGGGACAGGATCGTTTCGCGCAGGTGTGCGCCCATGCTGTTATTCGCCAGCCACAGATCTTCGGCCGGATAGATGTCGGACATGCCCGGAACAATAATGCGGCACGCGTAGACGCCCAGGTGTTCGTAATCGGCAATGTAAACTTCCTGGTCTTCCGCTTCAAAGATGGCCATTAAGGTGGCGAACTCTTCTTCCGTGGTACCCGCAAAGCTCCAGTCCACGAACGGATAGTCCGCGTCCTGCTTGAACATATCCCAGGAGATCAGGCCGCTGGAGTCGATGAAGTGCGTTTCGAGGTTAGTGTGCTCGGCCACTTCTTCGTCATCAAACGTTGGCGGGGTGAAGACGTCGAGATCCTTCAGGCTGCGGCCCTGCAGCAGCTCGGTGACGGTACGCTCCAGCGCCACGCCGAAGTCCGGGTGCGCGCCAAAGGAGGCGAAGCAGGTGCCGTTTTCCGGGTTAAACAGCACTACGCAGATAACCGGGTACTTGCCGCCCAGCGAGCCATCGTAGGCAAAGATAGGGAAACCTTCCGCTTCAAGCTTGGCGATGGATTCCACCACGCCCGGGTAGCGCGCCAGCACGTCGGCCGGAATTTCAGGCAGGCTGATAGATTCGGCAATAATGCGGTTTTTAATATGACGCTCGAACACTTCAGACAAGCCCTGAACGCGCGCTTCGTTACGGGTGTTCCCGGCGGACATCCCGTTGGACACGTACAGGTTACCGACGATGTTCATCGGAATATAAACGGTCTGCTCGTCGGATTGACGCGTGAAGGGCAGAGCGCAAATACCACGATCTTCATTACCTGACTGGAGATCGATCAGCATGCTGGCGGTCAGCTCGTTTTCCGGATCGTAAAACGCGCGCAGGCGTGGATCCAGAATGCCCTCCGGCAGTTCGTCGTCTTCGGTCAGCGGGAACCATTTTTCGTTCGGATAGTGCACGAACGGGCCGTTCGCGATGGTTTCGCCCAGCCAGAAGTCAGCGAAGAAATAGTTGGTGGACAGACGCTCAAAATACTCACCCAGCGCGGAGGCCAGTGCCGCTTTTTTTGTCGCGCCTTTACCGTTGGTAAAGCACAGGGCACAGTCTTTATCGCGAATATGCACGGACCAGACATGAGGCACCGGATTGAGCCAGGAGGCTTCTTCGATGTTAAAACCCAGGTCGGTCAGTTTCTGCTGGAAGCGAGCGATGGAATCTTCCAGAGCGGCATCTTTGCCGGGGATAAACGTTTGAGTCATGGCGTTCACTTTTATCGTACGTAAAGCGCGCAATGATACGGGTTTTGCGTGACGGGTGCTATCTTCGGCGAAAATAAATGGCTGGGCTATGCTTAGTGGCAGTAACTGACTGTTAAGGCATAGAAAAATGAAAGCATTTGATCTCCATCGGATGGCGTTTGATAAAGTTCCTCCCGAGTTTTTAGGCGAAGTGGCGCTGCGCAGCCTGTATACCTTCGTACTCGTCTTCCTGTTTCTTAAAATCACCGGCCGTCGCGGCGTACGGCAGATGTCGCTCTTTGAGGTGTTGATCATCCTGACGCTGGGGTCAGCGGCGGGAGATGTCGCTTTTTATGATGACGTGCCGATGGTGCCGGTGTTTATCGTTTTTGTCTCACTGGCGCTGCTTTACCGTCTCGTCATGTGGCTGATGTCGAAAAGCGAGAAGCTGGAAGATTTGCTTGAAGGGAAGCCGGTCGTGATCGTCGAGGACGGACAGCTGGCCTGGGAAAATGTAAAAAGCGCCAATATGACCGAGTTTGAGTTCTTTATGGAGCTACGCCTGAACAGCGTTGAACAGCTCGGGCAGGTGCGTCTTGCGATCATGGAAACCAACGGGCAGATCAGCGTCTATTACTATTCTGACGATGAGGTGAAGCCGGGACTCTGCATCCTGCCGGATATGCTCATCGAACGTTTCAGAACCGTACCGGAATCAGGCGAGTATGCTTGTGTAAGATGCAGCCACGTTGTTGCGATGCAGCCGGGTGATCATCAATTATGTCCCCGCTGTGCAAATCCGGAATGGACGAAGGTTAGCCGGGCCAAACGTATCAACTGACAGCCATTTTGTCGGTTTTGTCTTAGCGAGGCGGCAGATTGTTTTGTGTGATGCGGGGCACATTTTCCCGGTCATAAGTTTTAGACATTGCGGCGCGTGTCACTGAATGATAAAACCGATATCCACAGTTATAACTTATGGCTTTTAGCGTGGTGAGGGGAAATGGCTCAGGTCTTTAATTTCAGTTCAGGTCCGGCAATGTTACCGGCAGACGTGCTCAAACAGGCTCAACAGGAACTTTGTGACTGGAACGGTCTCGGTACGTCGGTGATGGAAATCAGCCACCGGGGTAAAGAGTTTATTCAGGTGGCGGAAGAGGCAGAAAAGGATTTTCGCGATCTGCTGAATATCCCCTCTAACTACAAAGTTTTGTTCTGTCACGGCGGCGGGCGCGGCCAGTTTGCTGGCGTTCCGCTGAATATCCTCGGTGATAAAACAGCGGCTGACTACGTTGACGCGGGCTACTGGGCGGCAAGCGCCGTTAAAGAAGCGCATAAATACTGCACGCCGAACGTCATCGACGCCAAAGTGACCGTTGACGGTCTGCGCGCCGTGAAGCCAATGCGCGAGTGGCAGCTTTCTGATAACGCAGCGTATCTGCACTACTGCCCGAACGAAACCATTGACGGGATCGCCATCGACGAGACGCCGGACTTCGGCAGCGATGTCGTGGTTGCCGCCGACTTCTCCTCCACCATTCTTTCTTCGCCCATTGACGTCAGCCGCTATGGTGTGATCTATGCCGGCGCGCAGAAAAATATCGGCCCGGCCGGTTTGACTATTGTCGTCGTGCGTGAAGACCTGCTGGGTAAAGCGCATACATCCTGCCCGTCCATTCTCGATTACACCGTGCTGAACGATAACGACTCTATGTTCAACACCCCGCCGACGTTTGCGTGGTACCTCTCCGGCCTGGTCTTCAAATGGCTGAAGCAAAACGGCGGCGTGGCGCAGATGGACAAGGTGAATCAGCAGAAAGCCGAGCTGCTGTATGGCGTTATCGACAAAAGCGATTTCTACCGCAACGATGTGGCGAAAGCGAACCGTTCCCGCATGAACGTGCCGTTCCAGCTGGCGGACAGCAACCTGGATAAAGTGTTCCTGGAAGAGTCCTTCGCGGCAGGCCTGCACGCGCTTAAAGGTCACCGTGTTGTTGGCGGCATGCGCGCCTCCATCTATAACGCGATGCCGCTGGAAGGCGTTAAGGCCCTGACGGATTTCATGATCGACTTCGAACGTCGTCACGGTTAATGTGCTGTTTTTCACCCCCGCAGCATCCCTGCGGGGTTTTTATTATGTTGAGTTGAGAGTTTAGTTTTCATGGAATCCCTGACGTTACAACCTATCGCGCGGGTAGATGGCACCATTAATCTGCCTGGTTCAAAAAGTGTCTCGAACCGCGCTCTGCTGCTGGCAGCTCTGGCAAACGGCACCACCGTCCTTACAAACCTGCTGGACAGCGATGACGTGCGCCATATGCTCAATGCGCTGAAAGCGTTGGGCGTTCATTACACTCTCTCCGACGATCGTACCCGCTGTGAAGTGACCGGGAACGGCGGCGCGCTGCGCTCGGGTGAAGAGCTTGAGCTGTTTCTGGGGAATGCGGGTACCGCGATGCGTCCGCTGGCGGCAGCCCTGTGTCTGGGCAGCAACAACATCGTGCTGACCGGCGAGCCGCGCATGAAAGAGCGTCCGATTGGTCACCTGGTGGATGCCCTGCGTCAGGGCGGCGCGCAGATTGCGTATCTGGAGCAGGAAAACTATCCGCCACTGCGTCTGCGCGGGGGCTTTACCGGCGGTCACGTCGAGGTTGACGGCAGCGTCTCCAGCCAGTTCCTCACGGCGCTGCTGATGACCGCGCCGCTGGCGCCGCAGGACACGGTTATCACGATTAAAGGCGAGCTGGTCTCCAAACCGTACATTGATATCACGCTGCACCTGATGAAAACCTTCGGCGTTGAGGTGGAAAACCAGTCTTATCAGCGCTTTATTGTGCGCGGGGCACAGCGGTACCAGTCTCCGGGCAACTACCTTGTTGAAGGCGATGCCTCATCCGCGTCCTACTTCCTGGCCGCGGGGGCAATAAAAGGCGGCACGGTTAAAGTGACCGGTATTGGCCGTAACAGCGTGCAGGGCGACATTCGTTTTGCTGACGTGCTGGAAAAAATGGGGGCTAAGGTCACCTGGGGGGATGACTTTATCTCCTGTACCCACGGCGAGCTGAACGCCATCGACATGGACATGAACCATATCCCGGATGCGGCGATGACCATTGCCACGGCGTCGCTGTTTGCCAAAGGCACCACCACGCTGCGTAACATCTACAACTGGCGCGTCAAAGAGACGGACCGCCTGTTCGCGATGGCGACCGAGCTGCGCAAAGTCGGTGCCGAGGTAGAGGAGGGCGAAGACTACATTCGCGTGACCCCTCCAGCAAAACTGCAGTTTGCGGAAATTGGCACCTACAACGATCACCGTATGGCGATGTGCTTCTCGCTGGTGGCGTTGTCCGACACGCCTGTAACGATTCTTGACCCGAAATGTACCGCGAAAACCTTCCCGGACTACTTCGAACAGCTGGCACGCATTAGCACGCCGGCCTGATAACGTAATGCCGCATCGCCCGATGCGGCATTTGCTTACGCTTCATTACGCACATCTCCGCTCATTTCTTCTACACTCTGCTTCAATCATTCCGTAATTTGCACGCAAAGGTAACAGTTGCGCACGTTGGCGCGTATAATGCGCGGCGTTCATGTAAACGGTATGCCTTATTTAAGGAGAAAAAGATGACGGCAGTTGCCCCGGTAATCACCATTGATGGGCCGAGTGGCGCAGGGAAAGGGACTCTGTGCAAAGCGATGGCGGAAGCATTGCAATGGCATCTTTTAGATTCGGGAGCAATCTATCGCGTGCTGGCGCTGGCCGCGCTTCATCATCATGTGGACGTGGCCTCTGAAGACGCGCTGGTTCCGCTGGCTGCGCATCTGGATGTGCGTTTCGTATCGACCAATGGCAACCTGGAAGTCATCCTTGAAGGGGAAGACGTGAGTGGCGAAATTCGCACTCAGGAGGTTGCCAATGCGGCCTCTCAGGTGGCGGCCTTCCCGCGCGTACGTGAGGCGCTGCTGCGTCGTCAGCGCGCGTTCCGTGAAGCCCCGGGTTTGATTGCGGACGGACGCGATATGGGAACCGTGGTATTCCCTGATGCACCTGTGAAAATTTTCCTCGACGCCTCTTCGGAAGAACGTGCTCAACGCCGCATGCTTCAGTTGCAGGAAAAGGGGTTTAGTGTTAACTTTGATCGCCTTTTATCCGAGATAAAAGAGCGCGATGACCGCGATCGTAACCGCGCCGTCGCCCCACTTGTTCCCGCAGAAGATGCATTAGTTCTGGATTCAACCAGTTTAACTATTGAGCAAGTGATTGAAAAAGCGCTACAATATGCGCGCCAAAAACTGGCACTCGCGTAAACGCGACCGATTTAGCAGTACCCCCGCTGCAATGGATTGACGGCGGGTATGTGAAACAACCCCATCCGGCACGGAGCCAGGTGGACGTTAATATTAACCTGAAGATTAAACATGACTGAATCTTTTGCTCAACTGTTTGAAGAATCCTTAAAAGAAATCGAAACCCGCCCGGGTTCCATCGTTCGCGGTGTTGTTGTTGCTATCGACAAAGACGTAGTACTGGTTGACGCCGGTCTGAAATCTGAGTCCGCCATTCCGGCAGAGCAGTTCAAAAACGCCCAGGGCGAGCTGGAAATCCAGGTTGGTGACGAAGTTGACGTTGCGCTGGACGCAGTAGAAGACGGCTTCGGTGAAACCCTGCTTTCTCGTGAGAAAGCGAAACGTCACGAAGCATGGATCACCCTGGAAAAAGCTTACGAAGAAGCTGAAACTGTGGTCGGTGTTATCAACGGCAAAGTTAAAGGTGGCTTCACTGTTGAGCTGAATGGTATTCGTGCGTTCCTGCCAGGTTCACTGGTAGACGTTCGTCCAGTCCGTGACACTCTGCACCTGGAAGGCAAAGAGCTTGAGTTCAAAGTAATCAAGCTGGACCAGAAGCGTAACAACGTTGTTGTTTCCCGTCGTGCCGTTATCGAATCCGAAAACAGCGCAGAACGCGATCAGCTGCTGGAAAACCTGCAGGAAGGCATGGAAGTCAAAGGTATCGTTAAGAACCTCACTGACTACGGCGCATTCGTTGACCTGGGCGGCGTTGATGGCCTGCTGCACATCACCGACATGGCGTGGAAACGCGTTAAGCACCCAAGCGAAATCGTGAACGTGGGCGACGAAATCACTGTTAAAGTGCTGAAGTTCGACCGCGAGCGTACTCGTGTATCCCTCGGCCTGAAACAGCTGGGCGAAGATCCATGGGTAGCTATCGCTAAGCGTTACCCAGAAGGTACTAAACTGACTGGTCGCGTAACCAACCTGACTGACTACGGCTGCTTCGTTGAAATCGAAGAAGGCGTTGAAGGTCTGGTGCACGTTTCCGAAATGGACTGGACCAACAAAAACATCCACCCATCCAAAGTTGTTAACGTTGGTGATGTAGTGGAAGTGATGGTTCTGGATATCGACGAAGAACGTCGTCGTATCTCCCTGGGCCTGAAACAGTGCAAAAACAACCCATGGCAGCAGTTCGCGGAAACCCACAACAAGGGCGACCGTGTTGAAGGTAAAATCAAGTCTATCACTGACTTCGGTATCTTCATCGGCCTGGACGGCGGCATCGATGGCCTGGTTCACCTGTCTGACATCTCCTGGAACGTTGCAGGCGAAGAAGCAGTTCGTGAATACAAAAAAGGCGACGAAATCGCTGCAGTTGTTCTGCAGGTTGACGCAGAGCGTGAGCGTATCTCCCTGGGCGTTAAACAGCTCGCAGAAGATCCGTTCAACAACTGGGTTGCACTGAACAAGAAAGGCGCAATCGTAAACGGTAAAGTGACTGCAGTTGACGCTAAAGGCGCAACCGTAGAACTGGCTGACGGCGTTGAAGGTTACCTGCGCGCTTCTGAAGCTTCACGTGACCGCGTTGAAGATGCGACCCTGGTTCTGAACGTAGGCGACGATGTTGAAGCTAAGTTCACCGGCGTTGACCGTAAGAACCGTGCAATCAGCCTGTCTGTTCGTGCTAAAGACGAAGCTGATGAGAAAGATGCAATCGCAACTGTTAACAAACAGGAAGATGCAAACTTCTCTAACAACGCAATGGCTGAAGCTTTCAAAGCAGCTAAAGGCGAGTAATATCAGGTTCTCAGCATCATTTGCGCGGTAATACATTTACAGTGTGAAGGATGAGGAGCAAACTTGACAGATTGCAGGATTCGTCCTGTAATCAATAACAAAGGGCGGCTACGGCCGCCCTTGTTTAATGAGCTGTTCAGCTAATTGGTTTGAAAGGAACCGGAGGAATCATGACCAAGTCAGAATTGATTGAAAGACTTGCCAGTCAGCAACCGCATATCCCTGCCAAGGCAGTGGAAGATGCCGTAAAAGAGATGCTGGAGCATATGGCTTCCACTCTTGCCCAGGGCGAGCGCATTGAAATCCGCGGTTTCGGTAGTTTTTCTCTGCACTATCGTGCTCCACGTACCGGGCGTAACCCGAAAACGGGTGATAAAGTCGAGCTGGAAGGTAAATACGTTCCACACTTTAAACCGGGTAAAGAACTGCGCGATCGCGCCAATATTTACGGTAACTGAGTTTAGCCAGCCGGTTAAACTGGGTTCAAAAGAAAGCACCTGCGGGTGCTTTTTTTGTGCCTGTTACTTTCATTCTGAAGATGCCCCGCATTTTCCGTTTCATTTTCTGCAAGCCGATAAAAACACCGCAGCGCGCGCCGTAAAACACAATCTTCTCACCTGACAACCCGCTCTGCCTGCTTACATACTGCCTGCCTGAAACAGGGAGGTAGCAATGGGAATTCCCGCGCTGAGTGTCTGCGCCATTCTTGCGATAGCTCCGTTACTTTGGTTACCGGAACTGCCATCACGTCATGCCGTGTGGATAATGATTGTTGGCGGGATCGTGCTGGCCGCACGGCGAAACATGCGACTGAAGTATGTCGGTATCACGCTGTTATTTTGCGTGTGGGGCGTTCTGGCCGCGCAGGAGAGCGTCTGGCCGATGCGGCATCTCATCACCGGCGCCGTGCATGCTGAGGTAGCGATCGCTGCGACCGATGGCGCCACTCTGCATCAGGCGCGCATTCTCAGCGTCGATGGCAAGCGCTGGTGGGCATCTACCGGCGTCACGCTGTATGGCAATTATCTCCCACAGAAAGCGTGTGCCGGTCAACGCTGGAACATGACGCTCAGACTCCGGCCTGCCCACGGCGAACTGAACGACGGGGGTTATGATGCTCAGCGCAGCGCTTTTGCTCAGCATCAAACGCTGAGCGGGCGCTTCACCCATGCTGAACTCGTCGACGGGCGCTGCAGCCTGCGCGCGCAATATCTCGCGTCATTGCAAACCCGCCTGTCTGCCTACCGTTGGGGGGCGGTTATCCTCGGGCTGGGAATGGGGGAACGTCTGGATGTGCCTCAGGATATAAAAGTCCTGATGCGTGAAACCGGGACGCTGCATTTGATGGCGATTTCGGGTCTGCATATCGCGCTGGCGGCCTCCCTCGTCTGGTTACTCGCGCGTGGGTTCCAGTTTTTCTTGCCCAGCCATCGTGTTCGCTGGCAAATGCCTCTCCTGGCCGGGCTGTGCTTTGCCGCCTTCTACGCCTGGCTTACCGGTCTGCAACCTCCAGCGCTCCGAACGGTTATCGGGCTTGCAGTGCTTGCAACGTTGCGGCTCGCTGCCCGCCAATGGTCGCCCTGGCAGGTATGGGTTTGCTGTATCGCGGCGATCCTGATAAGCGATCCCCTGGCCGTACTCTCGCAGAGTCTGATCTTGTCTGCCTTTGCCGTCGCCGCGCTGATTTTCTGGTTTCAGTGGCTGCCGCTTCCTGACTGGCACCGGGCACGACGTATACGACCTCTGCTGAACCTGATTTATCTGCAGGTCGGCATGTTGCTGCTGCTCATGCCGTTACAGGTCCTGATTTTCCATGGCTTCAGCCTCTCTTCCCTGGTGGCGAATCTCTTTGCCGTTCCCCTGGTGACGTTTGTCTCCGTGCCGCTGATCCTGCTCGGTATGCTGCTCCATCTGCTACCGCTGGCGACGCTGGAGAGCATCATCTGGTTTGCAGCCGATCGATCGCTTGCGGGACTTTTCTGGTTACTGATGCGCCTGCCTGACGGCTGGCAAAATGTCGATCAGCGCTGGCAATACATGGCGTTGCTGCCGTGGATGAGCATCATTGCCTGGCGTTTTCGTGCCTGGAAAACCCTTCCAGCCGTTTGTCTTGCAGGCAGCGTCTTGCTGACATTTCCTCTCTGGCGCACGGCAAAAAGCGAGAGCTGGACCCTGCATATGCTGGATGTAGGACAGGGGCTGGCTATGGTCATTGAACGTCAGGGGAAAGCCATTCTCTATGATACCGGTCTTGCCTGGCCCGGCGGGGATAGCGCACAGCGGCTCATTATCCCGTGGCTTCGCTGGCATCATCTTCGCCCGGAAGGGGTGATACTCAGTCATGAGCATCTCGACCACGCGGGAGGCCTCGCATCGTTGCAAAAAGCATGGCCTGAGGTATGGGTAAGAAGCCCATTGCGCCTGACGGGGCATCGCCCCTGCTTTCGCGGGCAGCGATGGAAATGGCAGGGACTTACCTTCACCGTCCATTGGCCCCCTGAAAATTACCCGGCCCAGGGAAATAACCGCTCCTGCGTGGTTAAAATTGATGACGGGGAGCAGAGTGTTCTGCTAACAGGGGACATTGAAGCGCAAGCGGAACAGGCTATGCTTAGCCATTACTGGCGTTATCTGACGTCCACGCTCATCCAGGTTCCCCATCACGGCAGCAATACCTCGTCTTCATTGCCGTTGGTACAGCGGGTGGAAGGTCAGATTGCCCTGGATTCAGCGGCCCGGTTTAACGCGTGGCGATTCCCGTCGGCAAAAGTTGTCCGACGCTATCGAAAAGAGGGGTATATCTGGCACGATACCCCTCACTCTGGACAAATATCGGTGACATTCTCGCAACATCACTGGCAAATCCGGCGCTTGCGAGAGCAAATTTTATCCGTTTGGTACCATCAGTGGTTTGGCGCGCCCGTCGATAACGGGTAGAATATGCGGCTATTTCAACGAATGCTGGTTTTTTGAATGCATAACGACAAAGATCTCTCCACGTGGCAAACCTTCCGCCGACTCTGGCCGATGATTGCACCTTTTAAAGCAGGCTTGATCGTGGCGGGCGTAGCGTTAATCCTCAACGCAGCCAGCGATACTTTTATGTTATCGCTCCTCAAACCGTTACTGGATGACGGTTTTGGTAAAACGGATCGCTCAGTGCTGCTATGGATGCCGCTGGTGGTTATCGGGCTGATGATCTTACGCGGCATCACCAGCTATATTTCCAGCTACTGTATTTCCTGGGTATCCGGGAAAGTGGTGATGACCATGCGCCGTCGGCTGTTCAGCCACATGATGGGCATGCCGGTCTCATTCTTTGACAAGCAGTCTACCGGGACGCTGCTCTCCCGAATTACCTACGACTCCGAGCAGGTTGCCTCCTCGTCCTCAAGCGCGCTGATCACCGTTGTGCGTGAGGGTGCGTCAATCATCGGCCTGTTTGCGATGATGTTCTATTACAGCTGGCAGCTGTCGATCATCCTTATTGTTCTGGCACCGATCGTTTCTATTGCCATCCGTGTCGTCTCAAAGCGCTTCCGCAATATCAGTAAGAATATGCAGAACACGATGGGGCAGGTGACGACCAGCGCGGAACAGATGCTGAAAGGGCATAAGGAAGTGTTGATCTTCGGCGGCCAGGACGTCGAGACCAAACGCTTTGATAAAGTCAGCAACAAGATGCGTCTGCAGGGGATGAAAATGGTCTCGGCCTCGTCTATCTCTGACCCGATTATTCAGCTGATTGCGTCCCTGGCGCTGGCCTTCGTTCTCTATGCGGCAAGCTTCCCAAGCGTGATGGAGACCCTGACGGCGGGGACCATCACCGTGGTCTTCTCCTCGATGATCGCCCTGATGCGTCCGCTGAAATCCCTGACGAACGTGAACGCGCAGTTCCAGCGCGGGATGGCCGCCTGCCAGACCCTGTTCAGCATTCTGGATTCTGAGCAGGAAAAAGACGAAGGCAAACGCGTCATTGAGCGCGCGAACGGCGACGTTGAGTTCCGCAACGTGACCTTTACCTATCCTGGTCGCGAAACCCCGGCGCTGCGCAATATCAACCTGTCTATTCCGGCGGGGAAAACCGTTGCGCTGGTGGGCCGTTCCGGCTCCGGTAAGTCGACCATTGCCAGCCTGATCACCCGTTTCTACGATATTAACGAAGGTGAGATCCTGTTAGACGGTCACGATCTGCGGGAGTATACCCTGCAGTCGCTGCGTAACCAGGTGGCGCTGGTCTCCCAGAACGTGCACCTGTTCAACGATACGGTGGCAAACAACATTGCCTATGCGCGCACGGATGAGTACAGCCGCGAGCAGATTGAGAACGCGGCGCGTATGGCCTATGCAATGGACTTTATCAGCAAGATGGATAATGGTCTGGATACCATTATCGGTGAGAACGGGGTACTGCTCTCCGGTGGTCAGCGTCAGCGTATTGCCATAGCGCGTGCGCTGCTGCGCGACAGCCCGATTTTGATTCTGGACGAAGCGACCTCGGCGCTGGATACGGAATCTGAACGCGCCATTCAGTCTGCGCTGGATGAGCTGCAAAAGAACCGTACCTCGCTGGTAATTGCGCACCGCCTGTCGACTATCGAGCAGGCCGATGAAATCGTCGTGGTTGAGGATGGCATCATTGTTGAACGCGGTAGCCATGCAGATTTGCTGGAACACCGCGGGGTTTATGCCCAGCTTCATAAGATGCAGTTCGGCCAATGATTGCACGCATCTGGTCCGGTGAATCCCCGCTGTGGCTGCTGCTTTTGCCGCTCTCCTGGCTCTACGGCCTGGTGAGCGGCATTATCCGCCTGCTTTACCGTCTGGGGATCAAGCGTGCCTGGCGCGCGCCGGTACCGGTTGTGGTTGTGGGTAATCTTACGGCGGGTGGCAACGGTAAAACGCCGGTCGTCATCTGGCTGGTGGAGCAGTTGCAAAAACGCGGTATTCGCCCCGGGGTGGTATCGCGCGGATATGGCGGTAAAGCGGCGCATTACCCGCTGCTGCTGACGGCGGAAACCACGACCGCCGAAGCGGGTGATGAACCGGTCCTGATTTTCCAGCGTACGGGTGCGCCAGTTGCGGTCTCCCCGGTGCGCAGCGATGCCGTGCAGGCGCTGCTTGCCGAACACGCGGTACAAATTATTATCACTGACGATGGCCTGCAGCATTACGCCCTGGCGCGTGATAAAGAGATTGTCGTCATCGACGGCGTTCGCCGCTTCGGTAACGGCTGGTGGCTGCCGGCTGGCCCGATGCGCGAACGCGCTTCACGTCTTAAGTCCGTTGATGCGGTGATTGTGAACGGCGGTGAGGCAAGCGCGGGTGAAATCCCGATGCACCTGCGGCCGGGTCTGGCGATCAACCTGGTGACGGGCGAACGCCGGTCGGTTGCAGAGCTGCCTTCACGGGTGGCGATGGCGGGGATTGGTCATCCACCGCGCTTTTTCGCGACGCTGGAACAGTGTGGTGCCCGGCCAGAAAAATGCGTTCCGCTGGCCGACCACCAGGCGCTGATGGAAGAGCAGGTAGACGCCCTGACCTTACCCGGGCAGTCGCTGATCATGACCGAAAAAGATGCGGTGAAATGCCGCGCCTTTGCGAAAGATAACTGGTGGTATCTGCCGGTTGACGCTGAACTCAGCGGCGAGCAGCCGGAACACTTGCTCAAGGAACTGATTGCGTTGGTGCGGTAAAGGCTTACGCGGTTCCGGTGGCGCTTTGACTGACAGGAAAACGCATGTCTTTACCGCAACTCTCGCTAACAGCTGCACGTAATCTACACCTTGCCGCGCAGGGGCTGCTCAAAAAGCCCCGCCGCCGCGCGCAGCCTGCCGATATTCTCTCCACCGTCCAGCGCATGTCGCTGCTTCAAATCGACACCATTAACATTGTGGCGCGCAGCCCTTACCTGGTGCTGTTCAGCCGTCTCGGGAATTATTCTGCGCAGTGGCTGGACGAGGCGCTCAGCAAGGGGGAATTGATGGAGTACTGGGCGCACGAAGCCTGTTTCCTGCCCCGCAGCGATTTTGCCCTGGTGCGTCACCGCATGCTTGCCCCGGAAAAGATGGGCTGGAAATACCGGCAGGCGTGGATGCTGGAACATGCGGCAGAAATTGAGCAGCTTATCGCGCATATTCAGGATAACGGTCCCGTCCGCTCCGCCGATTTTGAACACCCGCGCAAAGGCACCAGCGGCTGGTGGGAGTGGAAGCCGCATAAGCGTCATCTCGAAGGGCTGTTCACCTCAGGAAAGGTCATGGTGATTGAGCGGCGTAATTTTCAGCGCGTCTACGACCTGACGCATCGCGTGATGCCGCACTGGGACGACGCGCGTGACCTGCTTACCCAGGAGGCGGCCGAGGCCATCATGCTGGAGAACAGCGCCCGCAGCCTGGGGATTTTCCGCCCACAGTGGCTGGCTGATTATTATCGCCTTCGCCAGCCCGCGCTGAAACCGCTGCTGGAGATATGGCAACGTGAACAGCGCGTCATTCCCGTCACGGTAGAAACGCTGGGTGAAATGTGGCTGCATGCGGATCTCCTCCCGCTACTGCCTCTGGCTCTGGAGGGTAAACTTCAGGCGACCCACAGCGCGGTGTTGTCGCCTTTCGACCCGGTCGTCTGGGACAGAAAACGCGCCGAGCAGCTCTTTGATTTTAGCTACCGGCTGGAATGTTACACCCCGGCACCGAAGCGCCAGTATGGCTACTTTGTTTTACCTCTGCTGCATAAGGGGCAGCTGGTCGGGCGCATGGATGCCAAAATGCACCGCAAGACCGGCACGCTTGAAGTCATTGCGCTCTATCTGGAAGAGGGCGTCAGGGTGACGGCGGGCCTGGAAAAAGGGTTCACGACCGCCATTAGCGAATTCGCGCGCTGGCAGGGTGCTCGCGATGTAACGCTGGGTCGGGTGCCCGACGGATTGTTTACATCCTGTCGAAGTGGCTGGGAAACAGGCACGCCCTGAAAAGGGAATGTGTTAAGCTTTAGCGATTACCCATACGGAGGAACTATGGATCACCGTTTACTTGAAATTATTGCCTGCCCGGTATGCAACGGCAAACTCTACTACAGCCAGGACAAACAGGAGCTGATTTGCAAGCTGGACAGCCTCGCATTCCCGCTGCGCGACGGCATTCCGGTACTGCTGGAAAATGAAGCGCGTTCCCTGGTGTCAGAAGAGAGCAAACCATGAGTTTTGTTGTCATTATTCCTGCGCGTTATGCCTCAACGCGCCTGCCGGGTAAACCGCTGGTGGATATCAACGGCAAGCCGATGATTGTGCACGTCCTTGATCGTGCGCGTGAATCCGGTGCCGACCGCGTGATTGTCGCGACCGATCATCCTGACGTCGCCCGTGCGGTTGAGGCGGCAGGCGGTGAGGTATGCATGACCCGCGCCGATCACCAGTCCGGCACCGAGCGTCTGGCAGAAGTGGTTGAGAAATGTGGCTTCAGCGATGATACGGTCATCGTAAACGTGCAGGGTGACGAGCCGATGATCCCGGCGGTGATTATCCGTCAGGTGGCAGAAAACCTGGCTCAGCGTCAGGTCGGAATGGCGACGCTCGCGGTGCCCATTCACCACGCGGAAGAGGCATTCAATCCGAATGCGGTGAAGGTGGTCATGGATGCCGAAGGCTATGCGCTCTATTTCTCCCGCGCCACGATCCCGTGGGATCGCGATCGCTTTGCGCGCTCTAAAGAGACCATCGGTGAAACCTTCCTGCGCCACATTGGGATCTACGGCTATCGGGCCGGTTTTATCCGTCGGTATGTGACCTGGGCGCCGAGTCCTCTTGAGCATATCGAAATGCTGGAGCAGCTTCGCGTGCTCTGGTATGGCGAAAAAATTCACGTTGCCGTTGCCAGCGAAGTCCCTGGAACGGGGGTTGATACGCCGGAAGATCTTGAGCGCGTCCGCGCCGAGCTGCGCTAATACCGCCTGCATCCCTCCTGTCGGAGGGATGTTCTCTGTCTCCTTCTCCTTTCTTTTCCCGAATTGATCGCTTCCGGGTGACATCTTCCTTCAGGACGCTCATTATAAAAGCAGTAGTCTTAATGGGGGTAATCTCATATGGAACAGCTGCGTGCCGAACTTAGCCATCTGCTGGGTGAGAAATTAAGTCGTGTCGAATGCGTGAGTGAAAAGGCCGATACCGTGCTTTGGTCGTTATATGACAGTCAGGGCAACCCGATGCCGCTGATGGCCAGAAGCTTCACCTCACCTGGCGTTGCCAGGCAGCTAGCGTGGAAAATGTCGATGCTGGCGAGGGAGGGGACCGTCCGGATGCCGACGGTGTACGGCGTGATGACCCACGAGGAACACCCCGGTCCGGACGTGCTGCTGATTGAGCGCTTACGCGGCGTGCCCGTTGAAGCGCCCGCGCGCACGCCGGAACGCTGGGAGCAGCTGAAAGATCAGATTGTCGAGGCCCTGCTGGCCTGGCACCGTCAGGATAGCCGTGGGCTTGTCGGTCCGGTCGACAGCACCCAGGAAAACCTGTGGCCGCTGTGGTATCGCCAGCGGGTTGAGGTCCTGTGGGGAACCCTAAACCAGTTTAACAATACCGGTTTGACCATGCAGGACAAACGCATTCTGTTTCGCACCCGCGAGTGCTTGCCGGCGCTGTTCGAGGGTTTTAGTGACAACTGCGTGCTGATCCACGGTAATTTCACCCTGCGCAGCATGCTCAAAGACTCCCGCAGCGATCAGCTTCTGGCAATGCTAGGGCCGGGCATAATGCTTTGGGCTCCGCGCGAATATGAGCTGTTCAGGCTCAGCGACAGCGGGGCGGCGGAGGGGCTGCTGTGGCATTACCTTCAACGCGCCCCCGTTGCAGAAGCGTTTCTCTGGCGGCGCTGGCTTTACCTGCTCTGGGACGAAGTCGCGCAGCTGGTGAACACCGGACGTTTTAATCGCGCAAACTTCGACCTGGCAGCAAAATCACTCCTGCCCTGGCTCGCCTGACGAGCCTTTGAGCCACTGCCAGAGGCGTCCGAGCGTCTCGTAGCCGACGCGATCGCTATGCATCAGCCACGCCGGGGAGGGGATCGCCCGCTCCCACGGGTTAAGCGGCGCGTCGATGGCCATCTGGTTTGCCGGTGCGGGGAGCGGGTGCAGGCCCTGCTTTTCAAAGAAAATCATTGCGCGCGGCAGGTGCGAGGCGGAGGTGACCAGCAAGAACGGAACATCGCCAATCGCCCGCTTCACCGCAGCGGCCTCTTCTTCGGTATCTTTTGGGCTGTCCAGCGTGATAATCGAGGATCGCGGTACGCCGAGGGATTCCGCGACCCTGGCGCCCGCTTCAGCCGTACTCACCGGGTTCGTTTTGGCCGCCGCGCCGGTGAAGATCATTTTTGATCCCGGGTTCGCCAGCCACAGGCGGATACCTTCGTTTAGCCGTGGCAGGCTGTTGTTGATCAGGTTCGAACTGGGGGCCCAGTCAGGGTCCCAGGTATATCCGCCGCCCAGCACCACGATGTACGCCACTTTCTGATTTCCCTGCCATGTCGGGTACTTATTTTCGATGGGGCGTAACAGGCCATCCGCGACCGGTTGCAGGCTCAACAGCAGCAGCATAAGCCAGCCGAGCGTGATAAGCGTTTTGCCACCTCTCTGAAAGCGGCTGAACCACACCAGCACCAGCCCCAGCGCGATGATGATGAGCAGCAGCGGAAGGGGAAGCATCATCCCTCCAATGTATTTCTTAAGGGTAAAAAGCATCCTTTTTGGTTCCTTTTTTGACCATATAGCAGGTGATTACCCGTGATATTACACCAGAGAGGTTCATTCTCCGCGCGGGTGTGACAAAATAGCGGTTTTGCAGTTAGCGAGTGGAACTCTCCCAATGCGGGATCGCAATTTTGATGACATCGCGGAAAAGTTTTCGCGCAACATTTATGGCACTACGAAAGGGCAGCTTCGTCAGACGATCCTCTGGCAGGATCTGGACACCATTCTGGCCACCTTTGGCGGCCAGACGTTGCGTGTGCTGGATGCCGGTGGCGGTGAAGGGCAGACGGCGATAAAAATGGCCGAGCGCGGTCATCACGTCACGCTTTGCGATCTTTCGGCTGAAATGGTTGCCCGCGCGACGCGTGCTGCAGAAGAGAAAGGTGTGAGCGACAACATGCATTTTATACAATGCGCCGCTCAGGACATCGCCCAGCATTTGGAAACCCAGGTTGATCTGATATTGTTTCATGCGGTGCTGGAGTGGGTAGCCGATCCGCAAAGCGTGTTACAAACCCTGTGGTCGATGCTGCGCCCCGGCGGTACGCTGTCGCTGATGTTCTACAATGCAAACGGCTTTCTGATGCACAACATGGTTGCAGGAAACTTCGACTATGTTCAGGTCGGGATGCCCAAAAAGAAAAAGCGCACGCTTTCCCCGGACTATCCGCGCGATCCGCAGCAGGTTTACGGCTGGCTGGAAGCGATTGGCTGGCAGATTGTCGGGAAAACGGGCGTCAGGGTGTTTCATGATTATCTGCGTGAAAAACACAAACAGCGTGACTGTTTTGACACCTTAACAGAATTAGAAACGCGGTATTGCCGTCAGGAGCCTTTTATCAGCCTTGGCCGCTATATTCACGTCACCGCGCACAAGCCGCAGATGCAAGGATAACCTATGAGTGAATTTTCCCAGACAGTCCCCGAACTGGTTGCCTGGGCCAGGAAAAACGATTTCTCCATCTCGCTGCCGGTCGACAGACTCTCTTTCCTGCTGGCGGTTGCCACGCTGAACGGCGAACGGCTGGATGGCGAAATGAGCGAGGGTGAACTGGTGGATGCGTTCCGCCACGTCAGTGATGCGTTTGAGCAAACCAGCGAAACCATTAGCGTGCGTGCCAACAACGCGATCAACGATATGGTGCGTCAACGTCTGCTGAACCGCTTTACCAGCGAGCAGGCGGAAGGAAACGCCATCTATCGCCTGACGCCGCTGGGCATCGGCATCACCGATTACTATATTCGCCAGCGTGAATTTTCCACGCTGCGCCTTTCCATGCAGCTGTCGATCGTGGCGGGTGAGCTTAAGCGCGCCGCCGACGCGGCGGATGAAAACGGTGACGAATTCCACTGGCACCGTAACGTCTATGCCCCGCTGAAATACTCGGTGGCGGAAATCTTCGACAGCATCGATCTCACCCAGCGCCTGATGGACGAACAGCAGCAGCAGGTGAAAGACGATATCGCCCAACTGCTGAACAAAGACTGGCGAGCGGCCATCTCCAGCTGTGAGCTTTTGCTGTCAGAAACCTCCGGCACGCTGCGTGAGCTCCAGGATACGCTGGAAGCCGCAGGAGACAAGCTGCAGGCCAACCTGCTGCGCATTCAGGATGCGACCCTGGCGCATGACGATCTGCATTTTATCGACCGCCTGGTGTTCGATCTGCAGAGCAAGCTCGACCGCATCATCAGCTGGGGTCAGCAGTCGATCGACCTGTGGATCGGCTACGACCGACACGTGCATAAATTTATCCGTACCGCGATCGATATGGATAAAAACCGCGTGTTTGCCCAGCGCCTGCGCCAGTCGGTTCAAACCTATTTCGATGCGCCGTGGGCGCTGACCTATGCCAACGCCGATCGTCTGCTGGATATGCGCGACGAAGAGATGGCGCTGCGCGATGAAGAGGTGACCGGTGAACTGCCGCCGGATCTGGAGTACGAAGAATTTAACGAAATTCGCGAGCAGCTTGCGGCGATGATCGAAGAACAGCTCGCGGTCTACAAAACCAGACAAGCACCGCTGGATCTTGGGCTCGTGGTGCGCGACTATCTGGCGCAATATCCGCGCGCGCGCCACTTCGACGTTGCCCGCATCGTGGTAGACCAGGCGGTACGCCTGGGCGTCGCGCAAGCAGATTTCACCGGACTGCCGCCGAAGTGGCAGCCAATTAACGATTACGGAGCCAAGGTACAGGCGCATGTCATTGACAAATATTGAACAAGTGATGCCGGTTAAGCTGGCACAGGCGCTGGCGAATCCGTTATTTCCGGCGCTGGACAGCCAGCTGCGTGCCGGTCGTCACATTGGCTTAGACGAGCTGGATAATCACGCCTTTTTGATGGACTTCCAGGAGTACCTGGAAGAGTTTTACGCCCGCTACAACGTGGAGCTGATCCGCGCGCCGGAAGGCTTTTTCTACCTGCGCCCGCGCTCCACGACGCTGATCCCGCGTTCCGTGCTCTCCGAGCTGGATATGATGGTCGGCAAAATTCTTTGCTACCTCTACCTCAGCCCGGAACGTCTGGCGAATGAAGGCATCTTCACCCAGCAGGAACTTTACGACGAGCTGCTGACGCTGGCGGATGAGAGCAAGCTGCTCAAGCTGGTGAACAACCGCTCCACGGGGTCGGATCTTGACCGTCAGAAATTACAGGAAAAGGTGCGCTCTTCCCTGAACCGCCTGCGTCGCCTGGGGATGGTCTGGTTTATGGGCCACGACAGCAGCAAATTCCGCATCACGGAATCTGTCTTCCGCTTCGGCGCCGACGTGCGTGCGGGCGATGACGCGCGTGAAGCGCAGCTTCGCATGATCCGCGACGGTGAAGCGATGCCGGTGGAAAACCATTTGCAGCTCAATGATGAGCATGAAGAAAATCTGCCGGATAGCGGGGAGGAAGAGTAATGATTGAACGCGGTAAATTTCGCTCACTGACGCTGATTAACTGGAACGGCTTCTTCGCCCGAACGTTCGATCTGGACGAGCTGGTGACAACCCTCTCCGGCGGTAACGGTGCGGGTAAATCCACCACCATGGCGGCGTTTGTCACGGCGCTGATCCCTGACCTGACGCTGCTTCACTTCCGTAACACTACCGAAGCGGGCGCGACAAGCGGCTCTCGCGATAAGGGCCTGCACGGTAAGCTGAAAGCGGGCGTCTGTTATTCGGTTCTGGACGTCATTAACTCCCGCCATCAGCGCGTGGTCGTGGGCGTGCGCCTGCAGCAGGTTGCCGGTCGCGACCGTAAAGTGGATATCAAACCGTTTGCCATCCAGGGGCTGCCAACCTCCGTGCAGCCGACGGCGCTGCTGACGGAAACCCTGAACGAACGACAGGCGCGCGTGCTGACGCTGCAGGAGCTGAAAGATAAGCTTGAAGCGATCGAAGGCGTGCAGTTCAAGCAGTTCAACTCGATTACCGACTATCACTCGCTGATGTTCGATCTGGGCGTGGTGGCGCGTCGTCTGCGCAGTGCATCAGACCGTAGCAAATACTACCGCCTGATCGAAGCGTCCCTGTACGGCGGGATCTCCAGCGCCATTACCCGCTCCCTGCGCGACTACCTGCTGCCGGAAAACAGCGGCGTGCGTAAGGCCTTCCAGGATATGGAAGCGGCGCTGCGTGAAAACCGCATGACGCTGGAAGCGATCCGCGTGACCCAGTCGGACCGAGACCTGTTTAAACACCTGATAAGCGAAGCCACCAACTACGTGGCCGCAGACTACATGCGCCACGCCAACGAGCGCCGCGTGCATCTCGATCAGGCATTAGAATACCGTCGCGAGCTGTTTACCTCCCGCAAACAGCTGGTGGCAGAGCAGTACAAGCACGTCGAAATGGCGCGCGAGCTGGGCGAGCACAACGGTGCCGAGGGCGATCTGGAAGCCGACTACCAGGCCGCCAGCGATCACCTGAACCTGGTGCAGACCGCGCTGCGTCAGCAGGAAAAAATCGAGCGCTATGAAGCGGACCTCGACGAGCTGCAGATTCGTCTCGAAGAGCAGAATGAGGTGGTGGCCGAAGCCGCCGAGATGCAGGAAGAGAACGAAGCCCGCGCCGAAGCCGCCGAGCTGGAAGTGGATGAGCTGAAAAGCCAGCTTGCCGATTACCAGCAGGCACTGGACGTGCAGCAGACGCGAGCGATTCAGTACAACCAGGCGCTGCAGGCGTTACAGCGCGCGAAAGAGCTGTGTCATTTGCCTGACCTGACGCCGGAAAGCGCCGACGAGTGGCTGGACACCTTCCAGGCCAAAGAGCAGGAAGCGACCGAGAAACTGCTTTCACTCGAACAGAAAATGAGCGTTGCGCAAACGGCGCACAGCCAGTTTGAGCAGGCGTATCAGCTGGTGGTAGCGATTAACGGCCCGCTGGCGCGTAACGAAGCCTGGGACGTTGCCCGTGAACTGCTGCGCGACGGCGTTAACCAGCGCCATCTGGCGGAACAGGTTCAGCCGCTGCGCATGCGTCTGAACGAGCTGGAGCAGCGCCTGCGCGAGCAGCAGGAAGCCGAACGTCTGCTGGCGGAATTCTGCAAGCGTCAGGGAAAACATTACGATTTCGACGAGCTCGAGGCCCTGCATCAGGAGCTGGAAGCGCGTATTGCGGCCCTGTCCGATACCGTATCAAACGCCAGCGAACAGCGCATGACGCTGCGTCAGGAGCTGGAGCAGATTCAGGCTCGTTCGAAGAGGCTCCTGGAGCGTGCGCCGGTCTGGCTGGCAGCACAGAGCAGCCTGAACCAGCTTGGTGAACAGTGCGGCGAGCAGTTCGAATCCAGTCAGGAAGTGACTGAATACCTTCAGCAGCTGCTGGAGCGCGAGCGCGAAGCCATCGTTGAGCGTGACGAGGTGGGTGCCCGCAAGCGCGACGTCGACGACGAAATTGAGCGCTTAAGCCAGCCGGGCGGGTCAGAGGATCCGCGCCTGAATGCGCTGGCCGAGCGTTTCGGCGGCGTGCTGCTGTCCGAGATTTATGACGATGTTGGCCTCGACGATGCCCCGTACTTCTCCGCGCTGTACGGTCCATCCCGTAACGCGATTGTGGTCCCGGATCTGTCGCTGATTTCAGAGCAGCTAGCTGGTCTGGAAGATTGCCCGGAAGATCTCTACCTGATCGAAGGGGATCCGCAGTCGTTCGATGACAGCGTATTCAGCGTCGACGAGTTGGAAAAAGCGGTGGTGGTGAAGATCGCCGACCGCCAGTGGCGTTACTCCCGCTTCCCGGAACTGCCGCTGTTTGGCCGCGCCGCGCGCGAAAGCCGCATCGAAAGCCTGCACGCCGAGCGTGAAACGCTGTCTGAACGTTTTGCGACCCTGTCGTTTGACGTGCAGAAAACCCAGCGCCTGCACCAGGCGTTCAGCCGCTTTATCGGCAGCCATCTCGCCGTAGCGTTTGAAGCAGACCCGGAAGCCGAAATCCGCAAGCTCAACACCCGCCGTGGCGAGCTGGAGCGGGCCATTGCCAGCCATGAAAGTGATAACCAGCAGAGTCGCGTTCAGTTTGAACAGGCGAAAGAGGGCGTCGCTGCCCTTAACCGCATCCTGCCGCGCCTGAATCTGCTGGCGGATGACACGCTGGCCGATCGCGTGGATGAGATCCAGGAGCGTCTGGATGAAGCGCAGGAAGCCGCGCGCTTCGTCCAGCAGCACGGCAATCAGCTGGCGAAGCTGGAGCCCGTCGTCTCTGTCCTGCAGAGCGATCCGGAACAGTTCGAGCAGTTAAAAGAAGATTATGCCTGGTCGCAGCAGGTGCAACGCGAAGCGCGTCAGCAGGCGTTTGCCCTGACGGAGGTGGTGCAGCGTCGCGCCCACTTTGGCTACTCCGATTCGGCTGAAATGCTGAGCGGTAACAGCGACCTGAACGAAAAGCTGCGTCAGCGCCTTGAGCAGGCGGAGGGGGAACGTACCCGCGCCCGCGAAGCAATGCGCAGCCACTCCGCACAGCTGAACCAGTACAATCAGGTGCTGGCCTCGCTGAAAAGCTCCTTCGACACCAAGAAAGAGCTGTTAAACGACCTGCAGAAAGAGCTTCAGGACATTGGGGTTCGCGCCGATAGCGGGGCGGAAGAGCGCGCGCGTATCCGTCGTGACGAGCTGCATTCACAGCTCAGCAATAACCGCGCGCGTCGCAATCAGCTCGAAAAAGCGCTGACCTTCTGCGAAGCGGAAATGGATAACCTGACCCGTCGCCTGCGCAAGCTGGAGCGCGACTACTTTGAGATGCGCGAGCAGGTGGTGACGGCGAAGGCGGGCTGGTGCGCGGTGATGCGCATGGTGAAAGACAACAACGTTGAGCGTCGCCTGCACCGTCGCGAGCTGGCGTACCTCTCCGCCGATGAGCTGCGCTCCATGTCGGATAAGGCGTTGGGTGCCCTGCGTCTGGCGGTGGCGGATAACGAACACCTTCGCGATGTCCTGCGCATGTCCGAAGATCCGAAACGTCCTGAACGTAAAATCCAGTTCTTCGTGGCGGTTTACCAGCACCTGCGCGAGCGTATTCGTCAGGACATTATCCGTACCGACGATCCGGTTGAAGCCATCGAACAGATGGAAATCGAGCTGGGGCGTCTGACGGAAGAGCTGACCTCCCGCGAGCAGAAGCTGGCGATCAGCTCCCGCAGCGTGGCGAACATCATACGCAAAACCATTCAGCGCGAGCAGAACCGTATCCGCCAGCTGAACCAGGGGCTGCAGAGCGTGTCGTTTGGCCAGGTGAACAGCGTGCGCCTTAACGTCAACGTGCGTGAAGCCCACGCGACGCTGCTCGACGTGCTCTCCGAGCAGCACGAGCAGCACCAGGATCTGTTCAACAGCAACCGTCTGACCTTCTCCGAAGCGCTGGCGAAGCTGTACCAGCGCCTGAACCCGCAGATTGATATGGGACAGCGCACGCCGCAAACCATCGGTGAAGAGCTGCTGGACTACCGTAACTACCTGGAAATGGAGGTTGAGGTAAACCGTGGCTCTGACGGCTGGCTGCGCGCGGAATCCGGAGCGCTCTCTACCGGTGAAGCGATTGGTACCGGGATGTCCATTCTGGTGATGGTGGTACAGAGCTGGGAAGATGAAGCGCGACGCCTGCGCGGAAAAGACATCTCCCCTTGCCGACTGCTGTTCCTGGATGAAGCGGCGCGTCTTGACGCCCGCTCCATTGCCACGCTGTTCGAGCTGTGCGAACGTCTGGATATGCAGCTCATTATCGCTGCGCCGGAAAACATCAGCCCCGAGAAGGGCACGACCTACAAGCTGGTGCGTAAAGTGTTCCAGAACAGCGAACACGTGCACGTTGTCGGGCTGCGTGGCTTTGCGCCGCAGCCGCCTGAGTCATTGCCGGAAACCACGGCGGACGCTTCCTGAAGCGTCTTCTGACATGAAGCGGCGCCCTGGCGCCGCTTTTTTTTTAAACTTAACTTGTGCTTAGGGCTGCGTTATCTTTAAACTTCTTTACATAAGGTAAGGCAACAGCTTAGCCGTCTACCTATAATGAAAGAAAGCCCCAACGTGATGGGCATGTCGTGAAAACAGGGGGCAAGGGATGTTGCTTAAGAAAGAATGTGGTCGTCAGCTGTCTGCGCTGAGTTTATGCCTGGCAGTGATGTTTGCTCCACTGTTAACCGCCCAGGCCGACGAGCCTGAAATTGTGCCGACTGACAGTTCGGCAACGACAGGCGCGCAGCCAACGTCGTTGTCACAGCCGCTGGAGCAGTCTCCGGCGACGGCTATTATGGCCGGTATTAAGCCGCTGCCTGAAGGCATCGACGCTGAATCGCTCAGCCAGCAGCTGCAGTCGGGGCTGCCGTCAGGCTACGCGCCTGTCTATCTCAATCAGCTCACGCTCCTTTATGCTGCCCGCGATATGAAACCGATGTGGGAAAACCGCGATGCCGTGCGCGCCTTCCAGCAGCAGCTGGCGGAGGTCGCGATTGCAGGGTTTCAGCCGCAGTTTACAAAGTGGGTCGAGCTGTTAACCGATCCTGCCGTCACCGGGCAGGCGCGGGACGTGGTGCTTTCCGATGCCATGATGGGCTATCTGCAGTTCGTGGCGGGCATTCCGGTCAATGGCAACCGCTGGCTTTACAGCGATAAACCCTACAAGCTGGCGACCCCCGCGCTGTCGGTAATTAACCAGTGGCAGTTAGCCCTGGACAATGGCGATTTGCCGCACTTTATTGCCAGCCTCGCACCGGCGCATCCACACTATGCCACCCTGCACCAGTCGCTCCTCGCGCTGGTGGGCGACTCGCGTCCGTGGCCGCAAATGCGCGGCACCGCGACGCTGCGTCCGGGACAGTGGAGCAGCGACGTGCCAGCCCTGCGCGAGATCCTGACGCGCTCCGGTCTTCTTGATGGCGGGCCGCATATCGCCTTACCCGGCGACGATCCGCAAAGCGCGGTGGTGAGTCCGTCAGCCCCCGTGAAAGAGAAAAAAGCGATTGCCGTCAGCAATAAACCTGCGGCATACGATCGCGAGCTGGTTGCGGCGGTTAAACAATTCCAGGCGGCCCAGGGGCTGGGTGCCGATGGCGTCATTGGCCAGACGACGCGCGACTGGCTGAACGTATCGCCTGCGCAGCGGGCAGGGGTGCTGGCACTCAATATCCAGCGTCTGCGCCTGCTGCCGGGAACGCTCTCGACCGGGATTATGGTTAACATTCCGGCGTATTCCCTGGTTTATTATCAGGACGGTAGCGAAAAGCTGGCGTCGCGCGTGATTGTCGGGCGTCCGGATCGTAAAACACCGATGATGAGCAGCGCGTTAAATAACGTGGTGGTTAACCCGCCGTGGAACGTGCCGCCGACCCTGGCGCGTAAAGACATTCTGCCGAAGGTCTGGAACGATCCGGGGTATCTGGAGCGTCATGGCTATACGGTGATGCGCGGCTGGAACAGCAAAGAGGCCATCGATCCTTATATGGTCGACTGGTCGACGATCACCGCGTCGAACCTGCCGTTCCGCTTCCAGCAGGCTCCCGGGGCGCATAACTCGTTAGGGCGCTACAAATTCAATATGCCGAGTTCAGATGCTATCTATCTGCACGATACGCCGAACCACAACCTGTTCCAGAAAGATACGCGCGCGCTGAGCTCTGGCTGCGTGCGCGTGAACAAAGCCTCGGAGCTGGCCAATATGCTGTTGCAGGATGCGGGCTGGAACGATACGCGCATCTCGGATGCCCTGAAGCAGGGGGATACGCGTTACGTTAATATTCGCCACAATATTCCGGTCAATCTTTACTATCTGACGGCGTTTGTGGGCGAAGACGGGCGTACCCAGTATCGTACAGATATTTACAATTATGATCTCACCGCGCGATCCAGCGCACAAATTTTGCCAAAAGCGGAACAATTAATCAGGTAAATGAAGCAGTTCGGGAAAAATGATTGTCGTAAGTTAGGGTGAATAAGGGGCTATATCGCTGCAAGCCGCGTATTCACTGGGGTTGGGCGCCTTGACGTACCCGGTTTTGCCAGTTAAGGTGCCCTTCGTGCGCTAAGCATATTACGATTTCTTTTACCTGTAGACCTGATTATCATGGACAAATTTGACGCTAATCGCCGCAAACTGCTGGCGTTAGGTGGTGTTGCGCTTGGCGCAGCGGCCATCTTGCCGACGCCAGCATTTGCCACCCTCTCGACACCTCGTCCGCGCGTTTTAACGCTCAACAATCTGCATACCGGTGAGTCGCTAAAAGCGGAGTTTTTCGATGGCAGAGGCTATATTCAGGATGAATTAGCAAGACTTAACCATTTTTTCCGTGATTTCCGCGCGAATAAAATAAAAGCCATCGACCCAGGACTGTTTGATCAGCTTTTCCGCCTTCAGGGCCTGCTGGGTACCAGCAAGCCGGTGCAGCTCATTTCTGGCTATCGCTCGATTGATACCAACAACGAACTGCGCGCCCACAGCCGCGGGGTAGCGAAAAAAAGCTATCACACGAAGGGACAGGCAATGGATTTCCATATTGAAGGCGTTTCGTTAGCCAATATTCGCAAAGCCGCGTTATCTATGCGCGCAGGTGGTGTAGGATATTACCCCAGCAGCAACTTTGTGCATATTGATACCGGTCCGGTTCGGCACTGGTAATAACGAAACACAGGAGCAGTATGAACTATCGTATTATTCCGGTTACCGCGTTCTCCCAGAATTGTTCACTCATCTGGTGCGAACAGACTAAACTGGCCGCGCTTGTCGATCCCGGCGGTGACGCTGAGAAAATCAAGCAGGAAGTCGCCGACAGCGGCGTGACGCTCATGCAGATTCTACTGACGCATGGCCATCTCGACCATGTAGGCGCAGCAGCTGAACTGGCTGCACACTACGGCGTGCCGATTATCGGTCCGGAAAAAGAAGATGAGTTCTGGCTGCAGGGGTTACCTGCTCAAAGCCGCATGTTTGGCCTGGATGAGTGTCAGCCGCTGACGCCCGATCGCTGGCTGAACGAGGGAGAGCGTATTAACGTAGGGAATGTGACTTTACAGGTGTTGCATTGTCCTGGGCATACGCCAGGCCATATCGTCTTCTTTGATGACCAGTCTCGTCTGCTGATTTCCGGCGATGTGATCTTCAAAGGTGGCGTAGGACGCAGCGATTTTCCGCGCGGCGACCACGGGCAGCTGATTCAGTCGATCAAACAGAAGTTGTTGCCGCTGGGTGATGACGTGACGTTTATCCCTGGGCACGGTCCGATGTCGACGCTGGGCTATGAACGGCTCCATAACCCGTTCCTTCAGGATGAAATGCCTGTCTGGTAACCCGAATAAAAAAAAGCCTGCATAACGCAGGCTTTTTTTATGGGCGCAAATTACAGTACGGCGACAATCGCTTCGCACAGTGGCGCCATGTTGTCAGGCGTCATGCCTGCCACGTTCACGCGGCCAGAGGCCACGGCGTACACGCCAAACTCTTCACGCAGACGCAGAACCTGCTCTTTGGTCAGGCCGCTGAAAGAGAACATGCCGTTCTGTTTGATGATAAAGCTGAAGTCGCGGTCCGCGCCTTTCTCAGCCAGGGTGTTCACAAACAGCAGGCGCATGCGCTGAATACGCTGACGCATATCGTTCAGCTCTTGTTCCCAGATCGCGCGCAGCGCATCGTTGCTCAGGATAGTAGCAACAACAGACGCACCGTGTGCCGGTGGGTTAGAGTAGTTCGCGCGGATAACCGATTTCATCTGGCTGAACGCGCGATCGACGGTCTCTTCGCTAGCGGCAACCAGCGTACAGGCACCTACACGCTCGTTGTACAGACCGAAGTTCTTGGAATAGGAGCTGGCAACGATCAGTTCCTGATGCACGGCTGCGAACGCGCGCAGGCCTTCGGCATCTTCTTCCAGACCGCGGGCGAAGCCCTGGTAGGCGAAGTCGAACAGCGGCAGCCAGCCTTTTTCTACGGACAGCTTCGCCAGGTGTTCCCACTGCTCAAGCGTAGGATCGATACCGGTTGGGTTGTGGCAGCAGCCGTGGAACAGCACCACGTCACCCGCCTGCGCTTCGCTCAGGCTCGCCAGCAGGCCGTCAAAGTCGAGAGAGTGGTTTGCCGCGTCGTAGTAGGCGTATTCACGCACTTCCAGACCCGCAGAGTTAAACACGCTCTTGTGGTTTGGCCAGCTTGGGTTGCTCACCCAGACACGCTTAACAGAGGTGTTTTTCGCAAGGAAATCCGCCGCCACGCGCAGCGCACCGGTACCGCCCGGGGTCTGTGCTGTACGCGCACGTTTGTCATTCACAATTGCGCTGCCTTTACCGAACAGCAGCTCCTGGGTGCAGCGACCAAATTCAGGAATACCATCAATACCGAGGTAGTTTTTGGTGGTTTCGTTTTCCAGCAGATACTGCTCGGCTTTCTTAACGCTGGTCAGTACCGGAGTTTTGCCGGTTTCATCTTTATATACACCAATACCCAGGTTGATTTTGCCAGGGCGGTCGTCGGCACGAAACAGATCGGCCAGGCCCAGGATCGGGTCGGCAGGAGCGGCGGTAATGTTCTCAAACATGACGAAGTTCCATTGTGATTACAGAAGTGAAATCCGCTATCAGGTTAACGGTAGATTTACAAAATGCCAACCGTTTGCGACGAAAAGCGTGCGGCTTTTCAAAAGTCGCCATTATTTTCTGTCATGCATAAAAAAACAGGGCCGAAGCCCTGTTCATTAAGCATATAACATCGTGGTGTACGGATTAGAACTGGTAGGTCACGCCCACAGCAGCCATGTCGTCGTTGCCGTTCAGGCCGCCAACGGCTTTCGCGTAGTCGGAGTCTTTGTCCAGCAGGTTGATGTAGTAGTCAGCCCACACGTTGAAGTTCTTGTTGAAGTAGTAAGTGGTACCAACCTGGATGAATTTAGCCAGATCTGCATCGCCACCGCTGAAGCCGCCAACGGCAGCCAGGTCTTTACCTTTGGTCTGCACGTAGGAGATTGCTGGACGCAGGCCGAAATCGAACTGGTACTGAGCAACCACTTCGAAGTTCTGCGTTTTGTTAGCGAAGCCAGCGTCACCGTTAGAACCGGTACGGGTGGTGTTACGGGTTTCTGCATAGGTGGTTGCCAGGTAGATGTTGTTAGCGTCGTATTTCAGACCAACACCCCATGCTTCAGCTTTATCACCTTCCCCATCAGCTTTCTGGTTCAGAGTACGGTTAGCGTTGCTATAAGATGCGATTGCACCGAAGCCTTCGCCGAAATCGTAGCCCAGAGAGTAGCCTACGCCGTCACCGTTAGAGGTTTTAACGTCAGTACGGTCGTTTTTGCCCTGGTACTGAACGCCCAGGCTCAGGCCGTCAACCAGACCGAAGAAGTTGCTGTTACGGTAGGTAAGCAGACCGGTGCTGCGGCTGGTCATAAAGTTATCAACATAGTTACCGCCCCAGGTCATACCTGAGAAGGACGGCGCCATATCGGTGTAAGATTCTACGTCGTAAACGATACCGTAGTTACGACCGTAGTCGATGCTGCCAGCGTCGCCCGCTTTCAGGCCAGCGAATGCCAGACGGTTTTTGTTAGTCTGAGTACCATTTTCAGCCTGGTTGGCCAGGAAACGGTATTCCCACTGGCCGTAACCGGTCAGCTGGTCGTTGATCTGGGTTTCGCCTTTGAAACCGATCTGCGCGTAGGTCGCGTCGTTATTGTTGGTGTTATCACCGGAGGTCACGAAATCGTGCTCGGCGTTAACTTTCCCGTAGAAGTCCAGTTTGTTGCCGTTCTTGTTATAGATTTCTGCAGCGTTCGCTGCACCGGCTACCAGCAGGGCAGGGATTACCACTGCCAGAATATTGCGCTTCATCATTATTTATTACCCTCATTGGTTTTTTTATGACACTCGCCACTGCCGTCAATAAATTCTGTCAATAAATATTTCCGGAACTATTGATGAGAGTTAGGTGTCTTTATGTATCTGACAGGCATCTTTCCATTCGCCGAAGCGTTTCGCTAGCCTGAAAGTGCTACAATTCTCAAGATTAAGTAACTGAAAGAAAATATGTGTAACTAAATGTGTAATATTGGGAACTTTGTGAAGCACCTCAAACTTCAGAGTGACCTGGCGAATTAAACGACAAAACCTATCCTATATATATGAATTGCTTATGATTAATTGAGATAAAGGTGATTCGTATAAACAGACAGTAAACGACTCTGTTTTTCTTATGACCTCAAAAAGACTTCTGGATGGCTGCAAGAGTGGTTGAAATTTGTGCTATTGCTTGAGCGTGTAATAATCGCAATAAGAATGGGGTTTATTTTTTGTCTCTGGATATTTCACGGAAACAAAACGTAACAGGTAGAGGTTGTGACGGGGTGAAGGTTTAAAGACGCTGACTTTGCACTGACGAAAACTGACAATACAGCATAAAATAATGGCCAGCATTTGCTGGCCATTTTAGCGTTTTACCGATTAGAAGCTGGCGTTACGTGGCGTACGTGGGAACGGAATCACGTCGCGGACGTTCTGAACACCGGTCACGTAAGCGATCAGACGCTCGAAGCCCAGACCAAAACCGGCGTGCGGTACGGTACCGTAACGACGCAGATCGCGGTACCAGCTGTAGTCGGCAGGGTTGAGCCCCATCTCTTCCATACGCGCGTCCAGCACGTCAAGACGCTCTTCACGCTGAGAACCCCCGATGATTTCACCGATGCCCGGCGCCAGGACGTCCATCGCTGCCACGGTTTTACCGTCTTCGTTAAGGCGCATATAGAAGGCCTTAATGTCTTTCGGGTAGTTTTTCACGACAACTGGCGCTTTGAAGTGCTTCTCAGCCAGGTAACGCTCATGCTCGGAAGAGAGATCCACGCCCCAGTAAACCGGGTTCTCAAACTTCTCACCGCATTTCTCGAGGATAGCTACCGCATCGGTATAGTCCACCTGGGCAAAGTCAGAGGACACAAAGCGCTCCAGACGTGCAATCGCTTCGTTATCGACACGCTCGGCGAAGAATTTCATGTCGTCAGGACGTTCTTCCAGCACCGCTTTGAAGACATACTTCAGCATCGCTTCCGCCAGACCGGCAACGTCGTCGAGGTCGGCAAACGCCACTTCAGGTTCCAGCATCCAGAATTCCGCCAGGTGACGGCTGGTGTTGGAGTTTTCGGCGCGGAAGGTTGGGCCAAAGGTGTAGATCTTAGACAGCGCGCAGGCGTACGTTTCGCCGTTGAGCTGGCCGGATACGGTCAGGAAGGCTTCTTTACCAAAGAAGTCTTTGTCGTAGTCCACTTTACCTTCCGGCGTGCGCGGCAGGTTTTCCATGTCCAGCGTGGAAACGCGGAACATCTCACCCGCACCTTCCGTATCGGACGCGGTGATAAGCGGAGTAGACACCCAGAAGTAACCCTGCTCATCGAAGAAACGATGCAGCGCCTGCGCCAGCGTGTGACGCACGCGCGCCACCGCACCAATCAGGTTGGTACGCGGACGCAGGTGGGCAACTTCACGCAGATATTCGATGCTGTGACGTTTTGCCGCCATCGGGTAGGTGTCCGGATCTTCAACCCAGCCGGTGACTTCAACGGCTGTGGCCTGAATTTCGAAACTCTGGCCCTGGCCCGGGGATGCCACGACCACGCCGGTGACAATAACGGAACAGCCCGTCGTCAGGTGCAGAACGTCATCATTGTAATTGGGCAGAGAATTATTAATGACGGCCTGTACAGGATCAAAGCAGGAACCGTCATAGACGGCGAGGAAGGAGATGCCAGCTTTAGAATCTCGGCGGGTACGCACCCATCCGCGCACGGTGACTTGTTGGTCAACGGCGACACGGCCCTGGAGTACGTCGGCTACAGGCACAACGCTCATAATATTCTCTCTGTTAATAGTCGGAAAAAATAAACACTTGTCCACCCTTATGGGGGATATCTATGTTACCTGCCATCCGCCATCAGACAAGTAAATTTCGCAGTCAAAAGAGAAGAATTGAGAAATAAATAAGAAGAGGGGAGCCATCAAGGCTCCCGTAAGCGCTTAACTGGCTTTTTTAATCTGCGGGAGATCGAACGCTTTGCGCAGCGCGCGGACAAACGCTTTGTCATGGCAGATGGTTTTGCCCGGGCTGTCGGAGAGTTTTGCTACCGGCTTGCCGTTACATTCCACCAGCTTTATAACGATGTTCAGTGGTTTCACCTGTGGAATGTCGCAGGTCAAACGGGTACCAATCCCGAAGCTCAGGTTCACCCGGCTGTTGAAATGGCGATAGAGGTCGACCGCTTTCGCCAGGTCGAGATTGTCCGAGAAGACCAGCACCTTGCTCATCGGGTCGATGCCGAGCTTCTCGTAATGGGCAATCGCCTTCTCGCCCCACTCAACCGGATCCCCGGAGTCGTGGCGTAACCCCTGGTAACGTTCCGCGAACTCAGGACCAAAGTCGCGCAGGAAGGCATCCATCGTAATACAGTCCGTAAGGGCGATCCCGAGTTGGTTCGGGTACTCATTAAGCCATGCGGCCAGCGCCGCGCGCTGGCTATTGGCCAGGTCGGGGCTGATCTGCTGATGCGCCTGGAACCACTCGTGCGCCTGGGTGCCCATTGGCGTCAGGCCGAGGCGGCGGGCCAGATCGTAGTTACTGGTGCCCACGAACCACGGCTCCTGCTGCAGACGTTTAACGATGGCCTCCTGAACGTCACGCGAGAAGCGGCGGCGGGTGCCAAAGTCCATCAGGCGGAAGCGGGACATGTCCAGCCCTGCGGTCAGCGTGGAGAAGTCAGCGAGTTTATTTTCCAGTGCGGCAACCGCCTGCGCGACGCCCGTTTCCGGCGAACGGTAGCGGTGAGCCAGTTCGCTGATGACCGCCAGAAGCGGCACTTCCCACATGATCACTTCCCGCCACGGACCTTCAAGGCGAATATCCAGCTTGCCGTTATCGTTAACCACGGTGACCTGCTCCGGCTTATAGCGGAAGTCGCGCAGCCAGTTCAGGTAGTCGGCTTTGAAGAAAGGCAGGCCAGAAAGCCACTGATATTCCTCGTCCTGCAGCGTTAGATGCTGCATAGCATCGACCTGTTCACGAATGGTGTCTGCGTAGATACCGAGCAGGTCGTCGCCACGACAGCGGAATTCCGCCGCGACATGCACGTCATAGTAGTGGTGGAAAACGGCTTGCTGCATATGCAGTTTATACGCGTCGGTATCCAGCAACGTATGCAGAACTGGAGAAGCGAATTGAGTCATAGGTGCGCAGTAGCATCCTCTCACAGGAGCGTTTAGTACAATAAACAACTCCGGAGTATACCTTGTTTAGTGATTTATTGAACCCCGATCACAACATAAGCGCGTTTTAGGGTCGAGGGCATTTTGTGCCCCGTGTTATACAAATGTAGCAAAAAAGGGTTTTGCCCCTGAAAAGATGAACATTCTGCATAGCGAGATTTGTGCAACAGGAATATATTGAAACGTTACTCGACAAACGATGCATAAGGTTTTCTATGACACAACAGCCACAAGCCAAATACCGCCACGACTACCGTGCGCCGGATTACCTGATTAGCGAAATCGATCTGACTTTTGACCTGGATGCCACTAAAACCGTTGTGACGGCGGTGAGCCAGGTGACGCGCCACGGCGCAACTGCGGTGCCGCTGCGTCTGGACGGTGAAGACCTGACGCTGGTCTCCCTGCATATTAATGATGAAGCCTGGTCGGACTATAAAGAAGAAAATAACCAGCTGGTCATCGACAACCTGCCGGAGCAGTTTACGCTGCGCATCGTCAATGAAATCAGCCCGGCCGCCAACACCGCGCTGGAAGGGCTTTACCAGTCCGGCGTGGCGCTGTGTACCCAGTGTGAAGCGGAAGGGTTCCGCCATATTACCTGGTATCTTGACCGCCCGGACGTCCTGGCGCGCTTCACCACCAAAATCATCGCCGATAAAACCCTGTATCCCTTCCTGCTCTCCAACGGCAACCGCGTAGGCGAAGGCGAGCTGGAGAATGGCCGTCACTGGGTGCAGTGGCAGGATCCGTTCCCGAAACCGTGCTACCTGTTCGCGCTGGTGGCAGGGGACTTCGACGTGCTGCGCGACACCTTTAAAACCCGCTCAGGCCGCGACGTGGCGCTGGAGCTGTTTGTCGATCGCGGCAACCTCGACCGCGCGCCGTGGGCGATGACTTCGCTGATCAACTCCATGAAGTGGGACGAAGAGCGCTTCGGCCTCGAATACGATCTCGACATCTATATGATCGTCGCCGTCGATTTCTTCAACATGGGCGCCATGGAGAATAAAGGCCTGAACGTCTTTAACTCCAAATACGTGCTGGCGCGCACCGATACCGCAACGGACAAAGACTATCTCGATATTGAACGCGTCATCGGCCACGAGTATTTCCACAACTGGACCGGTAACCGCGTCACCTGCCGCGACTGGTTCCAGCTGAGCCTGAAAGAGGGCCTGACCGTCTTCCGTGACCAGGAGTTCAGCTCCGATCTGGGTTCACGCGCGGTGAACCGCATCAATAACGTGCGCACCATGCGCGGCCTGCAGTTTGCGGAAGATGCCAGCCCGATGGCGCACCCGATCCGTCCGGATAAAGTCATCGAGATGAACAACTTTTACACCCTGACGGTGTATGAGAAGGGCGCTGAAATTATCCGCATGATCCACACCCTGCTGGGTGAAGAGAACTTCCAGAAAGGGATGCAGCTCTACTTCGAGCGTCACGACGGCAGCGCGGCCACCTGCGACGATTTTGTCCAGGCGATGGAAGATGCCTCTAACGTGGATCTCTCCCACTTCCGCCGCTGGTACAGCCAGGCCGGTACGCCGGTTGTCACCGTCAAAGACGACTACAATCCGGAAACCGAGCAGTACACGCTGACCATCAGCCAGCGCACGCCGCCGACGGCAGAGCAGGAAGAGAAATACCCGCTGCATATTCCGTTCAGCATTGAGCTGTACGATAACGAAGGCAACGTCATCCCGCTGCAGAAGGGCGGCCACCCGGTACACCACGTGCTGAACGTGACCCAGGCCGAGCAGACCTTTATCTTCGATAACGTCTACTTCCAGCCGGTGCCTGCGCTGCTGTGTGAATTCTCCGCGCCGGTGAAGCTGGAGTACAAGTGGAGCGATCAGCAGCTGACGTTCCTGATGCGCCACGCGCGTAACGACTTCTCCCGCTGGGATGCGGCGCAGAGCCTGCTGGCGACCTACATCAAGCTTAACGTAAACCGTCATCAGCAGGGCCAGCCGCTGTCGCTGCCCGTTCACGTGGCTGACGCGTTCCGCGCGATCCTACTGGATGAGAAGATTGACCCGGCGCTGGCCGCTGAAATTCTGACCCTGCCGTCAGCGACTGAAATCGCCGAGTTGTTCGAGATTATCGATCCGATTGCGATCGTGGCGGTGCGTGAAGCGCTGACCCGCACGCTGGCTGCTGAACTGGCGGACGAGTTCCTCGCCATCTATAACGCCAACAAGCTTGACGCCTATCGCGTTGAGCACGCGGACATTGGTAAACGTTCTCTGCGCAACACCTGCCTGCGCTATCTGGCGTTCGGTGAAACCGAGCTGGCGAACACCCTGGTAAGCAAGCAATATCACGACGCGGATAACATGACCGACGCGCTGGCGGCGCTGGGCGCAAGCGTTGCTGCCGAACTGCCGTGCCGCGATGCGCTAATGCAGGAGTACGACGACAAGTGGCATCAGGATGGCCTGGTGATGGACAAGTGGTTCATCCTGCAGGCGACCAGCCCGGCGGCCGATGCGCTCAGCAAAGTCCGCAGCCTGCTGAAGCATCGTTCGTTCACCATGAGTAACCCGAACCGCGTGCGTTCCCTGATTGGCGCGTTTGCCAGCAGCAACCCGGCGGCGTTCCACGCCGAAGACGGCAGCGGTTATCAGTTCATGGTGGAAATGCTGACCGAGCTGAACAGCCGTAACCCGCAGGTGGCGTCGCGCCTGATTGAGCCGCTGATCCGTCTGAAACGCTACGATGCGAAGCGTCAGGCGAAGATGCGTGCCGCGCTTGAGCAGCTGAAAGGGCTGGAAAACCTGTCTGGCGATCTGTACGAGAAGATTGCTAAGGCACTGGCCTGATGTAAAAAAAGCCCGGTGGCGCTGCGCTTACCGGGCCTACGTAGGGTTTTCTCCCTCTCCCCGTGGGAGAGGGCCGGGATGAGGGCATCAGGCATTAGCCTTAGCTCGCGCTAACTCCGTACCCCCACGCCTCATTACCCGATCCAACACTTCCGCCTCCAGCTCCGCCAGTCGTGCAGAGCCTACGCGACGAGGTCGAGGAAGATCCACCGTCAGATCCAGACCAATTTTCCCATCCTCTATCAACAGCACCCGATCCGCCATCGCGACGGCTTCGCTCACGTCATGCGTCACCAGCAGCACCGTAAAGCCGTGCGCCTGCCACAGGGATACAATCAGATCCTGCATTTCGATCCGCGTCAGGGCGTCGAGCGCGCCAAGGGGCTCATCAAGCAGCAGCAGGCCCGGACGGTGAATCAACGCTCGCGCCAGCGCCACGCGCTGCTTCTGCCCGCCCGAGAGGGCAGCAGGCCATTCACCCGCTCGATTTTCCAGCCCAACGGCCGCCAGCGCCTGACGGGCTTCGTCCCGCCAGCTGCCCTTAAGACCGAGCCCGACATTGTCGATAACCGTCTTCCACGGCAGCAGGCGCGCGTCCTGGAACATCATGCGGGTATCGTCCTGAATATTCGCAAGCGGCGTTGTCCCTGCCAGAATGTCGCCGCCGTTGGGGGCTTCCAGTCCGGCCAGCAGGCGTAGCAGGGTACTCTTGCCGCCGCCGCTGCGCCCGACAACGGCCACAAACTGGCCGGCGGGAATATGCAGATCCAGCCCGTTAAGAATGGTGTTTTCGCCGTAGCGTTTGGTCACGCCGTTCAGCAGCAACGGCGTTCCCTGGTTCAGTCGTGCCGTATTCATGCTTTCACCTCCTGAAGGGTATAGGCCGGGTTCCAGCGCAGCCAGCTGCGTTCGAGCCACTGGGCGCTGACGTCGGCGAGTTTGCCGAGCAGGGCATACAGAATGATGGCAACCACCACCACGTCCGTTTGCAGGAATTCGCGGGCGTTCATCGCCAGGTAGCCAATGCCGGAGTTGGCCGAGATGGTCTCCGCCACAATCAGCGTCAGCCACATCAGGCCGAGCGCGAAACGCACCCCAACCATGATGGAGGGCAGGGCGCCCGGCAGAATCACGTGAACAAAGAGGGAAAAACCCGACAAGCCGTAGCTGCGCGCCATCTCCACCAGCCCGCGATCGATATTGCGGATGCCGTGCCAGGTGTTGATGTAAATCGGGAACAATGTGCCCAGCGCCACGAGGAAGATCTTGGCGCTCTCATCGATTCCAAACCACAAAATTACCAGCGGGATCAGCGCCAGATGCGGCACGTTGCGCAGCATCTGTATCGACGTATCCAGCAGCCGCTCGCCCCAGCGGGACAGGCCGCTGATCAGGCCCAGAACCAGGCCGATGCTGCCGCCGATGGAAAACCCGATTACCGCGCGCCAGGAGCTGATCGCCAGATGCTGCCACAGCTCGCCGCTCACGCTGAGCGACCAGAACGCTTCTACAACGCCCTCAGGTGAGGGCAGAATGCGGCTCGACAGCCAGCCGGTGGACGACGCGAGCTGCCAGAGAGCCACAATGCCGACGGGTAAAAACCACGGCGCGGCGCGCAGCAGCCATTTTTGTGAGGTGGCAGACATGGTCACTCCTTAGCTCTGCGCGGCTTTGCGTGGAATAAACTCGTTCGCCACGGCTTCGCCCTGAAGCTGCAGCCGCTGCGGCTGCGGAATTTCCGGAATGGCGACGTCCAGGTGCGGGAACAGCAGTTCGCCCACCTTGTAGGCCTCTTCCAGGTGCGGATAGCCGGAGAGAATAAAGCTGTCGATGCCCAGCTCGGCGTATTCATTGATGCGCGCGGCCACGGTCGGACCGTCGCCAACCAGCGCCGTGCCCGCACCGCCGCGCACCAGGCCGACGCCCGCCCACAGGTTCGGGCTAATCTCCAGGTTCTCGCGCTTGCCGTTGTGCAGGGACGCCATCCGGTGCTGCCCGACGGAGTCGGTTTTGGCAAACGCGGCCTGCGCCTTCGCGATGGTCTCATCATCCAGATGGGAAATCAGACGGTCGGCGGCCTGCCACGCTTCTTCATTGGTTTCGCGCACGATTACGTGCAGGCGAATACCGAAGCGAACCTTGCGGCCATGGGCGGCCGCCTTAGCGCGTACCTGGGCAATTTTTTCTTTCACCAGCTCGGGCGGTTCGCCCCAGGTCAGATAGAGATCGACCTGCTCGGCCGCCAGATCCTGGGCAACGTCCGACGAACCGCCAAAATAGAGCGGCGGACGCGGCTGCTGCACCGGCGGGAAGTAGAGCTTCGCGTCGCGAACGTGAATATGCTTGCCTTCAAAGGTGACGGTTTCCCCTTCGAGCAGGCGTCGCCAGACGCGGGTGAACTCGGCGGAGGCCTCATAGCGCTCGGTATGGTCGAGGAACACCCCATCGCCCGCCAGCTCCTGCGGATCGCTGCCCGTCACCAGGTTAAACAGGGCGCGGCCGTTGGACAGTCTGTCAAGCGTAGCCGCCTGACGCGCCGCCACGGTGGGAGAGACAACGCTCGGGCGTAACGCCACCAGGAACTTCAGACGCTGGGTGACCGGGATCATCGACGCGGCGACCAGCCAGGCATCTTCACATGAGCGTCCGGTTGGGATCAGTACCCCGGTGAAGCCGATGCGGTCCGCCGCCTGCGCAATCTGCTGCAGGTAGCCGTGGTCAACCGGGCGCGAGCCCTCTTCGGTGCCAAGATAGTGCCCATCACCGTGGGTAGGTAAAAACCAGAAAAGATTCAGACTCATGATTTAGCTCCTTCTTTGCCTGCGGGCTGCCAGATGCGTTCGCGAATAGTGACCTGTTTTGGCACCAGGTGGTTTTGATAGAAGAGGTCAGCGGTTTGCTGCTGAAGCGCGGCGACGTGCGCGTCGACGGGCGTAATGGTGGTCGGTGGACGATGGTTGAGATAGCTCGCGATCACCGGCTCAGGTAAGCCCATGGTTTTCGCCAGCAGGGCAATGCTCTCCTGACGCTGGGTCTGGGTCAGCGCATCGGCCTGGGTAAAGGTATCCAGCACGCCCTGAATAAATGCGCCGTTCTTTTCCGCATAAGGGCGCGCGGCCAGATAAAATGAGCCGGTCTGCTTCAGCGTGGTGCCGTCTTTCAGCACGCGAACGCCGCCCTGCAGTAACGCGGCGGAGTAGTACGGATCCCAGATGGCCCAGGCATCCACGTTCTTCTGCTGGAACGCAGCGCGCGCGTCGGCAGGCGTCAGGTAAACGGGCTGAATGTCGGTGAACTTAAGCCCGGCCTCCTGCAGGGCGCGCAGCAGCAGGTTGTGTGAGCTGGAGCCTTTCTGGAACGCGACCTTATGACCTTTAAGGTCGGCGACGCTTTTAATGCCGCTGTTTTCAGGCACCAGAATCACTTCGGCCTTCGGCTTGGGCGGCTCTACGCCTACATAGACGAGATCCGCCCCTGCCGCCTGGGCGAATATGGGTGGAATATCCCCCGTACTGCCGAGATCGATACTGCCGACGTTCAGGGCCTCCAGCATCTGCGGGCCAGCCGGGAACTCCACCCAGGAGAATTTGGTGTCCGGGAAGCGTTTTTCCAGCAGCTGGTGGCTTTTCGCCAGCACCATGCTGACGCTGCCCTTCTGATAGCCGATACGTAAACTTTCCGGCGCCGTTTCTGCGGCATGGGCCAGCGAGGCGAGCGCCATCAGTCCTGCCAGTCCGATGCGGGTTAACGTTTTAAACATGGGCGACTCCTTGTGGCTGACCAAACGCCGGGGCCTGGATATCCCGGCGGTGCAGGGCATGCCAGAAGGTTTCCAGAGCGTTGTCGAGGCGGGTTTGCAGGTTGGGCGTAAAGTGGGGTTTGTGCTGATAGTCGATGACCTGGGAATCATCGGCGAAAACGCCGTGGAGGATCTCCTGCGCCTTCAGCGCGTTCAGCACCGGCTTGAGGGCGTAATCTACGGCCAGCAAATGGGCGACCGTACCGCCCGTTGCCAGCGGCAGCACCACCTTACCGTCCAGGGCGCGTTCCGGAAGCAGGTCGAGCAGGGTTTTCAGCGCACCGGAAAAAGAGGCCTTATAAATGGGCGTTGCCACAACTAAGCCGTCAGCGCCGTTAAGCTGCTCGATGAGCGTTTTCAGCGCCGGGCTGTCGAAACGGGCATAGAGCAGATCTTCAGGTTCGAAGTTATGCAGGTTCCAGTGACACACTTCCACATCATGCGCATTGAGTTTTTCGCGGGCATATTCCAGCAGGGCGCTGGAGCGAGAGGGGAATCGTGGACTTCCGGCCAGGGTAATGACGCGCATACTTCCTCCTTATAACCAATTGTTTGCTTTTATCTAACATTCATAACAATTTGAAGGAGTGTGACACCGCGCGGTTATTCCACTAAATGATTTATCTGCAATTAAAATGCGAAAAAGTGCATAAGAATTAAACGGGCAGGAAAACGATTGCGCTTTGCGCTGATTTTTTGCCGCAGGTCAATTCCCTTTCGCGCGCGGATCGCCCATAATCCCCTCCCGGTTTGCACACCGGGAATCCAGGAGAGTTCATGTACTACCCCTTCGTTCGTAAAGCCCTTTTCCAGCTCGACCCTGAGCGCGCTCATGAATTGACATTCCAGCAGTTACGTCGCATTACCGGAACGCCACTGGCCGCGCTGGTGCGTCAGCATGTGCCGGTAAAACCGGTGCAGTGTATGGGTCTGACCTTTAAAAATCCGCTGGGTCTGGCGGCGGGTCTGGACAAAAACGGCGAGTGCATCGATGCCCTGGGCGCGATGGGCTTTGGCTCCATTGAAATCGGTACCGTCACCCCGCGCCCGCAGCCGGGAAATGACAAGCCGCGCCTGTTCCGCCTGGTTGAAGCCGAAGGGCTGATCAACCGCATGGGCTTTAATAACCTCGGTGTTGATCACCTCGTTGAGAACGTAAAAAAAGCCCATTTTGACGGAATATTAGGCATCAATATCGGCAAAAATAAAGACACGCCGGTAGAGCAGGGTAAAGATGACTACCTGATTTGTATGGAAAAAGTTTACGCCTATGCCGGTTATATCGCGGTGAATATTTCTTCACCCAATACCCCGGGTCTGCGTTCCTTACAATATGGCGAAGCGCTGGACGATCTTCTGAGCGCCATTAAAAATAAGCAAAATGAACTCCAGGCGATCCACCATAAATATGTTCCGGTCGCGGTTAAGATCGCCCCGGATCTTTCTACCGAAGAATTGATCCAGGTTGCCGACAGTTTAGTCCGTCATAATATTGATGGCGTGATTGCGACCAATACGACGCTCGATCGTTCTCTCGTGCAGGGAATGAAAAACTGTGACGAAGCGGGTGGGTTAAGCGGACGTCCGGTGCAATTAAAAAGCACCGAGATTATTCGCGCCCTGTCTGCGGAATTAAAAGGACGCCTGCCGATTATTGGCGTCGGCGGTATCGACTCCGTCATTGCTGCGCGTGAGAAGATGGCGGCGGGTGCGTCACTGGTGCAAATCTATTCCGGCTTTATTTTTAAAGGACCGCCGCTGATTAAAGAAATCGTTACGCATATCTAATCTTTTCTCCTAATCAGACAACCGGGGCTTTATTTCCAGCCCTGGTTGTTTTATATTCCGTCACTGTTGCTTATTTAAACATTATAGTCTTTTATTAATGGTGTTATAAACGAGGCGGCAAACAGGACATTTTTAGTACAGGACGTTTCGGGGACGGGAGAGAGACATGCGAATTAAGCCTGACGATAACTGGCGCTGGTATTTTTGCGACGAGCACGATCGTATGATGCTCGATTTGGCCAATGGCATGTTGTTTCGTTCTCGTTTTGCCCGCCGCATGTTAACTCCGGACGCGTTTTCCCCGTCGGGCTTTTGCGTTGACGACGCTGCGCTTTATTTCTCCTTTGAAGAAAAATGCCGCGATCTGGTGCTGTCAAAAGAGCAGCGTGCCGAGCTGGTATTAAATGCGCTGGTGGCGATTCGTTTCCTGAAGCCGCAAATGCCAAAAAGCTGGCATTTTCTTGCGCATGGTATGAGCTGGACTCCGGCAACGGGCGATGCGGCCAGCGTCAATTTGAGCGATACCGCCGAAGAGGTGAGCTTGTTAGTGGTAGAGCCGGGTGAAAATGCCGCGCTTTGCCTGCTGGCGCAGCCCGGCGTAACGATTGCCGGGCGGACGATGCAGCTTGGCGACGCCATTAAAGTGATGAACGACAGGCTGAAGCCACAGCTGCGCGTCGATTCCTTCAGCCTCGAGCAGGCGGTTTAAGCTTCCAGCTGGACGGACGTTTTCGGTACGCAGCTGCAGCACAGAATGGTTCCGTCATCCCCCACCGCCGATTTCTTCAGCGCAGTCACTTCCCCCTCTACCAGCTTAATGCGGCAGCATCCGCAAATTCCCGCGCGACAGGAATAGGGTACGCGAATACCGGCCTGCTCCAGCTGTTCCAGCAGCACCTGCTGATTGTTGCCACGAATCACGTTGCCCTGCCAGTGAATATCCACCGCAGAGGCGACGTTCGTCTCAACGTCGACAAACTCCTCCTCCTGGCCCGAACCGTACACTCTTGCAGGCCCGCGGGCGAGGATCTCGACCTCATCACCGACGCGGATGGCGCCGCTGGAGCGCGGGATCAGGTTCTGGCCGAAATCGACGTCGCCGTTATCCTGCGCGGTGCGGAAAGACTGCAGCGTCTTCAGCGGTTCGCCGGAAGGGTGCTTCTGGCCTTTCTCCGGGCTTACCGTCGTGAAAATGCAGCGGCTGCACGGCTTCACCACGTCAAAAATGACGCTGCCGATGCGAATCACTTTCCAGGTGTCTTCTTCCCAGGCATCGGCACCCGTTACCACCAGGTTAGGACGGAACTGTTCCATCTGAACGCTGGCTTTGCAGCGGCCTTGTAAATCACGCAACGAGGCTTCGTTGGTCAGCAGGAACGGGAAGCCATCGGCGAAGGAGAGGGGAACGGCGTCATGACGCTTCACGCGCCGCGTCAGTTCAGGCCCCACCCAGCGCAGCTGCACGTCGCGGGAGAAGAAGCCGCTCAGCCAGCGGTTTATCTCATCCGGGGCGATGCGTGCGGTAAAATGGTTACCCCACACTTCCGTTGGCGCGTCGACGGGCGCAAAATCAGCAAAGCGAATCACCGCGCTGGAACCGTCCGGCGCGGTCAAATGCAAACCGTCGTGAAGCGGGGAAGGGGTAAAGCGAACCATCTGCGGGAACTGGCGTGCGGTAATGAACGTGCCGTCCGGCTCGGTGACCATAAAAATGCGATCGAAGGCGAATCCGCTCATGTCGGCCAGCGCGTGAGAGACGCCGATGCCGCGCATGGATTTCACCGGATGAATAAAAAGCCTGGATAACGTCGCCACTGCACACTCCCACAAATGAAAATAAGCCTTCAACTTTATGACATACACGCCATATTAGCTATAATGCGCGACAATTTTCTAAGAGTAAAAGTGACGATATGAATTCTCTGTTTGCCAGTACGGCCCGTGGGCTGGAAGAGCTGTTAAAAACTGAACTGGAAAGCCTGGGCGCGCAAGAGTGCCAGGTGGTTCAGGGTGGTGTCCATTTTGAGGGCGACACGCGGCTTATTTACCAGAGCCTGATGTGGAGCCGTCTGGCGTCGCGCATCATGCTGCCGATGAAGGAGTGCAGGGTCTACAGCGACCTGGATCTCTATACCGGCGTTCAGATGATCGACTGGACAGAGATCTTCACCCCGAATGCTACCTTTGCGGTGCACTTTAACGGCGTGAACGACGAGATCCGCAACAGCCAGTACGGTGCCCTGCGCGTAAAAGACGCCATCGTGGACTGCTTCACGCGCAAAAATAAGGAACGTCCGAACGTCGATCGCGAAAATCCGGATCTGCGTATCAACGTCTGGCTGAACGGCGACACGGCGAGCATCTCTCTCGATCTGAGCGGCGCGGGCCTGCACCTGCGCGGCTACCGCGATCGCACCGGGATGGCGCCAATCAAAGAAACGCTGGCCGCCGCGATCGTCATGCGTTCCGGCTGGCAGCCGGGTACGCCGCTGCTCGATCCGATGTGTGGTTCCGGTACATTGCTGATTGAAGCCGCGATGCTGGCCACCGATCGTGCGCCAGGGCTGCACCGTGGGCACTGGGGCTTTAAAGGCTGGGCGCAGCACGATGAAGCCCTCTGGAAAGAGGTCAAAGACGATGCGCAGACCCGCGCGCGTAAAGGCCTGGCGGAGTACACCTCGCATTTCTACGGTTCAGACAGCGACCCGCGCGTGATTGAGCGCGCGCGCAGCAACGCCCGCCGCGCCGGTATCGGCGAGCTGGTCACCTTCGAGGTGAAGGACGTGGCGAACCTGACCAACCCGCTGCCGAAAGGCCCGTACGGTACCGTCATCAGCAACCCGCCATACGGCGAGCGTCTCGACAGCGAACCGGCGCTGATCGCCCTGCACAGCCTGCTGGGCCGCAACATGAAGGACCACTTCGGCGGCTGGAACCTGTCTCTGTTCAGCGCCTCGCCGGAACTGCTGAGCTGCCTGCAGCTGCGCGCCGATCGCCAGTTTAAGGCGAAAAACGGCCCGCTGGACTGCGTGCAGAAAAACTATCATCTGGCGGAGAAGGCGGCCGACAGCAAGCCGTCCGGCGTGGCGGAAGATTACGCCAACCGCCTGCGCAAGAACCTGAAGAAATTTGAGAAGTGGGCGAAGCAGGAGGGCATTGAATGCTATCGCCTGTACGATGCCGACCTGCCGGAATACAACGTGGCAGTTGACCGCTACGCGGACTGGGTGGTGATTCAGGAATATGCGCCGCCGAAAACCATTGATGCACAAAAAGCGCGCCAGCGCATGCTGGACGTCATTGCCGCCACCATCGCCGTGCTGGGTATTGCGCCAAACAGGCTGGTGTTGAAAACCCGCGAGCGTCAGAAAGGCAAAAACCAGTATCAGAAGATGGGCGAGAAGGGCGACTTTATCGAAGTGGGCGAATACAACGCCCGCCTGTGGGTCAACCTGACCGACTATCTGGACACCGGCCTGTTCCTCGACCACCGTATCGCCCGCCGCATGCTGGGCCAGATGAGCAAAGGCAAGGACTTCCTGAACCTCTTCTCCTATACCGGCAGCGCCAGCGTGCATGCCGGTCTGGGCGGCGCGCGCAGCACCACCACGGTGGATATGTCACGTACCTATCTGGAGTGGGCGGAGCGCAATCTGCGTCTGAACGGTCTGACCGGACGTCAGCACCGCCTGATGCAGGCCGACGTGCTGGGCTGGCTGCGCGATACCGACGAGCAGTTTGACCTGATCTTTATCGATCCGCCGACCTTCTCTAACTCCAAGCGTATGGAAGATAGCTTTGACGTTCAACGCGATCACCTGCGCCTGATGACCGACCTGAAGCGCCTGCTGCGCAAAGGCGGCACCATTATGTTCTCGAACAACAAACGCGGCTTCCGTATGGATCACGACGGCTTAGCGGCCCTGGGACTGAAAGCACAAGAAATCAGCCAAAAAACGCTGTCTCAGGACTTTGCCCGTAACCGTCAAATCCATAACTGCTGGTTGATCACCGCGGTCTGAAAGGAAAAATAAATGTCTTTAATTAGTATGCACGGCGCGTGGCTCTCTTTCAGCGACTCACCGCTTCTCGATAATGCAGAGCTGCACATCGAAGATAACGAGCGCGTCTGTCTGGTGGGCCGTAACGGCGCGGGTAAATCCACGCTGATGAAGATCCTCAACCGCGAGCAGGGCCTGGATGACGGGCGCATTGTTTACGAGCAGGATCTGATTGTCTCCCGCCTTCAGCAGGATCCGCCGCGTCACGTGACCGGCAGCGTATACGATTTCGTGGCGGAGGGGATCTCCGAGCAGGCAGAATACCTGAAGCGCTATCACGAGATTTCGCATCTGGTGATGACCGATCCGAGCGACAAAAATCTCAACGAGCTGGCGAAAGTGCAGGAGATGCTCGATCACCACGGCCTGTGGCAGCTTGAAAACCGCATTAATGAGGTGCTGGCGCAGCTCGGTCTGGAACCGGATATGGAGCTGTCGGCGCTCTCGGGCGGCTGGCTGCGTAAAGCGGCCCTGGGCCGCGCGCTGGTCAGCGGGCCGAAGGTGCTGCTGCTGGACGAACCGACTAACCACCTGGATATTGAAGCGATCGACTGGCTGGAAGGGTTCCTGAAAACCTTCAGCGGCACCATCATCTTTATCTCGCACGACCGTTCGTTTATCCGCAATATGGCGACCCGCATTGTCGACCTCGACCGCGGCAAGCTGGTGACCTATCCCGGTGATTACGATACCTATCTGCTGGAAAAAGAAGAAAACCTGCGCGTGGAAGAGCTGCAAAATGCCGAGTTTGACCGCAAGCTGGCGCAGGAAGAGGTCTGGATCCGCCAGGGCATCAAAGCCCGCCGTACCCGTAACGAAGGCCGCGTGCGTGCCCTGAAGGCGATGCGCCGCGAGCGCAGCGAACGCCGTGAAGTGATGGGCAGCGCCAAAATGCAGGTGGAAGAGGCATCCCGCTCCGGCAAGATTGTCTTCGAAATGGAGAACGTTAACTATCAGGTCGACGGTAAAGTGCTGGTGAACGATTTCTCCGCGCAGGTTCAGCGCGGCGACAAAATCGCGCTGATTGGCCCGAACGGCTGCGGGAAAACCACGCTGCTGAAGCTGATGCTGGGCCAGCTGCAGGCCGACAGCGGCCGCATTCACTGCGGGACCAAGCTGGAAGTGGCCTACTTCGACCAGCACCGCGCGGAGCTGGATCCTGACAGGACGGTGATGGATAACCTCGCCGAAGGCAAGCAGGAGGTGATGGTGAACGGCAAGCCGCGCCACGTGCTGGGCTACCTGCAGGACTTCCTGTTCCATCCAAAACGCGCCATGACGCCGGTGCGTGCGCTGTCGGGGGGTGAGCGAAACCGCCTGCTGCTGGCGCGCCTGTTCCTCAAGCCAAGCAACCTGCTGATCCTCGATGAACCAACGAACGACCTGGATGTCGAAACGCTGGAACTGCTCGAAGAGCTGATTGACGGTTATCAGGGTACCGTGATGCTGGTCAGCCACGATCGTCAGTTCGTGGATAACACCGTGACCGAGTGCTGGATCTTCGAAGGTGAAGGGCGAATTGGCCAATACGTTGGCGGTTACCATGATGCGAAAGGGCAGCAGTCACAGTCTCTGGCGATAAAACAGGCGAAATCCAGGAATGTACCGGAACCTGCTGTCGCAAAAGCAGAAACTGTTAAAAAATCTCCTGCTAAAATGAGCTATAACCTGCAGCGCGAACTTGAGGGGCTTCCTCAGCGTCTTGAAGAGCTGGAAGCGGCTCTCGAAACGCTGCAAGCGCAGGTGGCCGATGCGTCATTCTTTACGCAGCCGCACGACTATACTCAGAAAGTACTGGCAGAACTGTCCGCGGCTGAAAAAGCCCTGGAAGAAGCATTTGAGCGCTGGGAGTACCTTGAGTCTCTGAAAAACGGCGCATAAACAGGGATAACATATGTGTGACCAGCACCATGCCGACAGGCATATTTTATGCTCGCAATGCGATATGCTCGTGGCGTTGCCAGAGCTTGGTCACGGTCATAAAGCCCTGTGTCCACGTTGCGGGACGACGTTGACAACCGAGTGGGACGCGCCAAGGCAGCGTCCCACAGCCTACGCGCTGGCGGCGCTGTTCATGCTGCTGCTCTCCAATCTCTTCCCCTTCATCTCTATGAAGGTGGGGGGGATCACCAGCCAGGTGGATCTGCTTGAGATCCCGGGCGTGATGTTCTCGGAAGATTACGCCAGCCTCGGCACCTTTTTTCTCCTGTTTGTCCAGATAGTCCCGGCGTTGTGCCTGGTCGTCATCCTGCTGCTGGTGAACCGCGTCAGGATGCCGACATCACTGAAAATCCGGCTCGCGCGGATCCTGTTTCAGCTCAAAAGCTGGGGCATGGCCGAGATTTTTCTGGCGGGCATTCTGGTCAGCTTCGTGAAGCTGATGGCCTACGGCGATGTGGGCATCGGCAGCAGCTTTATTCCGTGGTGCCTGTACTGCGTTCTGCAGCTGCGCGCATTCCAGTGCGTGGACAGGCGCTGGGCGTGGGATGATATCGCCCCGGCACCGACGCTTGCGCAGACGGTGAAGGTCGGCGTGCCCGGTATTCGTCAGGGGCTACGTTCTTGTTCGTGCTGCACCGCCGTGCTGCCCGCCGATCTCGACGTGTGTCCGCGCTGTGAAACGAAAGGTCACGTACGCCGCAAAAATAGCCTGCAGTGGACGATGGCGCTGCTGGTCACGTCCATCATGCTGTATCTGCCGGCCAATATTTTGCCAATCATGATCACCGACCTGCTCGGTGACAAAATGCCCTCGACGATCCTGGCCGGGGTCATTCTGCTGTGGGGTGAAGGTTCTTATCCGGTTGCCGGGGTCATCTTTATCGCCAGTATTATGGTACCCACCTTAAAAATGATCGCTATCGCCTGGCTCTGCTGGGATGCGAAAGGTCATGGCAAACGCGACAGCGAACGCATGCACCTGATTTATGAAGTGGTCGAGTTTGTCGGACGCTGGTCAATGATTGACGTGTTTGTCATCGCCGTTCTCTCTGCACTGGTGCGGATGGGCGGTTTGATGAGTATTTATCCCGCGATGGGGGCTTTAATGTTTGCACTGGTTGTGATTATGACCATGTTTGCGGCCATGACCTTCGACCCTCGTTTATCGTGGGATCGTGAGCCTGAATCAAGCCATGAGGAAGAGTAAGAGCATGGAAAATAAGAGTGGAGAGGCGAAAGTGCAGAAGGTCAAAAACTGGTCGCCGGTGTGGATATTTCCCATCGTGACTGCGCTGATCGGTGCCTGGATCCTGTTTTATCATTACAGCCATCAGGGACCGGAAGTCACGTTGATCACCACCAATGCGGAGGGCATTGAGGGCGGTAAAACGACCATCAAAAGCCGTAGCGTGGACGTGGGCGTGGTGGAAAGCGCAACCCTGACCGACGATTTAACCCATGTAGAGATTAAGGCGCGTCTGAATGCCGGCATGGAAAAACTGCTGCACGGCGATTCCGTTTTCTGGGTCGTTAAGCCGCAGGTGGGACGTGAAGGGATTAGCGGCTTAGGGACGCTCCTCTCCGGTGCCTATATCGAACTGCAGCCCGGCACGAAGGGTAGCCAGCCTGGGCAATACCAGCTTCTCGACTCGCCGCCGCTCGCGCCGCCGGATGCCAAGGGCATCCGCGTGATCCTCGACAGCAAAAAAGCAGGTCAGCTTACGGCGGGCGACCCGGTCCTGTTCCGCGGCTACCGCGTCGGATCGGTGGAGAAAAGTACGTTCGATCCGCAGAAACGCGCGATCAGCTATCAGCTCTTCATCAATGCGCCTAACGATCGTCTGGTTACCAGCAATGTCCGCTTCTGGAAAGACAGCGGGATTGCGGTGGATCTGACGTCGGCAGGCATGCGCGTTGAAATGGGCTCGCTGACAACGCTGTTTGGCGGTGGCGTAAGTTTTGACGTACCGGAAGGCCTGGATCTTGGGCAGCCGGTGGCAGAGAACACCGCTTTTCGTCTCTTTGACGATCAAAAAAGCATTCAGGATGCGCTCTATACCGATCACGTTGACTTCCTGATGTTCTTTAAAGACTCCGTTCGCGGCCTGCAGCCGGGTGCGCCTGTTGAGTTCCGCGGTATTCGTTTGGGTACGGTTGGGCAAGTGCCGTTCTTTGTGCCTGGCCTGCAGCAGGTTCTGGATGATGATTACCGCATTCCGGTGCTGATTCGTATCGAACCTGAACGCTTGATCAACCAGATTGGCGAGAATCAGGATATTGCTACGCATATTTCTCAACTGATGGAGCGCGGTCTGCGCGGATCCCTGAAGACGGGTAACCTGGTGACCGGCGCGCTGTATGTGGATATGGACTTCTACCCGAAAGCACCGCCGATTACCGGTATCCGTGAATTCGGGGGGTACAAAATCATCCCAACGGTGAGCAGCGGTCTGGCGCAGATCCAGCAGCGTCTGATGGAAACCCTGGATAAGATCAACAATCTGCCACTGAATCCGATGATTGAAGCGGCAACCGGCTCGCTCCATCAGAGTCAGGAGACAATGCAGCGTCTGCAAACCACGCTGGATAACATCAACAAGATCACGGCGAGCCAGAGTATGCAGCAGCTGCCGCAGGACATGCAGAAAACGCTGCGCGAGCTTAACCGCAGTATGCAGGGCTTCCAGCCGGGCTCGGCGGCCTACAACAAGATGGTGGCAGACATGCAGCGTCTTGATCAGGTCTTGCGCGAACTGCAGCCGGTGCTGAAAACGCTCAACGAGAAGAGCAACGCGCTGGTGTTTGAAGCGAAAGATAAAAAGGATCCTGAGCCGAAGAGGGCGAAACAATGAAAAAATGGCTAGCGATTGTAGGAGCGATGGTACTCACGGCCTGTAGCTCAGGCAGTGAAACGAAAAGCTACTATCAGCTACCGCTGATGGCGCACGCAGGTACCCAGAGTACCGCTTCGCAAGGCAACCGTCTGCTGTGGGTTGAGCAAGTTGCCGTGCCGGACTACCTGGCCGGCAACGGGGTGGTCTACCAGACCAGCGATGTACAGTACACCATTGCCAACAATAACCTTTGGGCCAGCCCGCTGGATCAACAGCTGCGCAATACGCTGGTGGCAAATCTGAGCAGCCAGCTTCCGGGCTGGGTTGTTGCTTCCCAGCCACTGGGTAGCGATCAGGATACGCTGAACGTCACGGTAACGGGCTTCCATGGTCGGTATGACGGTGCCGTTATCATCAGCGGGGAGTGGCTGCTGAACCATCAGGGGCAGCTGATTAAGCGTCCTTTCCATCTGGAGCTGAAGCAGCAAAAAGATGGCTATGACGAAATGGTGAAAGTCCTGGCGCAGGGTTGGGCCCAGGAGTCGGCCAGCATCGCGAGGGAGATTTCCCGGCTGCCATAAGTAAAATTCATCATCAAAAACCGCAATTGGCCTGGCGCTGATTGCGGTTTTTTTTTCGTTTTGGCTTCAGGTTGTTACTTGTGCCGGGTCACACTTTTTGTACAAATGATCTTCTGGCTAGCTCACAAATATGACACCCGTATGAATTTTGAACATTGACGCTGCAATGAATTCGGGGTATTCGTTATCTGTGCCTGTGCAATGAGTGCAGACACTGTTTTCTTTCCACCAGACAAAAGAATGAGGGAAACGAGGCATGAAGAGACAGAAACGAGATCGCCTGGAACGGGCTCATCAACGTGGTTATCAGGCCGGCATCGCTGGACGTTCTAAAGAAATGTGTCCTTATCAGACGATAAATCAAAGGTCACAATGGCTTGGAGGCTGGCGAGAAGCCATCGGCGACAGGGCACTCATAGCCTGATAACGTCTCTTTAAAAAAAGAAACCTCCGCATTGCGGAGGTTTCGCCTTTCTGGAGGTGCCAAAAGCACAATCAGAACGCGGAAGTGTCCTGGAACAGGCCAACTTTCAGGTCGCTTGCGCTATAGATCAGACGACCGTCGACCAGCACTTCGCCATCTGCCAGGCCCATAATCAGGCGACGGTTAACGATGCGCTTGAAGTGAATACGATAGGTCACTTTCTTCGCTGTAGGCAGAACCTGGCCGGTGAATTTTACTTCGCCCACGCCCAGCGCGCGGCCTTTACCTTCGCCGCCCAGCCATCCCAGATAGAAGCCAACCAGCTGCCACATGGCATCCAGGCCCAGACAGCCAGGCATTACCGGATCGCCAATAAAGTGGCAACCGAAGAACCACAGGTCCGGGTTGATATCGAGTTCTGCTTCTACGTAACCCTTATCGAAGTTGCCGCCGGTTTCGGTCATTTTCACGACACGGTCCATCATCAGCATGTTCGGGGCCGGTAACTGTGGGCCTTTCGCGCCAAACAGTTCACCGCGACCAGAGGCAAGAAGATCTTCTTTTGTATAGGATTCGCGTTTATCTACCATGTTCTCAGTAAGCCTTATTTTAGTGAAGGACGCAGGATAGCTAACACGTGTACGCTGAACAAGTCCGATCAGTTCGAACTAAACCAGCCCAGCCAGCGTAACGGCCATGGATAACGGTGGCGAGCATCCTGCTGTGTCGCCTGAGCAATGCGCTCCTGGATAGTCTGCATCAGGGTGGTTTGCCCTTCACCATCCCACACAAGGTTTGTCAGTAAGGGTAGTGCATCCTCAATCCCTTCGATGGCCCAGATAGCGAACTGCTCTTGTTCAACCGCATCCAGAATATCCTGGCTGAGGCTCAAATGGCGCGCGTTGGGCGCAGGAATAATCACGCCCTGTTTGCCGTTTAAACCGCGCTGCTGACAGATAGCGAAGAAGCCTTCAATTTTTTCGTTGAGGCCACCCACTGGCTGCGCACGACCAAACTGGTCCACCGAACCGGTGATCGCGATATTCTGATTGATAGGCACTTCCGCCAGGGCACTGATTAAGGCGCACAGCTCCGCCATAGAGGCGCTATCGCCATCCACTTCGCTGTAGGACTGCTCAAACGTCAGCGAGGCGGAGAAGGGGATCTGTTGCTCGAGCTGCAGCTCTGACATCAAAAACGCCTGCATGATCATCATGCCTTTCGCATGAATGTTGCCGCCTAGCTCGGCTTTCCGTTCGATATCGGTGAACTCGCCATCGCCAATGTGCACAACGCAGCTGATTCGGGACGGTTCCCCGAATGCGCGCGGATGGCCAGGAAATTCAATGACCGACAGGGCGTTGATCTGCCCAACGCGTTCGCCTTCGGTTTCCACCAGAATTTGTTCCAGCAGAATTTCATCCTGCATACGGTCAGCAAGGTAGCCTTCTCGCCACTCGCGCTGGGCCAGCATCTGGGAGAGCTGTTCGCCGGTGAACGCGCCGTCACCGCCGATCGCGCCCACTTCACGCAGCTGTTTGCCGATCCAGAGCGGGCAAAGCGGCAGCGTTTCCTGATCACCGGTGTAGCGTACCGCTTCACGGATTAAGCCCGGCCACGCGTCAGCCGCAGGCGTTGGCAAGGCAAAACGTTCCGCAACGGCCATCACCCACTGGCACCACTGCGCCATATCGTCGGCATCGGCAATCTGGATGTTGTCTTCGTATTCGCTATACACCGCCTGCTCAGCCAGTTCCGGCTCCATTTCCTGGAAGTCAGCCAGCGATTCACGGTCTCCCGTCAGCACGACGGTCAGCGACAGCGGCATAGACGGAACAGAGACTGGCAGAGGACGAGACTCGTCGTAGCCGACCCAGTCGAAACGCTGCTGGTGCACGATGGTTTTCAGACGCATCCACAACAGCGGCTGCGAGAGCAGGGTGCGCAGAGAGATGATGAGAACACCGCCATTTGCGCGGTGTACCAGCCCCGGCTGCAGCGAAAGTTCTCCGTTAAACTGGCGCAGACACCCAAAAAGCTGTTCAGCCTCGACCCAGTTAGCGGTAATCACTTCACCCTTAGCGGCAAAACCGCCATCGGCCTGCGCCGGCGGTTCGAATGTAACATCACGTCCCGCGATACGATACTGGCCGCCAAAAACTGCGTTCGCTTCCGGCTTCAGCTGGCGTACGGCATCTCCAAGCAGCGTCAGGTATTCCGCTTCTTCCGGAGCCTTGAGCAGCATGAAAGGCGCAGTTGCCCACGGGCTTAACACCTGCTCCAGCGCATAATGCAAACGGGGCTGCGTATCGCTAAGGATGAATTCGTGTTCTTTTGCGAGATCTGGCTGTGTAAACAGTTCCTGATAACTTTCGGTATCCGGAACAAGGTCACGCCATGCAAGTTTCGTAATGGTCAAAGTTGATGTTTTTTAGTCAGATGTAAAAGCGTGGAGTATACCGTAAGCGGGGGGCTCTACCCAAGCAGGATTGGGTATTTCGGCAGGCCGATTGGCTGCATTCACTCACAGGATATGATTTCTTTTCAGCAGATTGCTAAAAAACTGATATTCTGAACAGAGTTACGTGGTAACACTGAGATCGCAATGAAATATCAACAACTGGAAAATCTCGAAAGCGGCTGGAAATGGAAGTACCTGGTCAAAAAGCACCGTGAAGGGGAGCTGATCACCTGCTACATCGAAGCCAGCGCTGCGCAAGAAGCCGTGGATATTTTGCTGACCCTCGAAAATGAACCGGTTCAGGTTAACGGCTGGATAGAGAAACACATTAATCCTGCATTGTTAAACCGGATGAAGCAAACTATTCGCGCGCGACGCAAACGGCATTTTAATGCTGAGCATCAGCACACGCGCAAAAAATCAATCGACCTGGAGTTCGTTGTCTGGCAGCGTCTGGCCGGGCTTGCCCAACGACGGGGCAAAACGCTTTCGGAAACCATCGTGCAGTTGATTGAAGACGCCGAGCATAAAGAGAAGTACGCCAGCCAGATGTCGACGCTGAAGAACGACCTTCAGGCGCTGTTGGGCAAGAAGTAGATTTTTACTTTTCTTCAGACAATAAAAAACCCCGCATGGCGGGGTTTTTTTATAAGACGATAACTTATGCCGCTGGCTGAGTTACAACGTCTTTGATGCCTTTAACTTCGATCTCTACGCGACGATCTGGAGCCAGGCAGTCGATCAGTGCAGCGCGAGCTTTCACGTTGTCACAGGTGTTGCCAGTCACTGGGTTAGATTCGCCCATACCACGTGGGGAGATCTTGTTAGCTGGGATACCTTTAGAGATCAGGTAATCAACAACAGACTGAGCACGTTTCTCAGACAGTTTCTGGTTGTAAGCGTCAGAACCGATACGGTCGGTGAAGCCCAGAACCACTACGGAACCGTCTTTAGGATCCAGGTTGCTCAGCTGGGTGTACAGCTGATCCAGTGCCTGCTGGCCTTCTGGTTTCAGAGTCGCTTTGTTGAAGTTGAACAGAACGTCAGACTTCAGAGTGAAGTGCTTGGTCTGTACTTCTGGAGCTGGAGCCGGCGCTGGAGCAACAACTGGTGCTGCGTCTTCCTGCTGGCCGAAACGGTAGGAAACACCTACGCTCAGCATGCCGTTGTCTGGACGAACGCCAACGGTAGCACCGTCGCCGATGTTGTTAACCCACTGGTATTCCAGACGGGTAGCGATGTCACGGGTCATAGCCCACTCAACGCCACCAGCGAATACTGGGGAAACACCGGTGTCATGGTCGTCGCCAGCGATGCTGTTGCTGGAGTCAGCGCGCCATACCATGCCGCCCAGACGGGTGTACACGTCCAGATCGTCAGTTACTGGGTAACCCAGTTTAGCGGTCAGCTGAACGCCCTGTGCTTTGAAAGCGCCGTTTACGGTGTCGCCTTTGTATGGCATACGACCTAACCAGTCGTAACCCATTTCAAAACCAACATACGGGTTAACCTGATAGCCACCGAACGCACCTGCACCAAGCTGGCTCTCGTGAGTAGGGCCATCGTTGTTCAGGCTGCTGTTGTACCAGCCGGTGTCGTGGAACTGAGACCAGCCCAGTTTACCACCTGCATACCAGGTATTATCTTTCGGAGCGGCCTGCGCTACGGTAGCGAAGCCAGCCAGTGCCACTGCAATCGCGATAGCTGTCTTTTTCATTTTTTGCGCCTCGTTATCATCCAAAATTCGCCATGAATGTCTCAACTGAGAATCACGGTTAAATCCTTCACCGGGGGGCGTGGTCAAATATAAATCTACCGATATCTTCGGCTTAGGCCGAGCACCCCTGGCGATGTAAAGTCTACAACGTAGCTGAAAACTTACAAGTGTGAAGTCCGTCAGGCATATGAAAAAAAAAGTTCCGTATACCGATTATTTAACATTTTTCGAACGAATTTTGTGCAATAAAATTAAGGAGAACCGCACCAGACAAGCCTTGCCGCAATTTTGAGACCGGGAACTTAAATCCCATCTTGCTGTCAAAAAAAATTCCAGGAAAAATCTTAATTTCGCTCAGTGATACAAATTTGAGTGAATTTTTAGCCCAGAAAGTTGTCCTTTGCGGTAAGAATCCGATCGAACCGGACGCATAATGAATCCGATCGCATTTCCTTCTTCAGCGGCTTCCGTCAGACGAAAATGCTCTTCTTCCGTCAACTCTTCCGATAACCATCCAATCACCACGCTGTAATTTCCGGTGCGTAACGCACGAATCATTGACTCAACGGTATCGCACGGTGCGAGCTGATTAATCTGCATGACCTTGGTTAGCGGAAGGCCTGCGGACTGAACCCACTCACGGCTCAGTTTTTGCTGAGGCGTAAGCCAAAGCTGCCAGCGCGATTGCTGACCAAGCTGTTGCAATAACGGCAACAACAGAAGCTGCGTCAACAGGGGCTGGTCTTCACGATAAACCACTTCACTGATAAGCCCCGTGGAAACACGCTCGACGGATTTCTGCGCGACATTGCCTGCGGTCGAAGAGAGAGAGGTTGAGCGATTTGCATAGCCTGAAGTGTGCATATTCATTCCAGCCCTGTAGTTACTGTATGAATATACAGTAACCCCTGTATGCATAAAGATCAACCTCATTTTCGGAAAGCGACTCGCAAAATTCATTCAATCTTGAGGCCCCTTGAAAAATCATCTTGCTCAACGGAGATAAGTTGCCTATTTTCCTGCTAACGGATCCGCTAGTAAGAAATTTCGTTGTTACTTTATGATTTTGAAGGGAAATATCATGAAAAAGATATCTTATGAACGGATTTATAAATCCCAGGAATACCTTTCACCACTGGGCGAGATCCATCATCGCGCGCTGTTTGGAGGCTACACCCTGGCGGTGGATGACGCCGTCTTTGCCATGGTGTCTGATGGCGAACTTTATCTGCGGGCCTGTGAGGAGAGCGCAAAATACTGTGTCAAAAATGCCTCTTCATTTTTAACGCTGATGAAGCGAGGCCGCCCGGTGCTGCTTAACTATTACCGCGTGGATGACGGATTATGGCAGGACAGGGAGCGGTTGCTCCAGCTCTCTTCCTTTGCGCTCAGCGCGGCAAGAAAAGAGCGCTATCAGCGCCATCAGCGTAACCGACTAAAAGATCTGCCAAACCTGACCTTTCAGATTGAGGTCTTGCTCTTTGAAGCAGGCATCACCAATGAAGAAACGCTGCGGGCGCTGGGAGCCAGGGCGAGCTGGCTAAAGATGCGGGCAAAAAATAAAGCGCTCAGCATCAAGGTTCTCTTTGCGCTTGAGGGGGCAATCGAAGGGCTGCATGAGGCGGCACTCCCGGCAGGCATTCGCCGGGAGCTGACGGAGTGGTTTAATGCGCTGCCTGAGCCACAGGAGAACTACTCCTCCAGGTAGCAATTTGCTGTTGCAGCCGGCAAATTTCAGGCAGCAGAGCGATAAGCAGGCCTATCTGCTGTAGCACCAGCGGCGCTTTGCTGTCGTTTCCTGGATCAAGATGCGCAATGCGTTGAGCCAGTTCATCCAGCGCCTGCTGAACGCGCGGCTCATCGGCCGGGCGGTGGTGAAGTGCGTCATCGACATAGCAGACGGCGTCATCAAGCAGGCTGAGAATTCCCGGGTTGGTGAGCTTCTCTCGGTGGGCGCCCAGCGTTGAAATATAGCTGGTGAACGTATGGTTCAGGCAGAGCAGGCGGAACGCAGTCTCGCGAATCTCCTCCGTGGCGCGAGGCTCCGTCGACATGTTCGAGACAACGGAGGCCAGTTCTGCATCACTATTGTGCGCATCGCGACGGGCTATCCGGTACGCCAGGCGGTTATCGCGCCCCTGGTGGTACTGCTCCAGAATAGCGTCAAGGTAGCGACAGTTGGCGTTCATTGCCCTGTCTACCACCCGCGGCAGATTGCGGAAACGCCAGTCTGGCCAGATAAAGCTGACTGCGGCCCAGGCAATCGCGCAGCCAATCAGCGTATCAATCACGCGGGGCAAGGCGACTTCAAACCCTTCGCCCAGCAGATTAAAGCACAGCAGCACCAGCAGCGTGATGAACATGGTGGCATGGGCATACTGCACGTTGCGAAACGCGAAGAACAGCACGCCGGTAATTACGATGAGGATCAGCTGGCCTTCAACGGAGGGCACGAAATAGAGCACCGGAAGGCCGATCGCGACGCCCACCAGCGTGCCGATAATGCGCAGCGCAAGACGGTGTCGGGTGGCGTTGTAGTTCGGCTGGCAGACGAACAGGCTGGTCAGCAGGATCCAGTAGCCGTGTTGCAGCCCGGTTATCTGGATAAAGGCGTAACCCACGCACAGCACCAGCGACATTCTCACTGCGTGGCGAAAGAGCGCCGACTCCGGCGTAAAGTTACGGCTCAGCCGTAGCCACATATCGCTAACGCTGTGCACGCTGTCATCAGCAAGCTGATTGTCCACCTCGCTGCCCGGTAGCGCCATCGCCTGTTCGGACTCAATGGTCGCCAGTTGAGCGTCAATCGCCCGCAGGTTGTTCAGCAAAAAACCAAGTGCTTTGATGTGTTCCGGCGACGTTCCGCTGGCCTGAACGCGGTCGAGGGCCGCATCAAGGTGGCTAAAAACGCGTTCAAAGCGCGGGTCATGCTGATAGGGCGTGCGCAGCAGAATGCAGCGCGAGAGCTGCTGGCAGGCCTGGGACTGCATGGACAGCAGACGCTGGAAGCGAAACATCACGTCGCTGTAGCGGAACTTCTCGCGCAGGGCAGCATACTGAACGTGCGATGAGCTGGCGCGTTCATGTATATCCTGGGCAGCAAAATAGTAGTGTAAGGTCCTTCGGGTTCCGCGCTGGCCGCGGTCGCCTCGCAGGCGGGTAAGCAGCGAGGCCTTTGTCTGGTTAAGGGTGGCGACCAGTTGGCCATTTGCCAGCGCCAGATCGTAGAGCGGAGCCTGACTTTCTTCTTCGATATCGGGGTCGAACAGCCGGGATTTGAGTTCCAGATAGTGGGCCAGCTGCTCAAAGCTGCGGGCAAGGTTATCCTGCAGCGGGCGAACCGGGAAGATCAGATGACCGGTCAGCGTCAGCAGGTTGTACCAGACGGCGCCCAGCAGCAGCAGAACCGGCTGCTGATACCAGTGGTCGTACAGGGAAACGCCCAGCATGGTGTAGATGGCGATCAGCAGTGCCCCAAACGCGATGGTGGCATAGCGCTGTCCAAGGCCGCCCAGCAAAATAAACCCGCTGGTCGAGAGCGTCAGACCCAGGGCAAACAGCCAGGGCCAGGGGAAAAGCAGCTCAACGGACGCTGACGCGATAAAAAAGCAGACGAGCGTGATGACCAGGTTACGTAAACGCCCGGCCAGGCGATCGTCCAGGTCCGCCAGCGCCCCGGCCACTACGCCAAGGGTGAGCGGAATGGTGAGCTTGACGTCATTCAGCCACCAGGGCAGGGCAACCGTGCCGCAAAGCGCGATAAATATCCTGACGTTATAAAGCCAGGTGCTGTTCCAGGTATAACGGCGAAGCAGTGGGCTTAGCATAAACGCGGCCAGTCCTTATTTACTGAAAACGACGGCGAGCGTTTGCTTCACGCGCCGCCTGGGCCACTTCTACCGGAACAACCCTGCGCCCGACGGGCCAAAGCGCGATAGCGGCGATCTTAAAGTTTGCGATCCCCACCGGAATACCAATAATCGTGATGCATTGTGCAATACCGGCAAAAATATGCATGATGCACAGCCACCAGCCGAAGAATATCAGCCACAGAATGTTAAGCAGGGTTCCGCCCGTGTTCATCAGGGCGTTTTTGCTCTCCGGGTTCAGCTCGTCAACGTGGACGGCTTCGTTCCCGTAAGGGACCAGGGAGAGTTTTGTGATTTCCCAGCAGGAGCGGGTCAGGGGGAGCGTGAAAATCAGGACGATGCTCACCAGCGTGGCAAAAAGCCAGGAAAGGGTGGTGGCAAAACCGCCCAGCACAAAATTCAACACATTCAGAACGGTACGCATAAACCCTCACTTCCTTTCGATAAAATTAACGCCCAATGATTGTAACGTTTTTTTAGGCTGGAGCACCTTAAAACTGGCAGTTAAACTGTCAGGTAAATTATCTCTTCGTGGATGTGGCGGAACATGGAACTGAAAGCAACGTCGTTAGGCAAACGCCTGGCGCAACACCCTTACGACAGGGTGGTTCTCCTTAATGCCGGGGTGAAAGTCTCCGGGGAACGCCACGAATACCTTATTCCGTTTAATCAGCTTCTGGCTATCCACTGCAAACGCGGGCTGGTGTGGGGCGAGCTGGAGTTCGTTCTGCCTGACGATAAAGTCGTGCGCCTTCACGGCACCGAGTGGGCGGAAACCCAGCGTTTCCATCATCACCTCAACGCGCTCTGGCAGCAGTGGAGCCAGGAGATGAGCGTAATTGCCGCCGGGGTGCTTCAGAAGGTGCTGGACGATATTGCGCAAACCAACGCGCAGCATTCGTGGCTCACCCGTCAGCAGACCGCCGGGCTGCAGCAAAAAATCCGCCAGGCGCTCTCGGCGCTGCCGATATCCGTGACGCGCCTCGAGGAGTTTGACAATTGTCGCGACGCCTGGCGACAGTGCCAGGCCTGGCTGAATGATAAGGATAAAAGCCGTCTCGCCCATAACCAGGCCTGGACGGACGCCATGCTTACCCAATACGCCGACTTTTTCAGCACGGTGGAGTCTTCTCCGCTTAATCCGGCTCAGGCGCGCGCGGTGGTCAACGGCGAGCAGTCGCTGCTGGTGCTGGCGGGCGCCGGTAGCGGTAAAACGTCGGTGCTGGTCGCGCGTGCCGGCTGGCTACTGACGACGGGCGAGGCGGTAGCCGACCAGATTCTGCTGCTGGCTTTTGGCCGCAAGGCAGCCCAGGAGATGGACGAACGGATCCAGGAACGTCTCCATACTCGGGACATAACCGCCAGAACCTTCCATGCCCTTGCGCTGCATATTATTCAGCAGGGCAGTAAAAAAGTGCCTGCCGTCAGCAAGCTGGAAAACGACGCGCAGGCGCGTCAGGCGCTGTTCATCAAAACGTGGCGCCAGCAGTGCAGCGAGAAAAAAGCGCAGGCGAAAGGGTGGCGTCAGTGGCTGGAGGAGGAGCTCAACTGGGAGGTGCCTGAGGGCAGCTTCTGGCAGGATGACAAGCTGGCGCGTAGGCTGGGTTCGCGGCTTGACCGCTGGGTCAGCCTGATGCGAATGCACGGCGGAACGCAGGCAGAGATGATTGAAAGCGCGCCGGAGGCGATCCGCGATCTGTTTTCGAAGCGGGTCAAGCTGATGGCGCCGCTGCTGAAGGCCTGGAAAACCGCGCTAAAAGAGGAAAATGCCGTCGACTTCTCCGGCCTAATCCATCAGGCCATCATCATTCTTGAGAAGGGCCGTTTTGTCAGCCCGTGGAAGCATATTCTGGTGGACGAGTTCCAGGATATCTCGCCGCAGCGTGCGGCGCTGCTCTCGGCGCTGCGGGCACAAAATAAGCATACGTCGCTTTTTGCGGTGGGCGACGACTGGCAGGCCATCTATCGCTTCAGCGGGGCACAGCTTTCGCTGACGACCGCGTTCCACCACTATTTTGGTGAAGGGGACCGCAGCGATTTGGACACCACCTACCGCTTCAACTCCCGGATTGGTGAAATCGCCAACCGCTTTATCCAGCAGAACCCACACCAGCTGGCCAAGCCGCTCAATAGCCTGCGCCCGGGGGATAAAAAAGCCGTCACCCTGCTGGCGGAAGACCAGCTGGAGCCGCTGCTGGACAAGCTCAGCGGCTACGCGAAGCCCGATGAACGGATCCTGGTGCTGGCGCGCTACCATCACCTTAAACCCGCGGCGCTGGAAAAAGCGGCCACCCGCTGGCCGAAGCTGCAGCTGGAATTTATGACCATTCACGCCAGCAAAGGGCAGCAGGCCGACTATGTCATTGTGGTGGGGCTGAAAGAGGGCAGCGACGGTTTCCCGGCTCCGGCCCGCGAGTCGGTAATGGAAGAGGCCCTGCTGCCGGTGCCGGAAGACTTCCCGGATGCCGAAGAGCGTCGTTTGCTGTATGTGGCCATCACCCGCGCGCGCCATCGCGTGTGGCTGCTGTTCAATAAAGACGAGCCATCCGCGTTTGTCGATATTTTGAAGAGTCTGGACGTGCCGGTTGCGAGAAAGCCGTAGCGACGACGGGCAAGGATGGGTAGGCCGGGTAAGGCGAAGCCGCCACCCGGCAAAAAAGCTACTTCAGTCTCTCAGAAAGATAACGCTGATAGTCCGGAATCAGGATATCAACCGGCGAACTGAACTGCGGTGATTCGATGATGAAATCCGCCGTCGAGAGGTTTGTCGCCACCGGAATATTCCACACCGTCGCCAGGCGCAGCAGCGCTTTAACATCCGGATCGTGCGGAACCGCGTTGAGCGGATCCCAGAAGAAGATCAGCACATCAATTTTCCCTTCGGAAATCTGCGCGCCGACCTGCTGATCGCCGCCCATCGGGCCGCTCAGCATGGCATTCACCTGCAGACCCGTTTCGCGCTGGATCAGGTTTCCGGTGGTGCCGGTCGCCGACAGGGCGTGCTTTTCCAGCAAAGACTGATGGCGGCGAACCCAGTTAAGCAGCATTTGTTTACAGTGGTCGTGTGCCACCAGCGCAATGTGTTTGCGTTCAGGCAGCGTGCGTGTTGTCAATTCCATAATCATATCCATCAGGTTAACTCACTACACGATGACGGGAACCGCCTGACGCTGCAAGAGAAAGGCGTAAAAAATGTGGCTTATGATGACGGCTGTTGTTTTGCCCACTGTAAAAACCGGGCCCGCGTGTCGGGATCGGCCTGCTGGAACCAGAATTTAAGGCGCTGTTCCGTCAGCGTCTGGGACTGAGGGGGTATAACGTCCAGCTCAGAGACGCCGGACAGCAGCGTGCTGTCGTCCGCCATCATGGTGGCAAATTGCGGAAGCGACGCGCGTTTGCCTGCTTTGTTGTAGGTCTGGGTCGCGGCCTCGTAGTCCGGACCTTTCGGTGAGGCCGTCAACGCCAGAATATCCAGCTTCACCGGAATCGGCATCGCATCCCCGTCCAGCAGCTCAATGCGGGGTGACGCGTCGAAGGCCGCCGATTCCTTCTCCGTTTCAAGGCGAGGAAGGGTGATGTTCACCTGACTGATTTGCCGCGTATTAAAGCTGACGATCAGCGGTGGGGAGATGTACATTCGTTGCTCGTGATTCGCCAGAGCGATCGATTTTTCTACCCGGAAGACCAGCTGGTGCGGCCCGTTATCCAGCTCAATGCTGTCCGCACCGCGCAATAGCGAACTGGAGACCTTTTTTCCGTCCAGGATCAGGAGATCGATGTCGGTCGAGAGCCGGAGCGTCGTAGCAAAAACGCAGGCCGGCATCACTAACGCAATCAGAGCAGTGGCAATACCGGTTTTCATAGAAGGCTCCCGTCAGAAATCCTGTCGCCGCAATAATGTATCTAAATTTTTCGATAATCATGTTTACTAACATATAGACATATTTCGCCGTTTTGCCCTCATGCATCCGTATGGGATGGATGGTTGAGATGTGCGGTTTGGCGTACACTTTTAAAAAAGCCAGGAGAAAAACCATGAAAGAGAACGACATTGCCGAGATTCTGACATCCACGCGTACCATTGCGCTGGTGGGCGCGAGCGATAAACCCGATCGTCCAAGCTATCGGGTGATGAAATACCTTCTCGATCAGGGTTATCACGTCATCCCGGTCTCGCCAAAAGTGGCGGGGAAAACCTTACTGGGCCAGCAGGGATATGCCACGCTCGCTGACGTGCCGGAAAAAATTGATATGGTCGACGTTTTCCGTAATTCCGAGGCCGCGTGGGAAGTGGCGCAGGACGCTATCGCCGTCGGGGCGAAAACCCTGTGGATGCAGCTGGGCGTGATTAACGAGCAGGCCGCGGTGCTGGCGCGGGATGCGGGGTTGAACGTCGTCATGGACCGATGCCCGGCGATCGACATCCCGCGACTGGGGCTGGCGAAGTAATAAAAAAAAGCCCGTTCATCGGGCTTTTTTTACACGCTTAGTTCCGCAGGCGCGGAGCCTGTAACTGTTTGCGGATAGTCTGAGCAAGTTCATCCATTGTGGGTTGTTCCGGATGTTCTTCCTGCAGCTCGCTGCTCAGCTGCGCTTCGGCCAGATAGGTGTGAACGGGTTGTCCATCGTCACCTTCCATCACCACATGGTACCAGGGCGCGGCGCGAAGCTCGGCATTCACCGCCAGCTCGTCTGCTGACGGTTCATCAAGGGAATACTCCGGGTCGATATCCACGACCACACCCAAATACCCGAGCAAAGTGTGGCGGACCTGCTGGCCGATACCGAATTTGCTGGCAATCATAGTCACCTCCCGGGAAATACGACTTACACGTTATGTGCGGGCAATATTTCTCTTTTCAAGTTACATGACGCGACAGGCAAACCCTTTCAGATACAGTCCTTCCGGGTAGGTAGCAATCACGGGGTGATCGGCTGCCTGACGGAACTGCTCTATAAATTGTACATCACGGCCAGCATCTATTGCGGCATCGGCGATGATTTTCTGAAATAAATCTGTGGTCATCAGGCCGGAGCAGGAGAAGGTGAGCAGGATCCCGCCCGGGCTCAGCAGCTGGATGGCCAACATATTGATATCTTTATATCCACGGCAGGCACCCATCAGCTGGTTTTTGTTTTCCACAAACTTGGGCGGATCCATCACGATGACGTCGAACGTCTCGCCCTGGTCGCGATACTTACGCAGCAGCTTGAAGACGTCGTCGCGCACAAACTCCGCTTTGCTCAGATCCAGCTTATTCAGCTCAACGTTCTGTTTTGCCACGTCCAGCGCTTCCTGCGACGTATCCACGCTGACGACCTGCGCACAGCCGCCCATCAGCGCCGAAACGGCAAAGCCGCCGGTATAGGAGAAGCAGTTCAGCACGCGCTTGTCGGCGACGTACTGACGCGTCGCCAGGCGGCTGTCGCGCTGGTCAAGGTAGTAACCCGTTTTGTGCCCGCCCTGAATATCCACCAGCAGCTTCATGCCGTGCTCTTCAATCGGCAGCAGGGCTGGCGGCAGCTCACCCGTGACGGGGCCCTGCGTCAGCTCCATCCCCTCTTTTTTGCGCACGGCAACATCGCTGCGGTCATAAATGGCGCACTGCGGGAACAGCGTTTGCAGCGCGCTAATCAGCGCGGCGCGCTGGTATTCCGCCCCTGCGCTCAGGAGCTGCAGCACCAGGAAGTTACCGAAGCGGTCGATGGTCACGCCCGGCAGACCGTCTGACTCACCGGCAATCAGGCGATAGCTGTCCAGACCGTCGCGTTTTGCCAGCCACTCGCGCCACTGCTGCGCCTGCTGCAGGCGGCGGACGAAGAAGTCGATGTCGATGGTTTCGTCTTTATCGAACGTCCAGACGCGCGCGCGGATCTGGGACGCGGGCGAGTAGGCGCCTCGCGCTAACCATTTGCCCTGGTGGTCAACGATATCAATGGTTTCACCGAGGCTGGCTTTGCCTTCCATACGGGCAACCGCGCCGGAAAAGACCCAGGGATGACGGCGCAGTAATGACTTCTCGCGCCCTTTGGCTAACACTAAACGTACACTCATAATTTGCTGTTCTGTCGATTTCAGGGAAATGGCGCGTAGACTATCACATTCAGCAAGTCGCAATCATCTGTGGATGCCATTGAGCGTTTCGACTCAAGGTTCATCACTACTACGTCAATTGGAGACGGCGCGTAGGGTAGCAATTGAAAACGATTTAGAGCATGTTGAAATCATCGATGCTGGATTATCTGCGTTAAGATCGAAACATATCGAAATAGGCAGCTTAATGTCCCTTTTCTTTAGCGCTACTTAATTTAAATTCATCCACAATCAGAATTTGATTGTGTTCATCTGCGCGTTTACTCGCCAGCGCCAAAAGCCTACACTTTCCGCATGGACTTACAAGCAGGTTAAGGACAAGGATGAATGACTGTTGGTCATTTTTTATTTAGGGGTGATAAGACAGCTTGCGGTGGTAGGATTCTTGAAGGATGTCCCGACCATCAATTTTTCCAAAAAGACATGGCATGTGAAGGCCATCAAGTGACCTGTGGTAAACATGCGGGTAGATTCCGCATCGTGGGAGGACTTGATAGCGACGACATACATGGTAAAAGGGTAGCCGGTACACTGCACAGCCGTAGTTCCTGCCCTTGCAGTTCGCGTTTTATTCCTTCCATCGATGACACTTACGAATTTTCTACAGGAACAGCGAAAGCCTGCACTGCCCAATCTGACATGGTTGAATTTCCCTTTCTCCCCGGCCCGATTGCCGATCCTCAAATTAATAGCTTTGCTAATACCTGCAAGCCAGAAGATAACCCGCTATTGAATGGTGTTTACATCTGGACTGAAATCACGGACGCAGGACACGCTTTTGTATCAGTACATCAAGACAATTCGATATACGTTTATACATACGGGCGTTTTGGTCGAAGAGGGCCAGCGAATGACTCCTTTTCTTAAACAGTTTGAACAAGAAAATGGCGTTAAGTACAAATACAATGTTAAATCCGGTCTGTCCTATAAGGACACTGTAGGGCTTCGACTACAGATCAACCGTGCAGATTCGGGGCTGAATGTGCGTATAGCCGATCTTGATTATTACTGGCTTGAGGAGCGTGGCAGTATGTGCCAGCCAGCGTATATGGTACTTGATCGTTCTGAGTGAGTGTTTGTACTGGCATTGATCTTACCCACCAACAGTAAAGTACTAAAATCACATCATGTAATGTTTATAACATCATAAGGAACAAAGGAAATGTCAATTGGTTACTGGATAGTGCAAGGCGATAAAACATCATGTGGAGGAAGTGTTCTGGAAGGGCATCCGAAAGGAACAAAATTTGGCCCGAACCAGAACCGGCAGGCAGTCAATGGGAGTAAAGTGTCCTGCGGAAAACATCCAGGCGTCTACAGTGTAGGCGGAGGACACCTCGGAGAGATCATTCATGGGTGTTATGCTGCCAGTACACTTTACAGCCGCTCAACTTGCCCTTGTAAGGCATTTTTTATCCCAACGCATACATGGGCAAAACATGGGCCGTATCAGGGAGATACGCGTATAGTTACTCCAGTAACGGTTCCAATGGCAGCTACCCCTGTGGCTCCTGCTCCTCCTGAATTTGAAGAACCCGTACAACATGCTCAGACAGCTAAAAAGCTGCATAAGGAAGAAACTAAACGCGAACCAGTAGATGCTGGCTTCTGTGTACTCCCTTACGGTGCTGAGGCTGGAGCCTATGAAAGATATCTGTTCGAAAGTGAACCGCCAGCAGGAACACGAGAACTTTACCGTTCACTGAATGGAGAAGGTAAGGAATACAAAGCTGGTTCTATCCTTCTTGTTGTTGATCCAGAAAAACAGGACAGTGATCAGATCGCACATATGCAGGCTGCTAAACAACGTATTGATGCAGCATTAGAACCGCTTACGCATAAAGAAGCTAACTTCTTACACGAGCACTATGCAACAATAGCTAACTTTAGCAACATCGCCGATAAAGGGATCGGGCTTGCTGCTGATCCTGTCGGAAAGTACTTTGAGAATATAGAAAAAATTCTGAAGGAAATTCAGGAAACGTACAAGAATACATACATGACAAAAGGGGCTTTAATTGGCGAGCAATTCCATGTAAAACGTGCTCAACTATTCAATGAACTTGATCGTGTACTTAAAGTCGGCTTCCTTAATAAAGGTATGAAACTTGGTGAGTACAGCAACTTAAAAAGTGCACTTGGTCTATCAACTAAATCAATAACTCATAAATGGAATGAGACAGGAATTAGTGATATTGAAGGTTATGCTACGAATATAGAAAGAGCCGCAAAATATGTAGCAGCTATGCGATATGTTGGCTATGTGGGAATCGGCTTTAGTGCCCTGCATTCAATCAATGAAATAAATGAGGCTTGTTCTGTTGGTCGTGAAGACGAATGTACTAAAAAGAAATATACTGAAATAGGGAGTTTTTCTGGTGGTCTAATTGGAGGCATCGGAGGTGGAGCGATAGGCACAGGTATATGTACTGTAGTATTAGGTGCTTTGACAATAGAAGCAGCGGGAGCAGGTGCATTAGCGTGTGGTGTAATTCTTGGTACTGGTGGAGGTTATATAGGTGGTGAATTTCTATCAGATCAAGGTGAAAATCTCGGTGAACTTATTTATAAAACGGTTGGTGAATAGTGGGTATCCTATCTGCGACCTCAACACTATTGTGTATAATCTTCGGATTTATCGCAATTGGGTATTCTGTTCTAAAAAACAAACAACATCTTTTATTGTGCGATATTTTTAAAGAACGATTTGGTTATATACCAGCAGGAATTACTCTTGCACAAGCAGGTGGAATATTCTTAACTTTTCAGAAAGATTTCTATTTCATCCTCCCATTCGTATTTAAAAAAGGGAGTTTTCCGGTCAGAAATATGGATTCTGATCATTATGATTTCATCAAAGATTTACCTAATGATAAGGTATCTTGGCTAAAAGTTAAGTTTACTTTATTTTTTGTAATGGTTGTTTTGTTTTTTTTTACTATTATAACTTCTCTCCTATCCATCTAAGCATTATTTATAAAGCCGCGAAAGCGGCTTTTTTAATGTACAATTCAAACTCGCTAAAAGTACTGGTCTTTAGAACACAAAAAAAATCAAATCCCAGGTATCCTGATTTTTAGCAAAAAAACTTAAGTAATCTTTTACTCAGGAAAAAGTACAATCAGTTTTAATCTGGCTGATTTGAAACCTTGTTCATCTGATCAGCTTTAACCCAGCCGACAAAATACCGTGTACTCAGATCTCAGTATCGACCTTTTCATTAACCCTATATCGACTAAAAAACGAACGATCAAAAATCTCTTTTGGGTAGTCCCTTGTGAACTCCCCTTTTGCGTCTAGTTTAGTATCATTTAGATGCTGATATGGTTTAAATGATACTATATCATTCAGTTAATTCAAATGATACTTATCGGTAGTGAGAGGCAGGAAAATGATTTTTGGTTATGCGAGAGTCTCAACAAAAGATCAGAATCTTGAGCGTCAGTTGGCAGTACTGGAACCGGTTTGTGATGAAATCGTTACAGAGACAGAATCATGTAAGTCCACCAGCGATAGACCTGAATTGTTGAACCTGCTTTCTCACCTCCGCAAAGGTGACACCCTCATTACCCATTCTATCGATCGCCTTGCACGTAACACCCGCGATTTGCTGGAAATGATTGATAGCCTTGTTGCTCGTGGGATCACCGTGCAGTTTCTTGCAAACTCTATGAGTTTTGATAATTCCCCACAATCACGTCTGATCCTAACCATGATGGGGGCTGTTTCCGAATTTGAACGTGGAATGATCGCGTCACGTCGCAACGAGGGAATTGCCCTTGCTAAAAAGGCTAATAAGTACAAAGGCAAACAAAAAAACAAAGAATTACACAGTAAAATCACTGAGATGCTTCAAGCAGGAAAAAACACACCAGATGAGATCGCAAAGCTGTGCGATTGCGGCAGAGCTACGGTGTTTCGTGTGAAGAAAGAAATGCTTGCCAGTACTGCCAATATTGCAGACTGATATAGCGGCAGGGGAGGGTTAAATTGACTATGTCTTTTATAGGCATTCAAATCCTTTCTATAAAATGAAAGTATCACATAGCAGATTGTATTATTAATCAAGATCTAAAGACTAGCTTTTGGTGCTGCCAAGCTATTGAAGAATCTCTTCTGTAAGGTGTTGTCGGATTGTGGAGCGAAGTGGGGGCATATACCCCCTTTATATCGTATAGCTATAACAACGAATGTATTTCTAAGGAGTAAAGTCTGTCACTTCTGATTGAAGATTTAATTAAATCTTTATTTAATATAGTCAATTTATTGCTTTCAGAATTTAGTCTCAGATGCTTTGGGAAATTTCTTTTAAGGTATACTGCACTATCTCTTGAAAAACCCATCATTTGCAAATGCCACACTATAGGATCATTTGAACCAAACTCTATAAATTGCGACCAGTTTGCACCGGGATTGCTATGCAAGACAAAAGTCAGAAGTTGACAATAATGAGAAATATAGTTCTGTAACTGATATCCAACCCTCAATTCTATATCCTTGATTGTATCGTTAACCAAAGTTGTTATATGAGCAGGATTAGCATGTTGAAAATCAACAAGCTCATTTTTTATTTTTATTTTTTTATTTTTTATATACGAAATAGCCTCCGCTATAATATTTTGTAGGCTATTGCCATTAATCCATTGTAAAAAAATAACGGAATAATAAGGGATTGAATTTGAATTCAATCGATCTCTACCTGTTTCAAACTCATCAATTTTGTACAAATCAAATATAAACTCTAGCTTTGATTTAACATCTTCATAAGTAGGCTGCCATGGCAGCTTTAATTTATCTGGTGGTGTTCTCTTTATTTTATTAAAGGCGTACTGCTGTGAGTTAATAGCAATGTGACTATTTGCCAATAGTATATTAAGTGGGATATAAATATTCTTCGTACTGTTTTTAGCACTCAGCACAATATCTGAATTGCCACTATTTCTGAAGTAACTTATCAGCGGAAGTTTGTCGCTATTTTGCTCTCTTATAGTATCTATTCTAAGCATGTCTCCGAGTGTTCTTAAATACTCTGCATTTTTAATACCGGAAGTGTCACCAGTATTGATTATTGTATTGAGTTCATTAAGTCTTTTTTTATCTTCGATATGAAAACTTGGCTTCAATAAAATATCGTTTTTATCCGATAATAAAATCCCTTTAACAGCATTTTTACTCCATAATTTTTCTTTGTCACGAATGCAAAAAATATCGCCTGATAATTCCATAGCTAGCCTACCGGCTCGACCAGTCAAATTCCAAAAATCTACCGCATCTAAAGTGTTGAGGCCTTTTTTGTGCGTTAATATGAATACAGACTTTGCTGGCAGATTAACACCTTCAAGAAGTGTGGAGGTACAAAATAAATAATCAATATTCCCACATTTGAAATGATATTCAATCAAATCTCTTATGGATTGTGGCAGATTACCAAAATGAAATGCCACTCCATAGTTGATTGCTTCTGCAAGCTCATAATTGTCGTGTACAAATTCTTTGATTTGAGTTGCTATTTCAATATTTTTAAATTTTGGTTGTGTGTTTTTTTTAAGATATTGAATGAAGTTTCTAGTACGTTCGAGAGTGCTTTCAATTCCACCACAGTATATAATCTTACTTTTGCCATGATTTAATCTATAAATCAAATCATTAGTGTTTTTGTAACGAGACGGAAGATCCTTGGGTTTTTCAAGTTTAGTTTCTTGAGTGTTGACATAGCTGATATTGTTAGAAAACAAATCGATGTAATACAAATTCTGTATTGTTGCACCTTCAGTATTTCTATAAGTGACAGCGTCTTTTCGATCAAATAACTTATTGAAAACATCAGGGTTAGATAAATTAGGTGATGAAAAAAATAATTTTGAATTGGGGTTTGAATTAAGCGTCTGTTCTATTGCAGAGTAAGTAACAAGGCTTCTTGAATCATTTTTTGTGGTAAGCTTCTGAGCTTCATCAACAAAAATATAGTCAATTTCAACCTCAGGTTTTGAACTTATGATACTAACTAATCTTTCTGGAGTTAAAACAAATATATAGCCTTTATTATTATCGCTGGTAATCATGTATGAAGTTGTAATGATTTCGTATCTATCTGTATATAATAAGCTGTCTAGATCATTTTTAATTTTAATGCATTTTGACTTATCAATGCTCTAGTAGGAACAATAAGTGCGATGTTTTTATGATCACTTTTAGCTACAATTTCTTTAATATAAGCATTAATAACAAATGACTTTCCCATCGAGGTTGGACCAGCGAAACTGATGGTAGAACTTCTTTTTAGTAGTTGATATAGATCATATTGTTTATCTGTGAAATATACACCATCAAGGTCTGTTTGTTGTATGGACTTTTTTATTGCTGAATCTATCTCACGATCTAGAGGAAGTATAGTTTCTTCCGAAATTAGTTTTTCAGCAGCATAGATTCCTAATCTGTTAATTACAGCTAATGAAATAAACTTAAAGTAGGCATCATCATTTACTAGCGATGACATTTTACTGACTATTTCAAATGCACTTGTTCTATATTCTTCTTTGTTGGAATTAGATAATATATCTGCAAAACGCAGTGCATGTTGAAGTCTTAAATTATCTCGTAATTCAATGCTGAAATTGTTATCAAATAATTGATTATTGTAAAGCTCAACAATATATGTGTAAACTTCCTTAAAATAAGGGCTATTGAACGCATCATCAGCAAGACGTGTTGCTATGTGAATATTTTTTTCTTGAGGAATATCATTCATAATGTTTACTCGATTGTTAACATTTCTTGAATTATTTTTTTGCGTGTTTCATCAATTGCTGTAAAAGGTACAATGTATATGTGAAACTCGTGCCCGAATAATTTGTGACTATTAATCCTACGCTTAATTGTTTCGATGACACTAGAAGCTCTTTCGCTCACATAGTTATTCACCCACAATCTAAAACCCTTACTGCTCATTGAAAGTATCGAATCATTAACTGGAAGCTCGAATCCTAAAAAAATGCCAAAAGATAAATCAAGATCTGGTCCGTTATTACCTGAAGGAAGAAGGATGGATTTTATTTTCTCATAACCATCTTCTGAAACCATTTCATTTATGACATGTGTATCTATCAGGCCTCTCTCAAATTTTAATCCATTGGTTTTAAATTCTGCGATTGAATCAAATGCATTGCGAGCACCATCTAAAAGATCAGCATACATTTTTGATTCACCAAAAATTAGCTGGTAACAGCCATTATCCTCTAATAAATGAATTCCATCTGAACCTTTAATATAGTCATTGGAGTCAGTCTTTAATTCCATCTTTGAGAGTAATTTAGGAGCTCTTAGCCCTGATTCGAGAAATGCATAAAGTAGTAATTCACCAAGTTCACCTTCATTAGATGTATATTGACGAAATTTTCTTATCGCTTCTATAAATGGTTTAGGGCTAAATGAAGGATTATTTTCATTAAACTCCTTAAGTCGTCTATTTGAATGGACATACGTGACAATTATATCTCGTAGTTCATCCACTAACTTCTCGTATATGAACCTATTACTTTCAATATTGAGTATGTGAAGATTGACATTTGATTGCTGTAAAGTGTATTGCAAAGGCAATGTTTTGAATAAGTCTAAAAAGCTTTTTTTAACACGTATCGGAAGCAACATATCCATAATACCTTCATCTTATCATGGATAAAAACTATCACGTCTACAGCCACTTGTCGATTTTGCATTGAGTTGCTTGGTATGTATATATATACAGTTGTTCTGGGTTTGTGTCAACTGATGTTATGAGACAAACATCTCGAAATGTAATCTATCCATGATGTGCCTGTAGATTAATTTGCCCGCTCTATACATTGCACAGAGTTATCACTAAAACTAATGTTTTCTCGTGATAATAATTTAAGTTAATGGAGATAGCGTGATGATATGCCTGCGTCAAAAACTTATCTGACAGGTCATTTGTAAGCGGTGTATGAGGCATTTAAAACAAACTGAGGTATCTATGAGTCAAAAAACTGGTTGTATTTGTGTTAGGTGTTGGGTTCACGGCATCGTTCAGGGCGTTGGGTTCCGCTACAGCACCCAGCGTGAGGCTCTTCAGCTCGGGATCACGGGATACGCGCGCAACATGGATGACGGCAGCGTTGAGGTGGTCGCCTGCGGCGAAGCGGAACAGGTTGAAAAATTGATGGCGTGGCTGAAAGCGGGGGGACCGCGCAGCGCGCGGGTTGATAAGGTCTTAACGGAACCGCATCAACCCGGTCGGGAGTACGTTAACTTCGGTATTCGTTATTAAATGCACTTTACCGGCTTAGGCAGGCCAGCAATTTTTGTTGCCTGTTTTGCCGGGCCCTTCGGGAACAGACGATAGAGATAGCGGCTGTTGCCTTTCTCTTCGCCGAACTTACTTGCCATGGCTTTGACCAGCATGCGGATAGCCGGAGAGGTGTTGAATTCAAGATAGAACTCGCGGACAAAACGCACCACTTCCCAGTGTTCAGGGGAAAGGGTAATCCCTTCGTTTTCCGCAATTTTCTCCGCCAGCGGTTCGCTCCAGAGCGTTGTATCTTTTAGATAGCCTTCGCTATCGGTCTCAATTTCATGGCCTGCAAAAATGAACATAATCTTCTGTCGTAGGTGAAAAATCGGCGACAGTGTAGCAAAAAAGCCGCCTCAGGATAAACCGTGACCTACAGGAGCAGCTGCAGCAGATTGTTGGCATTGAGCTTTTTCAGCGCGTTGCATTTGTGGGTCGACACCTGTTTCTCAGACATGCGCGTCACGATGGCAATGTGGCGCACCGGCAGCCCGGTGAGCATCAGATCGAGCACGTTGAATTCAAGTCCGGTAAGACAGCAGTCCAGACTGCGCACGCGGCGAGGCTCTTTTGCCAGCAGATATGCCGCATCTGCGACGGCGATCCTGTCATCGATGATATAAACGGTTAGCGTGGCAAAACGCTTGCGTAAATGCGTCGCCAGCGCCCATCCCTTTTCATTGCAGACCAGATAAAGGCTGCCTTGCCAGCGGGCGGCTTCCAGTCTGAGTAAAATGTTAATCAGCGCCTGATGCGTACCCGCAACGGAAAAACGACAGCGTACGACAACCACGCGGCGGGTAAGCAGGGTTGGCTGCCATTGTACGGTATCGCTTATGACCTCTGGCTGGACGCCACGACGCAGCAGCGCATAGCGCAACCCTTCGGCGTAAAATCGATTATTGTCGAGAATGGCGTAACTCACGGTGACCTCGTTATAACGTGCTGGGCGTATAGATAACGCGCAGCGTGCCGGTATAGTCACCCGCATTTTTGCTGCTGGCGGCAAATGCAGGCGTTTTCAGGATAATAGGGGCGGGAATGCACAGCACGCTCTCCCGCCCGCCGGGCAGCACGACCTGACGCAGATACTGCGGATCGTTCGTGCCTTGCCAGACGATGGTTTTACCATTGGCGACAGTGTCGGTTGCGCCGGTAACGGGATGGGTAACAAAGACCTGATAGTCGAGACGATCCCGCGCGTCGGTCGGGCTGCCACCGCGTCGCCGGATAGAAAATGCACCTTCGGCACGGCCCGCTGAGGCGAGTCCGTCATCCTCAAATCGCAGATAGGTACGGGTGCTGGTGGCGTTTTTGCCGTCGTACAGGCACATGTCCAGCGAGGCTTCGCCCTGAATCTCGCTGCCGCCGGGGCGACCCGGGAAGTTGGTCAGGTTGAGGTTAACGATCGGCGTTGAGTGGGGGAAGGCGGGCAGATAAATCTGCTGATTGCCGGGATCGACCACCTCGATGCGGATCGATGCCTGCCAGCTGGCGATGGTCAAATACCCCGGGCAGCCCACGTTGCCGTCGTTAAAATTACCGCCGCAGGCGGCGCTGCCCCATTCGCGCAGGTTTTGCCTGAGCGTGGCGGTCCAGATGCCGGCCTGATTGAGCTTGTTCAGCTCGCTTTTCACGATGTAGTAATCAAAATAGGGCTCGCGGTCCCACGCCGCGAGATCGCCCGCGCCGCCGGTGACGTAGCTGGCGAAGGCGTAGGTTTTGCCGTTCATGAACATGTGCTTTTCGCCGTAAACCTTTACGTCCACCGTTTTTTTAGTCACCGAATGGGTAAAGCGCAGGTTAATCGGATAAGGCGATGCCGGGTTGGCCGTAAACCATACCGGTGCGGTCATGCACGCGCCGTAGGTGGGGTCGGTGCGCGACTGGCAGGTGAGGGTATTTCGCCCCCACTTCTGCGGATCGTTGGCGATAAAGCCGCCCGACTCGTGCAGCCAGATGTCCAGGCGCGCCGGGGAGGCCATGCGATCGACGCTCATCCCGACGCTGGTGTTTCTGCCCCCCGCGCTGGCCGCCAGCGCCTGGCCGGATCCTGTGCTTAACAGCAATAAAACTAAGAGTAATTTTTTCACATCACGTTCCTGTCATTATTTTTCAGCGTTCATCGCCGTTGGGCCTGCAGGCGGCATGCGTCCGGCAAGCATCAGCTGCGCCTGCTGCTGCACGGTTTCCGGCAGCGCGGAGAAGGTCAGCTCCTGACAGGTCACCGCGCCGACGTAGCGCACGACGTCGCGCATACTTTTTACGTTCAGCGCACACTGATAAAACTGCTGCTGACGCACCAGGTAGAGGTTATGCAGCAGGGCGTCGCTCTGGGCGCTAAACCCGCCGTTGCCGAGATCGCTCCAGCCGTTAACGTTTAGCGGCACGCCGCCGATAAACGGCGCATGACGCTCGTCGGTTAGCTGGCCGAGCCAGGTGTAGCTTGCGGTGGTTTGCACATCCCGACGCAGCAGTTTGCCCGGCACCATAAACAACGTTCTGCTGCCTGAACCTTGCGTGATCTCGCTGCTGGCCCCCCGGGAGACGTCCAGCGATTCGTTAATCGTCAACGTGGTTTGCTGATAGCCCGGCACCGCGAAGAGGGCGCGGCCATTGCCCGGAATGTCTGCACTGCCGCCGTTATCCAGCGACACGGCGACGCGCGGATCCTGGGTATCTTCCGGCGTTGCCACGTTCACCGCGACGGCGGAAGCAGGGCGCCCGTCGCTCCAGCGGCCCAGCCACAGGCCAGAACGCGACAGCGCGAGCGTTGAGCTGTAGTTGCCGCTGCTGCTGAGCGTATGGCGGCTGTCCTGACGATCCCAGGCGTCGCTGACCGTCAGGCTACCGTTGCCGTATCGGCCGCCCTGTCGCGTATACGCCGAGGCGTTGACCGAGTCGCTATTAATGCCCGAGGCGTTGAGGCCAAATTCATTTTCCCCGCGCGCGTCGGTGTACCAGTTATGCGAGGCGCTGTAGGTCATCTGGTCTTTTTGACGCTGCTGGTGCTGCCATGTCGCGCCCAGCGAGGTATAGCTTGATGCATTGCCCTGGCGGTTGTGCGCCATTGACACGCTTACGCTGAGAAATCCGCCCTTGCCGCGCCCCTCCTGAGCGTGGTCGTTACGCATAAACAGGTTGATGCTGCTGTTAACGTTCAGACCTCGCACGCTGAAGGCGTTGCTCAGCCCACCCTGCCACGCCTGCGAGCGCGAGCGGGTCATGTAGACGCTGTCCCATGGAAGCCCCTGGTCGTGACGATCGTCGCGATCCGGGAGCTCGCGGCGCGAGACGTAGCGCCCTTCGTTGCGGTTATCCGAGTAGCCCAGGCTTGCGTACCAGCTGCCGACGGGCACGGAAAACATCACCGACAGCGAGCGGTAGCAGCCGCCGATCGCGTCAAAACCGGTGCTGAAAGAATCACAGCTCTCCGCCGACAGCGCGTTACGGTAGAAGCTCAGCGAAAAGCCGTCGTTGTAGCTCACCTGCTGGATATTGCCGCGCTCGCCTTTGCTGCCATAGAGGTAGCTAAAGCGGGTGCTCAAGACCCCGTCAACGGGGCCAGCGTTGAACCCGCGGCTCCAGTCGAGCGCATTTTCCATGAACTGGTGCTGTTTTGTGGTGGTCGCGCCGCTGGTCAGCGCCAGCGTTGGCGTAACGGGCAGGCGAACGCCCGCCTGCGCCACGGCTGAACGGGATGCGTCAGTACCGTCATTGTCCGTTTCTCCCGCCTGCACAAACCACTCTACCCGGTCAAACGGCGTAATGCCGGTACGCGTAAACGGCACCTGCTCGGTGCGCGTCAGGCGGTTATTTTCATAGACGGACAGGGTCACGGTGTAGCTGCCGTCCGGGAAGGCGCGTGTATCCAGGGTTTGCGCCCCGGCATTCAGGTAAAAGCTGGCCAGCAGCTGGTTGCCGCGGCGGGCGTCGACACGCGCGTCATGGGAAAGCAGCACGGTAATCGGGGTTCCCTTCGACTGCTGAACCGGATTCATCCATGCCCTTGTCGAACCCGCCCGCAGGCCGCGAATTTTGCCCAGCGGCAGCTGGCTCAGCGTGATATTTCCGCCGGCGTTACTGAACAGATCGCGGGTATCCATCTCGCCAAGCTGGACATAGTACTGACGCAAAATGTCCTGGCGGAACCAGGCGTTGTTGACGGTGATGTCCTGCTGCTGCTGGTGCTTTGAACGCTGCACCAGCCAGGTCCAGTCGAGATTCACATAGCCGTCCCGGGTGAGCGCCAGCGCGCCGTTCCCCTGCACGGTGGCTGACTGGTAATTCCTGTCGGCCACAAAATTAATATTCTGTTGATGGATGAGGGCATTTTCGCTGTCCTGCGTGGGCTGATACCACTGATTTTCTGCGGTGGCTTTAGGCAGAAATGTCTTGTCCAAAAACAGGTTAATGCGGGCGTTATTCTCATCATAAATAATGGCCGCGCGGTCGGTATCCATGTAATCACAGCCCGCTGCGGAGCCGTTGCTGCTGCAGGCCAGGTTGCCGTTTCGGGCCAGGGGAACGGCCAGCGCGGCGGACACGGTGGAGACGAGAGCGGGATCGTCATTAAACCGGCGCTTGATAGCCGCTACCACGTTTTCAGGCGCGACAAAACTGACCGTTTCAAGCGTGATATCCGTTTCAAAAAGACCAAGCGATTCGCCGTAGAGGTTCACCTCAGTCCAGAGGCGCTGCGTTTTTGCCAGATCTTCAAAACCTGCCGGGACGGCCATGTCGGCACAGGCGAGTTGGATGGAAGCGGGTAACAAAGCAACAAAGAGGAGAGTATTTCTGTGAAACGCCATGAACGAGCCTCGACATCATCCTGACGTCAGAGGGTAGACACCCTCTGACGTTATTCCTTAGGTGCTGTGGTGTTACGCACCGCCTTCCGTGGTTGTCGCTTGCGTCAGCATCAGGCTGACAACGCCGCTGTACTGACCGGTTTTCAGAATACCTTTGGTGGTCTGAGAAATGGTCAGGGGCAGCACCGCTGAACCGTTTTCAATGCTGCCCGGGAACAGTTCGGTGCCGGTATATTCAACATCGGCGGTGGTGAGGGTTTTATCGCCCAGCTTTACCGTCATCGGGATGGTGTCAGCGCCGTCGGCATTCGCCAGCTTCGCCGCGCTGACCAGACGAACCTTCACGTTGCTGGTCGCGGAGTTAGACCATACCTTGGTGTTCAGACGGTAGCTTTCCAGACCGCGACCGGGCAGGTACTGCATATCGATGCTTGCCGGCAGCGGCGTGTTATCGGCCTGGGTCATATCCAGCTGTGAATCGACGCTGGCGTTAACGGTAATATCCTTTTGAATCGCCAGCGCGCTAACGGACGTGGTCATCGCGGCAACAATCATCAGAGGTTTAAAATACTTACGCATTGATATCTCCATATTTACAAATGAGCACCCTGGCTCTTTAAACAAACCCTGTGGGGGTTTTTACAGTGGCGTCGTGTTATTGCACGACGGGTAAATCAGCTTCTTCAGCGGTTTTATTCAACCAGTTGAAGTAGCGGAATTTATATTTCTGTCCTTGTACCTTCGCGAGCGTTTTTAATTTCCGCTCGGTGTCCGGATAAATCGTCGCGTCTTCTTTAATCCATTTACACGATGAATCTGCATCACAAATACCGATCTCTCTGAGCGGCACGCGCAGCGTGCCGTTGTTTTTTAACGTTCCCCTGAGAGGGTCAATCGATAGTGAAACCACGCTCTTTTCCGGGGCGAGGTGGATAAGCGCACCCCAAATCACGTTGACGCCCAATGTTGCCGTGGCCGCAGGGCTTTCCGTCTTGCCGGGGATAATGCTGTCAGGTTGCTTTACCCCTTCAAAATAGATGCGCCAGGTGGTCTCTTTTTCCGGCGGCGTAAGCGATATCAGGCGAACCACGCGCATTGCACCCGCCGCAAGGGCAAATTTTTCGGGCGTGACAACAACGCCACCCGCTTTCCAGGAGGCCACATCAACCTCTTTTTCCTGTGCCGTGCCGGGATTAAGAATTTTCTTTTGCCTCACCCGAATGAACTGAATATCATCCGTTTTCGACGCCACCTTAATTTGCGCCGCACCGGACTTATCTACGTTAAGTTCCATGGGGTACACGCTCATATTGGCCATTGCCATTTCTGAGAAAAATGGCAATGACATCGCGGCGACATAAAAGGCGGTTGTCATGTTCACTCTATTTTTCTGTTTCATATTCAGACTGCCTGCTCTGCGTTTTATCGGCGGCGCGTTAACACCAGGACACCGTCTGCTTTCGTCTTGCTTCAGGGCAGGGAAACTTTAACCAGAACAGGGGTTTGTGAAAATTTGTATTAGTTAACTCGCTAAATACAGTTTTTTATCCTGATTTCCTGGCTTTAAGGTTGTATAGTTAAGCGAAAATGCCGCGACCAGGGATAGGAAGAAAATTCCTTCTGATTGCAAAATAAGCAGATCGGGAGGCAGTTTTCATGTCGATGTACCATGGATTAAAAAGCATGCGGTAACAGCCGAGAATAAAAGATGTTTTTTATATGCAATAATTCGTTGTTATTTGATCCTGAAGCACATGCAATAAGTCTTGTTGGACAACCAGAATCTGTATTAACGCTGTCGGCACCCGCCGTTCGGCTTTTACAGGAATTTATTAAGCATAGAGGCCGCGATCTGAGTCGGGAGGAATTGATCGCCCGGGTGTGGGAGGAGTTTGGCTTTACGCCGTCAGGAAATAATCTCAATAAAGCGGTGAGTGAATTACGTAAAAGCGTCCAGGCACTGGGAGAGGGGCATGAATTTATCGTCACCGTGCCCCGCTATGGGTTTCGTTTTGAGGCCGATGTGATTTTTCAACCCAGAGAGAATATTCCGTCCGCCGTGCCTCAGCCCTCGTCCACGCCGCAAGAGGTAAAGCCTCAGCGCGCAACCATAAAAAAACGGGCGATGATAGCCGGATCGATCGTTGCCGCGTTGGGGGCGGGCGTCTACTTCAGCCTACAGCAGGGGATATTCGTTCCGGCGAAGCTCAACCCGGTTAAGGAAAAAATTGCGCGGTGCAGCATCTGGATTATCAACGATCACGGAAGACCATTGGTGCTGTCGAAATTAGCGAAGCAGCTGGAGGCGAATAACGTGGCATGCGAGCGGGAGGCGTATGATATTTATTATTTCAGCGCCCGCTTTGCTATATCCGCCGCGGATGAAGTTTTCATTGGTGCCTGTCCGGCCAGTCAAACCAGCCTGTGCAAAACCATTCGTTATAAAAGCGGGGCTGAAAAATGAAAAGAAAACTTCTTTTTGCCCTGGGGGGAACCCTTATCGGGGGGGCAATCGCGTTATTTTACTGTTCCGGCGTCTTTGATAAAAAGGACGTGCTGGCCTGCAGCACCGAATTTAACTTCACGCGCAATGAGGGAAGAGCAAGTGAAGTGAAGGTCAATAGCGTGGCACAGTTCTATTTTCATCGGGACGGTACCGGGGTGACGACCTACAAAGGCGCGGCAAAGGCCGGCGGGCAATGCCTGATTGTTGACAGAGATGTCGACTTTACCTGGGAGCAGCGGGACGATGATAAGGTCATTGTGTTGAGCTACACCAAAACCTGGCGTCGGCACAATGATAATACCCCGGATGACCAGTGGGGAAGCTTCGCCAGGCCGACCGCACGTTACTACCTCACGATCTCTGAACTCTCGCCCTCCGTGTGGCTAATTCAGGACCGGCGTTATCCGACCTATATTTGCCGGGGCGAGTAGGGCATAAAAAAAGGAGAATGCCGCGGCATTCTCCTTTTTATTTCAGCGAGTCGGCTTAATCGCGGCTGGCGAAGCCCAGGATGCTCAACAGGCTGACGAAGATGTTGTACAGCGACACGTACAGGCTCACGGTGGCGCGAATATAGTTCGTCTCGCCGCCGCGAATGATGTTGCTGGTTTCAAACAGGATCGCGCCGGAGGAGATCAGAATAAACACGGCGCTGATCGCCAGGTGCAGAGCAGGCAGCTGCAGGAAGATGTTCGCCACCATACCCACCAGCACCACCACGACGCCCGCCATCAGCATACCGCCGAGGAAGGACATGTCCTTACGGGTGGTCAGCACGTAGGCCGAGCAGCAGAAGAACACCAGCGCGGTACCGCCCAGCGCCATGCCGATAAGGTCACCCATTCCGGCAGACAGGTACGCATTCAGCATCGGCCCGAGAATGTAGCCCAGGAAGCCGGTGAAGGCGAACGCGGACAGAATACCGACCGGTTTATCAGCGGTTTTGTAGGTCAGGAACATCAGACCATACATCCCCACCAGCGTCAGGATCAGCCCCGGAGACGGCAGCATCAGCACGGTGCTGGCGGTGGCGGTGATGGCTGAGAATGCCAGCGTCAGGCTGAGCATGAAATAGGTATTGCGCAGCACCTTGTGGGTGCTGAGTAGCGATGTGCGGTCGCGCGACGAAGTAATTATACGATCCATGAGTCACTCTCTTATGACAGATGTAATTAGCGGAAAGAATAGGAAACCGCACGCCAGTCTCAAAGTGGTTTTACCCATCTTTACTCAGCACCTTAGCGCCGGAGGCGGTTATTTCTTCTGCAGAAATGCGTTTCATTAGTAGGAATAGCGGTTTGAGAAAATTTACCAGATCAACCTCTTATAGGTTACTGAAAAATATTGCGTTATTACCATCCGAGCGCTAAGAGTTATCTCCGGATCGTCATAAAACAGACAATAAGGCGAAGGACATGAAACCACAAACACGCACGCGCTTTACACTTTCTTCACTCACCGCCGGGATCCTGTGCGCCAGCACGGCAGCCTGGGCGGCTAACGTGCCGGCAGGAACCGCGCTGGCCGATAAGCAGGAACTGGTCAGGAATAACGGCAGTGAACCGGCCTCGCTCGACCCGCATAAAGTTGAAAGCGATGTCGAATTCAATATTATCAGCGATTTATTCGAAGGTCTGGTCGGCGTCTCTCCTTCAGGCGAGATTCAACCCCGGCTGGCGGAAAAATGGGAGAACAAGGACAACACCGTCTGGACGTTCCATTTGCGTCCGGGCATCACCTGGAGCGACGGCACGGCGATTACCGCAGAAGATGTGGTCTGGAGCTGGCAGCGCCTGATCGATCCGAAAACGGCGTCACCGTATGCCAGCTATCCGGGCAACATGCATATCGCTAACGCGGCCGAGATCGCCCAGGGGAAAAAAGCGCCCGATACGCTGGGCGTAAAAGCGATAAACGACACCACCCTGGAAGTGACGCTCACGCAGCCCAACGCGGCGTTCCTCCCGATGCTGGCGCACCCGTCGCTGGTGCCGGTGGACAAAGTGCTGATTGGGCGATTCGGGGATAAGTGGACCAAGCCGGAGCATTTCGTCAGCAGCGGGGCGTATAAGCTGTCGCAGTGGGTGGTCAACGAGCGCATCGTGGCGGAGCGCAACCCGCGCTACTGGGATAATGCGCATACGGTAATCAACAAGGTGACCTATTTACCCATCACCTCCGAGGCCTCGGACGTGAACCGCTATAAGGCGGGCGAAATCGATATTGTCTACACGGTGCCGATTAACCAGTTTGCCCAGCTGAAGAAAACTCTCGGCAGCCAGCTGGACGTTTCTCCACAGCTGGCGACCTATTATTACGAGTTCAACACCACGCGCCCGCCGTTCAACGATGCTCGCGTGCGTAAGGCGCTAAACATGGCCCTGGATAAGGACATCATTGCCGGAAAAGTGTTAGGGCAGGGGCAGCGCCCGGCGTGGCTGATCAGCCAGCCGGACATTGGCGGCGTTAAGCTACAGAACCCGGATTACGCCAGCTGGCCGCTGGACAAGCGCATCGCGGAGGCGAAAAAGCTGCTGAACGAGGCCGGATATAACGCCAGCCACCCGCTGAGCTTTAACCTGCTGTACAACACCTCAGAATCGCACCAGCGCATTGCGATTGCCGCCAGCTCCATGTGGAAGAAAAACCTCGGCGTGGAGGCAAAGCTGCAAAACCAGGAGTGGAAAACCATGCTGGATACCATGCACACCCACAACTTTGACGCGGTGCGTTACGCGTGGATTGCCGATTATGACGATGCGGCGACCTTCCTGAACACCTTCCGCACGGGAGACAGCGAAAACACCAGCCAGTACAGCAATCCGGACTACGACCAGGCGCTGCTCAATGCCGCCAAAGCCAAAACAGCGGAGGAGCGGGGCAAGTTCTACCAGCAGGCGGAAGATCTGCTGGGGCGCGATGTGCCCGCCATTCCGGTGTATCACTACGTCCGCACGCATCTGGTCAAACCGTGGGTGGGCGGATTTACGCCGGATAAGCTGGGGTACTATTACACGAAGGACATGTACATCAAGAAACACTAGCCCTGTGCTGATAAAATCGTCGATGTGTCGTCAGTTCAACCGATTAAACACGTTTTGACTATTTTTACAGCGAACGAATGACGCCACTCTTTACAGCGCGCGGGGAGGTGTTTATAGTTCGCCTCACTTAGGAAGTGTGGCCGAGCGGTTGAAGGCACCGGTCTTGAAAACCGGCGACCCGAAAGGGTTCCAGAGTTCGAATCTCTGCGCTTCCGCCAGATATAAACCCCAGGTTACTCGTTAACCTGGGGTTTTTCTTTTGGCGTGAATGTAAAACCCGACTTTATGAACGAATAAAGACATGTAGGTCGGGTAGCGCAGCGCCACCCGGCAACAAACGCGGCGTTATGAGCGGATAAACGCCAGAATGTCCGCGTTGATGGTATCCGCATGGGTGGTGTGCATCCCGTGCGGGAAGCCCGGATAAATTTTCAGCACGCTGTTCGCCAGCAGCTGGTCCTGCAGCAGGGCCGCATTCTTATACGGCACGACCTGATCGTCATCGCCCTGCATCACCAGAACGGGGACCGTGATGGCTTTTAAATCTTCCGTCTGGTCGGTCTCAGAAAACGCCTTAATCCCCTCATAGTGCGCTTTGGCGCTGCCGATCATTCCCTGACGCCACCAGTTCTGGATCGTACCCTGTGAAACCTCGGCGCCATCACGGTTAAAGCCGTAGAAAGGCCCGCTGGCGACGTCGAGATAAAACTGAGCGCGATTGGCCGCCAGCGCGCTGCGGAAGCCGTCGAAAACCTCGATGGGCGTTCCGCCGGGGTTATTGTCCGTTTTGACCATCAGCGGCGGTACGGCGCTGACGAGCACCGCTTTGGCGACGCGCCCCTGCGGCTGGCCATACTTTGCGACATAGCGGGCGACCTGGCCGCCGCCGGTGGAGTGGCCCACGTGCACGGCATTGCGCAGGTCCAGGCTTTCAACCACGGCCGACGCGTCGGCCGCATAATGATCCATATCGTGGCCGTCACTCACCTGGTCCGAACGCCCATGACCGCGACGATCGATAGCGATAACGCGATAGCCTTCTGCGAGGAAGAAGAGCATCTGGTTATCCCAGTCATCGGCACTGAGAGGCCAGCCGTGGTGAAATACAATAGGTTGAGCTTCTTTCGGACCCCAGTCTTTATAAAAAATATTGACGCCGTCTTTCGTGGTTACGAATGCCATACCGCAGACTCCTCTGTTAAAAACAACACGACCCCTAAAGTGTAGGAGAAATCATAAACGCGGTGGGTTTCATTCCGGTGAAGGATATTCAACTGGCGTTCTGGGCTCTGGCACGCGGTGCCAGAGCCTTCAGGGGAGGGGCTACGGCAGAGGCGTTTAGCGGTTTTCTTCAATATAGCGGGCCAGATCGGCCGGGGTTTTCAGCACCGTCGCCACGTCGGTTGGCGGAATCATACAGCCGTAAACGTCCTGCACTTCCAGCACCATGTCGACCGCCAGGATGGAGTCGAGAATGTCGGATTCAATCAGCTCATCGTGAAAGCCCACCTTACGGGATAACACTTTTTCGAACAGGGCGAGAATTTCTTGTTCCATAATTTTTCCTGGGGTCATTAATTTGTGCGGGCGTAAGCGTCCAGCAGCTTGCGGTCAATTTTGCCGTTAGGATTCAGCGGCAAAGCGTCTTTTACGATAATTTGTGACGGCACCATATAGGGCGGAACCACCTTCGACAGCGAGGTTTTGATGGTATCCGGCGCCAGCTCCGTCACGCAGAACGCGGCAATGCGCAGCACGCTGCCGCAGGATTTCATCAGCGGCAGCACCACCGCTTCGTTGATGCCGGACATCGCCAGCAGGCGGTTTTCGATCTCGTTGATTTCAATACGGTAGCCGTTCAGTTTGACCTGGCTGTCGTTGCGGCCCTGGCAGTAGATGAGCCCGTCTTCATAGCCCAGATCGCCGGTCCGGTAGCCGCGAAACGCGTCATCTTCCCGATGAAGTAATTTCGCCGCGTTCTCCTGGGGCAGGCCAAGGTAGCCGCGCATGACGTTTTTCCCCCAGATAATCAGCTCGCCTTCAGCGGAAATTTCCATTTTGCTCTCAGGCATCATGACCCCTACCGGCAGCACGGCACCGTCGCTGTTCAGGATCGCATCCGTGATTTCAACCACGGTTGTCGCGATGGTCGCTTCCGTTGGGCCATAGGAGTTGATGATTTTTGCCTGCGGGAAGCGGCGGCGTAGCTGTTTAACCAGTGCCTTGTTTAACACTTCACCAATGAAGATAAACACGCCGAGTTCAGGCAAATACTCGCTGTTGAACTGCGGGGAAAGCAGCTGCTGGTAGGCAAAAGAGGGGGTGGAGACCCAGGCGGAGACGGCGTTGCTTTTCAGTCGCGCCAGCCAGGTCTCTTTCTGAATGTCCTCTTTGGCGTTCAGGACGATGTGTCCGCCCATCGCCAGATTCGCCAGCAACGGGATCAGGGAGAGGTCAAAGCTGAACACCGCGTGGTTCATCAGGACCGGTTTTTCCGGCAGGGAAAAGTCCTTGCTGACCCATTTCATGAAGTGCCATACGCTTTCACGGCCAATCTGCACCCCTTTAGGCTTGCCGGTGCTGCCCGAGGTAAACATGATGTAGGCCAGATCCTGCTCTTCCAGCACCTTGCCCGACTCACCGGTGGCGATGAACTGCCGGGTCGCGACGTCGTAATAGTAAGGGGCACTCGCCAGATGGCAGATCTCCCGAAGGCGCTCCTGCGGGTAAATGCAGTCCACCGGGATGTACGGAATGTTGTGCAGCAGGCAGCTGTAAATCGCCACGGCGAACTCGGCCTGCTGGTGGCCATATAACACGACCGGCGTCCCGACAGCAGGCTGGCAACGCTGATAGCGCGCTGCCCAGTCCGCCACGGCGGCGGAAAGCTGCAGCCAGCTTAAGGCTTCGTCGCTGCCGCTGATGGCCAGCTGCTGCGGGGAGGCGGGATCGCACAATGCCGCACGCAGGAAATCCTGCAGTTCCTGAAGCTCGGAGTGATTTTTCATAGAGGTGACATTCCACTAAAGATGTAAAGGGATCCCGCGGCGCTCGCCAGCGTCAGAATTCGCCCTAAAAACGCAACGGCCGGATACTGCAGCCCGCGGTGCAGTGCCGGGCTACGTTTGGCCGACCACAGCAGCATGTTGTGCGCGACGGAAATCGCGCCAAACAGCGCGCCGCTAATGACGTAATGGCGCTCCAGACCATTCCATGCCCCCATGCAGAACAGGGTGCAAAAAATACCGATATTTTGCGCCAGCGTTTTGTTTTGACGGAAAAAGTTGAACTTCATCAGGTTCATATAAACGGGCATAAAGACCACATCGCGCAGCCATTCAGACAGGCTAATATGAAAGCGGCGCCAGAAATCCTGCGGGTTTTTAGCCAGAAGCGGCATATTGAAGTTTGCCGGAATGTTGAGCCCAAACAGGCGGCCCGCGCCGATGGCCATATTGCTGTAGCCCGCAAAATCAAAGTAGAGGTAGGCGCTATAGGCAATCGACATCACCACGCCCACGGTCAGCGTAAACGGCTTATGGCTCCAGGGCTGGACAACAAGCGAATCAATCAGCATGGCAAACAGGAACTTCTGGACAATGCCGGTAATGATTTGCTCTAGCGCGACTAAAAACTGTTCGCGGTTAAGGGCAAATACGGGCCTGCTGACGTCACTCATCCATGTCCGCCAGCGGTACATCGGGCCAGCCAGGATAATAAAGGGCATAAACAGGTAGCAGAAATAGTGCAGGAAATTCTGCCCTTCCTTTTTGCTGCGATAGAGCAGCACGTCCACCGCGCGGAACGTCATGAAGGAGAGGCCAATCATGCCGAGATGATGATTAACGTGCAGTTTCACCAAAAATAAAGGAAGCAGCGTTAACACAATCGCCTGCCAGGTTTTTAACCATCCCTTTTCTTTTAACGTGGCGACAAGATAAAAGCTGAAAAATACGGCCGCGGGAACCCGGTAGTCACCCTGAAAAATATAGCCCCAGCCTAACGCGGCCAGCACGGATAACGCCGATATATAGGTCAGGCGATGGCGTAATACGCGATTGACCAGCGCAAACGCCAGGGCGGATGAAAATAAATAGACAAAAAACATTCCCGAGCTGTACATCATTCGGCCTCAGAACTTTTGATATTCAAAATGCAGCTGCATACTCATGCTGTCATCGACAGAGGTCCACGCGACGACGGTGATCGCCAGCAGGAGATAAAGGAAAAAAAGACGGATCGCAATTTTCATCATTTAAAACTCTGTGCAATAAAACGAATCATAGGAACCCAGGCCAGTTCGGAAGGGTGCAAACGATCCCAGTTCCAGCCATTCTGATACGGCATGGCGTACATATCTAAATAGGGGATCTGGTTCTCTTCCAGAATGGTTTTAATTTGCTTATCAACCGGGCGGAAGGTGTCGGTATTGTAAAGTGCCCAGGGGTTAACCGGGTCGACGATAGCAATCACCTGCACGTGACGATCTTTCAGCAGCTGAACGGTTTTACGGAAAGCGGCAATTTGCGCAGGCACGACCGGCGTGTCATCCCACTGCTGCGGCTTACCGTCCTCTTCGTAAATCGTTTTGTCCATCCACAGCGTTGCCGCGCTCTGCTGGCGTTTTTTATTTAACTCGCGCGCATTCGCCAGCTCTTTATCCCAGTCCGGTGACATGTGGGCGGCTGGCTGCTGCGGCCAGGGCTGCACAGTCTGGGGCGTCACGTTGAGCAGCGCCAGCCAGTCGTTTTTTATCTGGGTGCAGATGTTCGCAAACTGGAAGCTCAGCTCGTCCCACATCAGGTCGGGATGCCAGCCAAAGACGCGCATTTGGCCAAAGGTTAAATGGCTTATTTCTTTAGCATCAATATGTTTTAAGTAATTAACCAGCAGCGGGCGAGCCTGCGGATCTTTCATCAGCGGATTGAAGATAGAGCCTGGGAAGTTATCGGCATAAATAGCCGGCGGCAGCCCTTTTGAGTAAAAGCTGTCAGGCGCCAAAAGTAACACCACTTTACTGTTTGCGTTAAGGCTATTTTTAAAACGAGAGAACAGTAAAAATTGCGTTTCATCATCAACAAACGCATCGCCATACGCCACGACGGGCTGGTGCAATTGCTTATTAAAGTAATTATATACCGCGTAATGTTCATCTTCTGAGGTGGCAACCTCAGACGCGCCAATGAAAAAAATAGCATTCCCCTGTAAGGCATGGGAAATAGTCGCAATTTTTTCCGCTTGTTCTTTAGGCGTGCCCGTCATGGATTTAATCAGCGGCTGGAAGGTGAGCGGTGGATTGACGCTCGTCATCAGCGGATGAACACAAATGAACATAATGGCCAGCGTCGCCATCAGGATATGTAAGCAAAACGTATTTTTGATTTTCATCATTAACCAGTAAAACTACGTGGCAGTAATTTCTACAATCTGTAGGCGCTCAGATTTATAACAATTACACAACAAATGGCCGTCTATTTTTGTGGCATTCTATACCAGAGCGATTTAAAAGGATGAGCGTCGCTGTGTTACGGTTTGTACAAGGGAGAAGAGCGTCATGCAGGGAACGCGTTTCGGTGGCTTTTTGCGCAGTCAAACGCCCATGGGTAAAAATAGAAAAATTCCTGCTTTACAAGGCGCTAATAGATGTTTATAGTGCGCCTCACTTTGGAAGCGTGGCCGAGCGGTTGAAGGCACCGGTCTTGAAAACCGGCGACCCGAAAGGGTTCTAGAGTTCGAATCTCTACGCTTCCGCCAAATTCGAAACCCAGGTCGTTATGCGACCTGGGTTTTTTTGTGCGCGCAGAAAATCCCGTTTTGATTGGTAAAAACTGCCTTAAGCGGGAATCCTGGTGCTGAGGATACTGCGTCGATACTGCAGCGGCGTCTGGCGCATCATCTTTTTAAAGCAGGTAATGAAATAGGTCACCTCGCTAAAGCCCACCGCCAGCGCAATGGCGTCAACAGGCTCATCGCTGTACCGCAGCAGATCGCAGCTGCTTTTTATCCGGCGGGTTAGCAAATACTCATGGATGCTGCCGCCGGTCTGCTGGCGAAAAATGCGTGAGGTATAGCTGCGCGAGAGCCCCAGGTCGTGCGCTAGCTGGTCGAGTGAAAACTTGCTGGCATAGTGGGCTTCGACCCAGCTCATAATCCGCGAGGCGACGGTCTGCTGGCGCGGCGGGTAGGGCTGCGGCTGCTCGGGCAGAAATGCCATGAGCTGCATCGCCAGAAATGCCACCTCGCAGGCCGCGGTCTGCTCGTTATCCTCCAGGCCCTGAAACTGTTCAAGGATCCTCTCGATAAACGCCGCGTGCACGCTGAGATCGTAGATTTGCGCCGGCAGATTGCTGGCGGCCAGCGCGGCGAACCGGGCCTGATGGCGCGGGAAGGCGCTGAGCGCACTTTCGATGACGGATTGCTCAATGTGCATGGTGGTGCGGTGATAGGGGTTCTTATCGCTATGATCCACCTGCACCTTGTGCAAACGGAAGGGCGGGAAGATAAATAGTCGCCCCGGACGCGCGGTATAGTGCTGATTATCCACCACCACGATGCCGTAACCGCTGGAAATATAGAGCAATTCAACGCACTGATGCCAGTGGTAATAAATCGCGCTGGTGGTATACATGCGGTTAAATGATATTGCCTGCCGATCGAGCGTGATCCGTTCCAGCAGTTGCGTTTCCCTCATTTTACCTCCAGGACAACAGATTTAAATTTTTAGGCCATCGTTTGTAATTTATCCCTCTCGCGGCCAGCAAAATCCAGAAAAAATGAAATAGCGGTTCAATTTTGTGAGTCTGCTCACTCAGCGCCGGGAATAAAAGCAGTTACTCTTCATCCAGACGTCGCACTCATGGCGTTAAAAAGCCTAATAACAACAACTTATCTCTACCCTCGTGTAATGCGGGAGGACCCTGTGCAACCTAAAAACATCAATCTGGATAATCCACTGACAGGCCGGGAAGAGGTGCAGCGGCTGGTCAACGAGATGCTCAACGCGGTGGCGCCCTGGTTTGAAAAAGACGCCAGCCGCATTGATTTAGCAAACTTCACCGCTCACTACGGCCAGCAGGTCGCGAGCATGGAAGCCTTTTCCCGCCTGCTGTGGGGCGTCACGCCGCTGCTGGCTGGCGGCAGCGAGCCGCAGCGCTTCTCCTTCTATTTACAGGCGATAAAAAACGGCACCAATCCGCAGCACGCTGACTACTGGGGGGATGTTGGCCCTTACGATCAGCGCATCGTCGAGATGGCGGCCTACGGTCTGCTGCTGGCGCTGGCGGGTGAAACCGTCCTGGCACACTTCACCGAGACGGAGAAAGCGAATTTATGGCGCTGGCTAAGGCAGTGCGAGACCCAGGACATCCCCGATAACAACTGGCACTTCTTCCCGATTCTGGTGCAGGTCGGCTTCCATCATTGCGGCATGCCGACCAACCCGCAGGCGCTGGAGGACCATTTTGCTGCCATGGAGCATTACTATCTCGGCGATGGCTGGTACGCCGATGGTCCGGGCCGGCCGCGCGACTATTACATCTCGATGGGCTTCCATTTCTATGGCCTGATCTACGCGAAGCTGATGGTCGATGTCGATCCTAAGCGGTGTGCAACCCTGCGCGATCGCGCCGCGCGTTTCTCCTCTGACTTCATCCATTTCTTCGCCGAAGACGGCGCGGCGATCCCGTTTGGCCGTAGCCTGACCTACCGCTTTGCCGAGGCGGCGTTCTGGAGTGCGGCGGCCTTCGCCGGGCTGGAGGTCTTTTCGCCGGGCGTGATGAAGGGCATCGTGCTGCGCCATCTGCGCTGGTGGCTGAAGCAGCCGATATTTGACCGCGACGGCATACTGAGCGTCGGCTACAGCTACCCGAATCTGGCGATGGCGGAAGACTACAACGCGCCGGGTTCGCCCTACTGGGGCCTGAAGACCCTGCTGGTGCTGGCACTAGATGAGGGCGACGCCTTCTGGCAGTCCGCAGAGCTGCCGCTGCCGCCGCTGGCAGCGCAGCACACGATAGCCCACGCGGATCAGGTCGTGGTGCATCAGGCCGATCACCTGTGGATGCTGACGTCCGGCCAGCTTGAGCTGAACAACTTCGTCAATACCGAAGCGAAATACTGCAAGTTTGCCTATTCCACCCGCTTTGGCTTCACCCTCGAACGCGGGCGCTATGGCCTGAACCACGCCGCGCCCGATTCGATGCTGCTGCTGGCCGAAAAGGATAACTACTGGCGTGGCCGCCGTGAATGCCAGCAGGTGGTCACCGCTGACGGCACCATTTACAGCCGCTGGCTGCCGTGGCGCGACGTGGTGATTGAGAGCTGGCTGCTGGCGCTGGGCGACTGGCAGCTGCGCGTCCATCGTATCAACACCCGGCGCGCGCTGGACTGCGCGGAGGGGGGCTTTAGCCTGGCGAACCGCCCGCAGCCGCAGGTTCACGAGGGTGACGGCGCCTGCTGGTTGCGCAGCCCCCGGGATGCAACGGCCATTTTCTGTTTACATCCCCACATCCGCCGCGGCGAAACGGTACTGACGCCGCCAAACAGTAATCTGCTGTTCGCCGAGCGCGCGGCGGTGCCGGTGCTGCGCGGCGAGCTCGACCCCGGTAAGCATGTGTTAATCAGCGCGGTGTGGGCGGGAAATGCCGCCGACTTCGATCCGCAACATTGCCCACAGGCCATCATTAGCGACGACGCGGTACGCTTCGTGACGGCACGACAGGAAACGACGCTCGTTCTGGCCCCGGAGGCATCGCTATGAGCACATCATCGTCCGTACGCGCCGCGCAGTACAAAATGAGTACCTTTATTTTTCTCTATTTCTTCACGTGGTCATCAAGCTTTGGCCTGTACGCCCTGTGGCTGAGCCAGAAAGTGGGCCTCGATAGCGTCACCATCGGCAGCGTGTTCGCCATCAATGGCGTCTTCGCGGTGATTCTGAAGCCGGTTTACGGCTACATCATGGACAAAATCGGCATGAGCAAGTGGCTGCTCTATTTTGTCTGCGCCATTTCCGCGCTGATGGCGCCGTTTTTTGCGCTGGTATACCAGCCGCTGCTGCAAAGCCATGCGATGGCGGGGATTATCATCGGCGCGCTGTACCTGAGCCTGGGCTGGTACGCCGGCGTGGCGGCGTCTGAATCCTACGCCGACCGCTTTAGCCGCCTGTACGGGCTGGAGTTTGGCCGCATCAGAATGTGGGGTTCGCTGGGCTGGGCGATGGCGGCGTCGGTCTCCGGACTGTTGTTTAACGTCACGCCGCTGGCCAACTTTCTGCTCAGCAGCGGCACCTCGGTACTGATGCTGCTGGTGCTGATTAGCCTCAAAATCGGCGATGAGCAGCTGCGCAATAACAGCGTTATTTCCGCCAATAAGATCGTCTTTGCCGACGTGCTGATGCTCCTGAAAAACCGCAAGTTCTGGATGTTCAGCCTCTACGTCGCCGGGGTGGCGTGGATGATGTTTATCGCCGAACAGCAGTTCCCGCGCTACTTCGTGTCGTTCTTCGCCACCAAAGAGCAGGGTAATGCCTGGTACGGCTACCTGAGCACCGTCCAGTCGGGGATGGAGTTCGTGATGATGATGTTTATCCCGTGGCTGGTGAACCATTACGGGGCCAAGCGCGGCCTGCTGTTTTGCGGCTGCGTGGTAGGGGCTCGGCTGATCGCCTCCGGGCTCACCAGCGACCCGATTGTGATCTCCATCATCAAACCGTTTTACGGCGTCGAGATCGCGCTGCTGCTGATCTCGGTCTTCAAATACATCGCCGAACATTTTCATCGCCGGGTTAACGCCACGATGTACCTGCTGGGCTACCAGGCGATGATTTACGTGGGTTCAATTGTGGTCGCGCCGCCTGCCGGCTATCTGTACGACAGGATAGGCTTTGAGCATACCTATCTGCTGATGGGCTGCTGCGCCCTGCTATTTACGCTGATTTCCGCCTTTACGCTGTCGCGCTGCCGGTCGACGCGCGATGACTCACGATCCTTTGCTCCGGCGTTAGATACCGCCCCGGCTGAACCGGCCAAACATTAATTCAGGAGTTGTTATGACCCAATCTGTTATCACCGAAGCGCTGCGGCCGATCGAACTGCATCTGGTCGATCGCCTGGCCCTGAGCCAGAAGCTGGAAGCGGCGTTAACCCGCGTCACGCGCAAGCTCGACAGCAATATTGTCGCCTTCGGCGATAAATTTCCCGGCGAAGCCTGCGAGAAGGGGGTTTGGCCGCGCACCGATAACGTGGAGTGGACCACCAGCTTTTGGCCCGGCCAGCTGTGGCTGGCGTGGGAGATGACCGGCAAAGCGCATTATCGCGAAGCCGCCGAGCGCTATTTACCGTCGTTCGCCCGGCGTATTGAGCAGCGCATCGATACCGCAACGCACGATCTCGGGTTCCTCTATTCGCTCTCCTGCATCAGCGCCTGGCGCCTCACCGGCAACGAAGCCGCTCGCCGGTCGGCGCTGCTGGCAGCCGAGCGCCTGATGGAGCGTTTTAATCCGACGGCCAAAATTATTCAGGCATGGGGTGATTTAAACGACCCGGAGCAGCAGGGGCGAATGATCATCGACTGCAATATGAACCTGCCGCTGCTGTACTGGGCCAGCGAACAGACCGGCGATCCGCGCTATGCGCAAGCGGCGACGGCTCACGCCGGACAGGCAGCGAAGTATATCGTGCGTGAAGATGCCTCGACGTATCACACTTACTATATGGACGTGCAGACGGGCGAGCCGCGCTTTGGCAACACCCACCAGGGCTACAGCGATACCTCCTGCTGGTCGCGCGGCCAGGCATGGGGCATCTACGGTTTCCTGCTTAGCTATCAGCACACCGGCGATAAGCAGATGGTTGAGCTGTCGCGCAGCCTCGCGCATTACTTCCTCAACCGTCTGCCGGACGATGATGTCTGCCACTGGGATCTGGCGCTGCTCGGGACTGACGCCGTGCGCGACAGTTCAGCGGCGGCGATTGCCGCCTGCGGCCTGCTGGAGCTGGTCAAGGCGCTGCCGACGCTCGACCCAAACCGCGCGTATTACGAAGAGATGGCGCTGCGCATTGCGCTGTCCCTGACCGATAACTACCTTGCTCGCGACGACGATCCGACCGAAGGGCTGCTGCAGCACTCGGTTTATCATATGGGCAGCGGCAAGGGCGTCGATCAGTGCTGTAGCTGGGGAGACTATTTCTATCTTGAGCTGCTGGCGCGGCTGCGACAGATTTGGCACCCGTACTGGTAACCCTGAAGTCATGGAGAGCAAAATGAAAAGCGTAGCCGTACTATTAGCCCCGGGTTTTGAAGAGGGGGAGGCGATCGTCACCATCGATATCCTGCGCCGCCTGAATCTGACGGTGCAGACGATTGCCTGCGGCGAGAGCCGCGACGTGTTGAGCTATCACGGCATCCCAACGGTGGCGGACAGCACCCTGAAGGCCAGCCTCGAACAGACCTTTGACGCCGTGGTGTTGCCGGGCGGTCCGGAAGGCAGCGTCAACCTGGCGAAAAGCGCGGAGGTTATCGCCTTCGTCCGCCGCCACGATGACATGGGCAAATATATCTGCCCGATCTGTTCCGCCGCCGCCCGCGTGTTGGGCGGTAACGGGCTGCTGAAGGGCCGCCGCTATGTCTGTTCCGGCGAGTTGTGGAAAACGGTCAGCGACGGCATATACGTCAATGCCGACGTGGTGGAGGACGGTAATCTGCTCAGCGGCCGCGGGCTGGGCAACGTGTTCGATTTCGCCTTTACCCTGGCGGCGCGATTGCAGGGCGATGGGGCACTGGCGCGCGAGCAGGCCAGCCATATTGAGTACGCGTGGCAGGATAGCGAGCCCGCTTACGGGCTGGCAAAGTGCGATTTGTGAGTTTCGCCCGGCGGCGCTACGCCTGCACGGGCCTACAATAAAACGTGCAACCAATTGAAAAGTCTGCGCAATGTAGGCCGGGTAAGCGCAGCGCCACCCGGCAAGAAAGACTGTGCAGGTGGTTTACAACCCGATCACCAGCTCCCCCGAGTGGCTCCGCGAGCAGCACAGCGCCACCTGCTGCTCCGTTGCGCTTTTTTCCGCCTCCGACTGCACGCTGTCCCGGTGATCCACCACGCCATCAATCACCGGCGTCAGGCAGGCGCCGCAGATCCCCATTTCGCAGGACAGCGGCACGTCCACGCCGTTTGCCTGCAGCACCTGGGCGATGGTCTTATCCGCAGGCACCGGCCAGCGTTCGCCGGTTGAGGCCAGCTTGACCGTAAAGATCTCGCCGGCTTCACCGCCAGCGGCGGGCGCGGCGGGCTGAAACGCCTCGCTGTGAATGTGGGCGTCATCCCATCCCTTCGCCGCTGCCACGTCTCGCACTTTGTCCATAAAACCCGCCGGTCCGCACACCCAGGCGTGCAGTCCCGCTCCCGGCGTCGGGAGATGCTCTGCCAGCGCGGTGCGGGGGCTGATGGTGTGTATGAGGCACTCACCGCACTGCGAGAGCTCCCGAACAAACGCCGCGTTTTCCCGGCGTTTAACGTAGTAGTGCAGCGTGAACGGCGTTCCGGCCGCCTTCAGCTGCAGGGCCATGGCGTACAGCGGCGTAATGCCAATGCCCGCCGCCAGCAGCAACACCCGCTCTGCCTGCTGAAGCGGAAACAGATTGCGCGGGGCAGAGATCGCTAATTTCTGCCCGGGCCGCAGCGTCTCGTGAACGTAGCGCGATCCGCCGCGCGAGGCGGTTTCCCGCCCCACGCAGATAAGATAGCTCTCGTCTCCACATGCCCCGGTCAGGGAATACTGACGCACCACGCCGCAGGGCAGGTGCACGTCAATATGCGCCCCGGGCTGCCACGCCGGCAGCGCGTTACCGTCTTCAGCCACCAGCCTGACGGCGAGGCTCCTGTCGCCTTCCCGCCACAGCCCGTCAACAATTACGCTCAGCATATCGGCCTCCGTTATGCCAGGAAAAATTCGCCAAAGCCCATCTTCTTCAGACCCCGACGGTAGGCAATTGAGCTTTTATCCGCGGGGATATGGGCCTCCAGCGTCAGGTCCAGCGGCAGGCTTTCCGGGCGCTGGGTTTCGACCATCAGGCGATCCTCTTCAAATATCCGCAGATTGAAGGCATGCACGTCCTCCACCGGAATATGCAGATCAAAGTTGCGCGCGATGGGCGCGAACATCCGGGTGACCCGCGAGGACACCGGCGACGCGGCGTTCATGATGACCAGCCGCGATTCTCCCGGGAAATGGATCGTCAGGGTGGCGGTAAACGGCAGATGCATTTCAAAATGGCGCAGCCACTGGAATCCTTCCGGCGCCTGCACGGGTGAACTGGCGGGGTAGTTGCTCACGCTGCTCCAGTAATCGGCCACGAAGCCAAACGGCGTCTCCTGTGGCTGATAGTGGGGCACCAGCGGGTTATCCGGATCCGCAAAGGTATCGGTGTGGATCCACGCAAAGTGCGCCACGTCCAGAAACCCTTCCACCTGACGCCCGGCGAAGCCGTTCACCTCAAACGCCGGACAGTTAATCTGCTGAAATCCGTCGTCATCCCAGTGCGGCATGGTGGGCAGCGGCACGGGATTGTCCGGATCAAACGCCAGGCAGGTCCAGATCAGGCCAAAGCGCTCCTCCACGGCGTAGTTAATCAGGTTCAGCTTCGCCGGAACGGGCTGGTCGGGGCTGGACGGGATACGGTTGCAGCGCCCGTCCTCCCCGAAGCGTAGGCCGTGGTACGGGCAGATAATGCCGTGCTCGTCGTGAAAGCCCAGCGTCAGCGGCACGCCGCGGTGCGGACACACGTCACGGGCGACCACGACCCGGTCGTTAATCCGGTAAATGACCAGCTGTTCATCCAGCAGGGTCGCTTTAACCGGCGCCGGGCCGACGTCGCAGGCGCGCGCGACCGGGTGCCAGCATTTCGCCAGGCGCAGCCAGTCCTCTGGCTCAAAGGTGCAGTGGGCGGGTGGAGTCGGTTCTCTTTTCATCGTTGTCCCTCTTACGTTCAGCCTAACGGGCCGCCCTGAATGGTCTCGCACAGACCGTTGATGATGCGCTCCCCGGTCTCCTCTTTCAGCTCCTGATACCAGGCCTGGGTCAACGCCATGTCTTTCCCGTGGGTGACGTCGCAGCGCTTGCGTGCCTTCAGCACCAGGTCGCGCACCCGGTCGCAGCGCAGCGCTTCGTACTGGCGCAGCGCCAGCGTGATGCTGTGGTTTTCACGCAGGCACTCGCCCAGCACCACGGCATCTTCCATCGCCGCGCAGCCGCCCTGGCCGATATCCGGCGTGGTGCTGTGCGCGGCATCGCCCAATAGCGCGACGTTGCCGCGCACCAGGGTGTCGAACGGCTCGATATCGTGGATCTCAATGCGGTTGGTGGTCTCGGGATCCAGCGCCGCGATAAGCTTCTGCACCGGCGGGGCCCAGCCGCGGAAGTAGCCCGTGAGATCGGCGCGCAGGGTGGTGCGATCTTCTGCCAGACCCGCAGGTAGCGGCACGTCAAAAAAGAAATAGAAGCGACCGGCGGAGACGGGCATCAGCGACACGCGTTTGCCTTCGCCGACGAAGGTGGTCCACTGGTGCGCCGGGGCGATCTCTTCGTCAATCTTCACCAGCCCGTTCCAGTTCACGTACCCGGCGTAGCGGCGCTCCGGCGTATACCCCAGCACGTACGGCCGAACCGCAGAGTGGCTGCCGTCGGCGGCAATCAGGAAATCGCCGGTTGCCGTGGTGCCGTCGGTAAAGGTGACGCTCACGCCCGCGTCGTCTTCCCGCACACGTTCGACGCGCTTGCCAAACTGCACGTTATCGCGCCCCCAGAAGTCCAGCATTTCGCGCTGAAGCTCGGCGCGCGAGACGGGGCAGGGACGCCCGCCGGTGCGCTCGACCAGCGGGGCAAGGCTAAAGCGGGTCAGGGTCTCGCCGCGCCGGTAATCCTTGTAGGCCATAAACCGCATCGGGCCGCCGTAGGTCTCGATGATGTCGCCCATGCCGAGGTGCTGCATGCACTTCACGCCGTTCGGCCAGATGGAGATGGCCGCCCCGACGGGCCGGATCTCTTTGACGGCTTCAAACACGGTACAGTCGATGCCCGCTTTCTTCAGCGCGACGGCGGCGCTCAGGCCGCCAATACCCGCGCCAATGACGATTGCTCTCATGCTTCTCTCCTTTTGCAGGGTGTAAATACCTTCAGCAATTTGCGTACCAGGCTGCAGAGTGGCGAAATCGGCGTTGTGGGGCGGGCGTTTGCACTGCTAAGGTGCGCAAACGCCGTGAGCGTGCCTTTTTTTGAATCAAAAATTTCCCGTTGAGCTATGCGGAATCGACTGTTTCACGCCCTCGCTCAGAGTGGCGTGGTTTGTGCAATAACCCGGAGGAAGACAATAAAGGAGACGCTATGATCGCACTGCACGACTTCAATCATCTTTCCCACGAAAAGGCGTTAGCGTTGGTTCACCCCTGCGTGGCGCTGCCCGACTGGGCCGATGCGCTGGTTCGCGGGCGGCCTTACGCCAGCCGGGACGAATTGCTCAGTACGGCAAAAGCGCTGACGCAAGCCTGGGACGACGCGGCATTAACGCAGGCATTGAGCGCCCATCCGCGCATCGGGGAAAAGCCCGCGGGTTCAGCGGCGGAGGCAGCGCTGTCGCGCCAGGAGCAGAGCGCGGTGAATGAAGGCGACGCTGACCTCGCCCGGGCGCTGCGCGAGGGCAATGCCCGCTACGAGGCCCGTTTCGGACGGGTCTTTCTGATCCGCGCGAAGGGCCGCAGCGGCGAGGAGATATTACAGGCCCTGCACGCGAGGCTGGAAAACAGCGCCGCGCAGGAGGCGCTCGCCGCGCTGGAACAGTTGCGGGACATCACGCTGCTACGGCTGGAAGGAGTGATTGGCAAATGAGCACGCTCAGCACCCATATTCTCGATATTTCGACGGGCAAGCCCGCACAGGGCGTGACGGTTCACCTGCAGCAGGACGGGAACACGCTGGCCACGGGCGTGACCAACGCCCAGGGGCGTATCGCCGCGTTTGTGCCTTCTCTTCCCGCAGGCCGCTACCGGCTAGTGGCGGAGATCGGCCCGTGGTTTAGCGAAACCGGTCGCAACACGATCTATCCCTGCGCGCAGATTGAGTTTGTGACGGGAGACGCGGCAGACGAGCATTTCCATCTGCCGTTTGTGATTGCGCCCGGCGGGTGGTCAACCTACCGGGGCAGCTGACCACGCCCGCTCGCCGTTGACCCAGGTCTCGCTGATGTTGCGCTCGTCGCCCAGGGTCATCAGCACAAAGAGCTGCTCGTAAATATCTCTGCAGCGGCGATTGCGCAGGCGCTGCAGCGGCGTGACGTCCGGGTCGATGACGACGAAATCAGCCTCTTTGCCGGGCGCGAAGTTGCCGATCTTATCGTCCAGCCTGAGCGCATGCGCGCCGCCCAGCGTGGCGTGATAAAACGCCTCGCTGGCGCGCAGGCGGTAGCTCTGGAGCTGGCCCACCTTGTAGGCTTCCCCCAGCGTGCGCAGCATGCTGAAGGTGGTGCCCGCGCCCACGTCGGTGCCGATGCCCATCCGCACGCCGTGCTGCCAGCAGGCGGGCAGGCGAAACAGCCCGCTGCCGAGAAACAGGTTCGAGGTGGGGCAAAACGCTACCGCCGAGCCGGTGTCATGCAGGCACTGCCACTCGCTGTGGTGCAGATGGATCGCGTGGGCAAACACGCTGCGCTCGCCGGTCAGGCCGTAGTGGTGATACACGTCCAGATAGCGCTCGTGCTCCGGCCAGAGGTCGCTCACCCAGGCCACTTCGTTGGGGTTTTCGCTCAGGTGGGTCTGCAGCCAGGTATCCGGAAACTCCTCTCTCAGCAGGCTGACCGCGGCGAGCAGCTCGGGGGATGACGTCGGGGCAAAGCGTGGCGTAATGGCGTAGCCCAGCCGCCCCCGGTGGTGCCAGCGCCGGATCTGCTCACGCGTCTGCCGGTAGCTCTGCTTCGCGTCCTCGCTCAGGTAGTCCGGCGCGTGTCTGTCCATCATCACCTTCCCGGCGATAAGGCGCATGTTGAGGCGCAGCGCCTCAGTAAACAGCGCCTCGACCGATTCCGGATGCAGCGTGCAGAACACCAGCGCGGTGGTGGTGCCGTTGCTCACCAGCTGGTGAATGAAAAATTCGGCGATCTCTTTCGCGTAGGCCTCATCGGCAAACTGGCTCTCCACCGGGAAGGTGTAGGTGGTCAGCCACTCCAGCAGCTGCTCGCCAAAGGCGCCGATCATCTCCGTTTGCGGATAATGAACGTGGGTATCGATAAAACCGGGCAAAAGCAGCCTGCCGCGCATATCGGTGTAGCCCTTGTGGGGGTCAAGATACTGCTCGCCCTCCTGCCACGCCATGTGCGCCAGAATTTTACCGTTCTGGATAAACAGCAGTCCGTCCTCAAGGTAGCGCGCGTGTTCGGCAATGGCGTCTGCGCTGTCGCAGACCTGGGCAATGTCAAAAAATGCACCGCGTATCGCAGTCTGGTATTCCATCATGGTTCCTGCCTTCGGGTTTGCGTAGCGGGGTGAGAAAGCGCAGCAAGAACGGTGCCAGAATGAACGGGCCGCAGTGACGCTGCGGCCAGAAGGGGAGGGAAGGGTTACTCTTTTTGCGTTGCCACGCGGGAGCTGAAGGTGGTCGCGCCTGCCGTCTCGCGATCTTCCCGCGCCAGCCAGCGGTAGGTCACGCCGCCGAGGAAGACGCCGATGAACCAGCTGAAGTTTGCCACCTCATGCAGGGCCGGGATAAAGCTAATGACCAGGCCCACGGCAACGGAGGGGATCAGCGCGCCGATGGCTTTCGGGTTAAAGCCGTTGCGATACCAGTATTTGCCCTTTGGTGTGTCGTCGAACAGGTCGTCAACCGACACCTTGCCGCGTTTAATCAGGTAGAAATCGGCAATCAGTATGCCGAACAGCGGGCCGATAAACGCCCCGAGCACGTCCAGGGTGTAGTGGATAAGCTCCGGGGAGTTGAACAGGTTCCACGGGGTGAGCAGGATTGAGCCGACGGCGGCAATCATCCCCCCGGTGCGGAAGCTAATTTTCTGCGGCGAGCAGTTAGAGAAATCAAAGGCCGGTGAGACGAAGTTCGCCACAATGTTAATCCCGATGGTGGCGGTGATCATCGTCAGCAGGCCAATCGCCACGGCCAGATCGTTACCCACGCGGCTGACGGTTTCAATCGGGTCGGTGATCATGCGGCCAAACAGCGACTGCGTGCCGGAGACAATCACCACCGTGACGATGGAGAACAGCAGAAAGTTAAACGGCAGTCCCCAGCGGTTGCCGCGGCGGATCTCCCCCATGCTTTTGCCGTAGCGGGAGAAGTCGCCAAAGTTGAGCAGCGGGCCGGAGAAGTAGGAGACCACCAGCGCGGTCGCGGTGATCATCTGCCAGGTTTGCTCGCCCGCGGTCAGGGATTTGCTGGCGAGGGTAAAGGAGATCCCGTCAAAACCGGTCTTGTATACAATCCAGCCCGCAAGGGCCAGCATCACCACGTAGACCGCCGGACCGGCGATATCAATAAAGCGCTTGATGGCGCTCATCCCGTGCCAGAAAACCATCGCCTGCAATACCCACATAATGGCGAAGCAGATCCAGCCCAGATGCGACAGGCCGAGGAACGCGCCTGCGGTGAGCGAAGAGAGTGACGGGCAGAACTTCAGCGCCACCAGCATCAGGGCGTTGGCGGCCAGGTAGGTCTGGATGCCATACCACGCAAAGGCGATAAGCCCGCGGATCACCGCCGGAATGTTCGCCCCGAAGACGCCGAACGCCTGACGGCTGATCACCGCATAGGGCACGCCCGCCATCTGGCTCGGTTTGGCCACCAGGTTGGCGCACAGCTGCACGATGCAAATCCCCACCAGCAGGCAGAGCAGCACCTGCCAGCTTGCCAGCCCGAGCGTGAAGAAGCTCGCGGCGACCACATACCCCCCCATGCTGTGCACGTCCGACATCCAGAACGAAAAGATGTTGTACCAGCTCCAGTTCTGGTCACGCGTGGGTGCCAGATCCTCATTGCAAAGACGTGGGCTGTAAACCGCACCGGAATCAGCGGCCGTACCCTGCTGCGCGTTTTGACTATTTGGCATGAAACCTGCTCCTGTGAATGAAAACCCCTTGAGTGGGCGTGCAGATGGTGTTGCAGGATCCAGGCCAAAATAATAAATCTTGTATGCAATATTTTATTTTTATGTATACGATTCGATAACGAAGAGTAAAAGACGGAGTGGTGAATGAACAATATAAACGCCCTGCAGACCGCGCCAGACCTGCATGATAAAGACGAATCCATCTTTCAGGCGCTGATGACCGCGATAGTCGAACATCAGCTGCTGCCGGGGAGCAAATTGCCGGAAGAGGCGCTGGCCGAGGTCTTTGGCGTCAGCCGCACGGGCATCCGCAAGGTGCTGCAGCGACTCGCCGCAGTGCAAATGGTCACCTTATCGCCCAGGCGTGGTGCACACGTCGCCAGCCCGACGGTAGAAGAGGCGAGGCACATCTTCCGCACCCGCGCCCTGCTGGAGGTCGCCAACCTGCCGGACGTGCTGGCCCACTGCCAGCCGCCGCACCTTGCCGCGCTGGAGGCCATTATTCGCCAGGAGCAGCAGGCGCACGAGGCGTACGACGGCCCGGCGGCGATCCGCCACTCCGCCAGTTTCCACATTCAGCTGCAGGCCATCTCCGGCAATCAGGTGCTCACCGAGATGGTGACCGGCCTGAGCCAGCGCTCGTCGCTGGTGATTGCCACCTGGGGCGCGCCCTGGCGGCAGGGCTGCCGCTGCAACGATCACGAACAGCTGGTGGATCTGCTGCGCCAGAAGGCGCTCCAGCCGCTAAGCGATGCCTTAATGCACCATTTTGAACATATCGTTGCCAGCCTTTGCTTTGAGCGGGCGGGCGAATGTCTGCCTGATTTTGCCCGGCTGTTTGCCGGCCACAAGGAGTCGTAATGTCCGTCCGTATACAAGTGATCAACCCCAACACCAGCCTCGCGATGACGGAAACCATCGGCGCGGCGGCCCGCGCGGTCGCGGCACCGGGAACGGAGATCCTCGCCGTCTGCCCCAGCGCGGGCGTGCCGTCTATCGAGGGACACTTTGATGAAGCTATCGCCGCCGTGGGGGTTCTCGAACAGGTCAAGCTCGGCAGAGAGCAGGGGGTGGACGGTCACGTCATCGCCTGCTTTGGCGATCCGGGCCTGCTGGCGGCGCGCGAGCTGGCGCAGGGGCCGGTTATCGGCATCGCCGAAGCCGCCATGCATATGGCGACGCTGGTGGCGACGCGCTTTTCGGTGGTCACCACGCTGCCGCGCACGCTGATTATTGCCCGCCATCTGCTGCACCAGTATGGCTTTCACGACCGCTGCGCGGCGCTGCACGCCATCGATCTCCCGGTGCTGGCGCTGGAAGACGGCAGCGGTCTGGCGCAGGAAAAGGTGCGCGCGCGCTGTATACAGGCGCTGAAAGAGGACGGCTGCGGCGCCATCGTGCTGGGCTGCGGCGGCATGGCGACGCTGGCGCAGGAGCTGACCCGCGAGCTGCGCGTGCCGGTGATCGACGGCGTCAGCGCGGCGGTGAAGATGGTGGAGTCGCTGGCGGCGCTGGGGCTGTCGACCAGCAAGCATGGGGATCTGGCGTTCCCGGAGAAAAAAGCGTTAAGCGGACAATTTCAGGCACTGAATCCATTTTAATTTTTGGGGGTGGCAATGGGGCTTTTTGAACAGGATTACCCGCGGGATCTGCGCGGCTACGCGGGCAGCCCGCCGCACGCGCGGTGGCCGAATCAGGCGCGCATCGCCGTGCAGTTTGTGCTCAATTACGAAGAGGGGGCGGAAAACCACGTTCTGCACGGCGATGCCGGATCCGAGCAGTTCCTGTCGGACATCATCGGTGCGGCCAGCTACCCGGACAGGCACATGTCGATGGACTCGCTCTACGAGTACGGCAGCCGCGCCGGGTTCTGGCGGATCCACAGTGAATTTCAGAAGCGCGGCCTGCCGCTGACGGTCTTCGGCGTGGCGATGGCGCTGGCGCGTCACCCGGAGATCGTTGAGGCGATCAAAGCCGCGGATTACGACGTGGTCAGCCACGGCTGGCGCTGGATCCACTATCAGCATATGGACATCGCCCAGGAGCGCGAGCATCTGCATAAAGCGGTGCAGGTGCTGACCGACCTGTTCGGCAAGCCGCCAACGGGCTGGTACACCGGCCGCGATAGCCCCAACACGCGCCAGCTGGTGGTGGAGCACGGCGGCTTCGACTACGACAGCGACTACTATGGCGACGACCTGCCTTTCTGGACGGAAGTGGCCTGCAGCGACGGTACCCGCAAACCGCACCTGATCGTGCCGTATACGCTGGATGCGAACGACATGCGCTTCGCCACCGCGCAGGGGTTTAACACCGCCGAGCAGTTCTATACCTATCTCAAGGACAGTTTTGACGTGCTGTACGAAGAGGGGGAAAGCGCGCCGAAAATGATGTCCATCGGCATGCACTGCCGCCTGCTGGGGCGGCCGGGGCGTTTTCGCGCGCTGCAGCGGTTCCTGGATTACGTGCAGCAGCACGAGCGGGTGTGGATCTGTACCCGCCAGCAGATTGCCGATCGCTGGCGGGAGGTGCATCCGTTTCAGAAGTAATTGAGCCGTGTTTTGCCGGGTGGCGGCTGCGCCTTACCCGGCCTACGGAATCTCGTATTCCCGGCGGTGTTACACCATCAAACTCACCTGAGCCGCCACGATCCGCCATCCGTAGGCAAACCGCACCCACGTCTGCTGCTGGCGGCCAATGCGTTCCGTCCCCTCGCGGGTAAACTCGGTGCTGCACACCGCGTAATCCTCCCCGAAGGTGGTGATGACGGTGTGGCGCAGCGTCCGCTGCAGCCCGGCGGCGGGGCGCGCCGCACGGAAGGCGCGGATTTCATCAATGCCGTACAGGTTTTCACCCGCCCCCAGCCGCACCGTGTTTTTGTCGTGCCAGAACAGCTCGTCCAGCACCGCAACGTTGTTGCTCACCAGCGCGTCTTCGTAGCGGTAAAACGCGGCGGTCACCTCGGCAACTACCCACGGCAGGTTAATGTCGTCGTGATTCATCATGCCGCCACCTCCGCCGGGCGGGCATCGGTGATGCCGCGCTCTTCCAGCACGCGCGCGACGCGCAGGCAGGCCTGCTCGTTAAACGGCGCGGCTATCAGCTGCAGGCCTATCGGCATACCCTGAGCGGTGCGCAGCGGAACGGTGGTCACCGGCAGGCCCAGGAACGAAATCGGCTGGGTGAGCATGCCCATGCTGGCGCGAATGGGCAGCAGTTGGCCGTTAATCTCCATGGTCTGCTCACCCGCGAGCGTAGCGCCGCGCGGGGTGGCCGGGGCGATCAGCACGTCGGCCTGGGCGAACAGGGTTTTAAACGCCTGCCGGGCGTGCGCGCGAAACCGCTGGGCCTGAATGTACCAGGCGGAGGGGAGCATCGCCCCTGCCAGCAGCCGTTCGCGGGAATGGGGTTCGAAACGCTCCGGCTCGCGACGAAGCGCGGGCAGGTACTGATTCCCCCCTTCGGAGGCGCTGATGATAAACGCCGCCGCGCGCGCGAGTTCGGCGTCCGGAAACTGCAGCTCGTCCTGCACGTCGAGCGCCTTCGCCACCCGCGCCACGGCGTCTCGGGCGTCCGCGTCGCACCAGGTGGTGAAGTAGCCGCCGAGCACCGCGCAGCGCAGGCCGTCAAGCCCGCGGTCAAGCAGAGGTCGCGTCTGCTCGCGCGCGCTCTCGGCCTGAAAAGCGTCGCTGCTGTCCCGCCCCTGCAGCGCGTCATACACCGACGCCAGATCGCACACGCGGCGGGCGAAGGGGCCGATATGATCCAGGCTCGGCACAAACGGATGGCTGCCGGAACGCGACAGGCGGCCAAAGGTGGGCTTCAGGCCATAGATGCCGCACAGGGAGGCCGGAACGCGAATCGAGCCGTTGGTGTCGGTGCCGAGCGAAAAGTGCACCAGCCCGGCGGCCACCGCGGCGGCTGAACCGCCGGACGACCCGCCCGCGATGCGCGCCAGATCGTGCGGGTTGCGCGTCGTGCCGTAGTGGCTGTTCTCGGTGGTAAAGCCGTAGGCGTAGGCGTCCATATTCACCATCCCGGTCAGCAGCCCGCCCGCGCTGCGCAGCTGGCGCACCGCGAAGCCGTCAGCGGCGGCGGCAGGGCGCTGGCTGAACAGCTCGGCCCCGGCGAGGGTGGTGTGGCCCGCAACGTCGAACAGGTTTTTTACCGCGTAGGGCACGCCCGCCAGCGGCGGCAGGGGACGCTTCTCGCGGCGCAGGGTGTCGATGCTCTCGGCCTCGGCGAGCATGCGCGCTTCCGTCACGGCGGTCCATGCGCCGATTTGCGGGTTAACGCGCGCAATCGCCTCCAGCGTCTGGCGGGCGATCTCATGCGCGCTCAGCTCGCCCGCGCTCAGCGCCTGCTGAATGTCGCTGATACTCATCTCGTGTAGCGTCATGCTTTATATACTCCTGCGATCTCCAGGCGGTCGTCGAGCGGCAGCGCCATCAGCGGGGCGGCCATGCTGGCAATGCGGCTGAACTGCACCAGCAGCTCGGCGCGGCGGGCGTCGTCCAGCGTCACGCCGAGCACGGACTCCATTTGCGCAAGATACGCCTGCCAGTCGGGTTGGTGTGTGGTCATTGTTGTCTCCTCAAAATCCGGCGGCCGCGCCGTTGCTGCGCGGGTCAAATGCGCCTTCCAGCAGCCCGTTGGGGTGACGGACAATCGCGCCCGCGTGGCCCATCGCTTCACTAAAGTCAGGGAACATTTCCACCTCGTGACCGAGGGCCTGCAGGCGCGCGACGGTCCCGGATGAAAAACGCCCTTCAAGCTTTAAGGTGTCCGAGGTTTGTCCCCAGGTGCGCCCCAGGAGCCAGCGCGGGCGGGAAATGCTCTCCTGCAGGGGCACGCCCTGGACCACGTAGCGGGTAAAGAGCGCGGCCTGGGTTTGCGGCTGCCCGTCGCCGCCCATCGAGCCGTAGACCATCACGCGCCCGTCCTTAAGGCGCGCCGCCGCCGGGTTCAGGGTGTGGAAGGGCTGTTTGCCCGGCGCGAGGGCCAGAAGATGATCGGGATCGAGGCTGAACGAGGCCCCCCGGTTCTGCCAGACGATGCCGGTGTCGGGCAGCACCACGCCGCTGCCGAACTCGTGATAAATGCTCTGGATAAACGACACGGCAAGCCCGCTGCTGTCCACTACCCCCATCCACACCGTGTCGCCGGGGCCTTTACCGGTTCCCCAAGGCGCGGCGCGACCGTCGTCAACCCTGTCGGCAAGCGCCTGCAGGGCGGCGGGATCCAGCAGGCTTTGAATATCGGTTTTCAGCGCGCGCGGGTCGGTGATGTGGGCATCGCGCAGGCCAAAGGCCAGCTTGGTGGCTTCCACGATGCGGTGAAGGGTGTCGGCGTCGTCGGCCTCCGCCATGTTCAGGCGATCGGTAATGCCGAGTATCGCCAGCGAAACCAGCCCCTGCGTCGGCGGGGCGTGGTTATAAATTTCTCCCTGCTGATGCTGCAGTTTCAGCGGCGCGGTGCGCCGGGCGGCGTGGGCGCGTAAATCGGCCAGCGTGACCGGCAGGCCCAGCGCCTCCATCCCCTGCGCCAGCACCTCCGCCAGCGGGCCGCGATAAAAGCTGTCCAGGCCGTCTTCCGCCAGGCGCTTAAGCGTGGACGCCATGGCCGGTTGATAAAAACGGCTGCCGGCCTCTGGCGGCCTGCCGTCCACCAGCCAGGTTTCCGCGAAGCCGGGAACGTCCTTCAGCTCGTCAAATTTACTGGCCGTGGCGTTGGCCTGAGAGGCCGTGACCGGCGTGCCGTTCTGCGCGTAATCGATGGCGTCGGCCAGCAGGCGGGGGAGCGGCAGCGCCTTGCCGGTCATCTCGCGGGAGACCTTCAGCGCCTCGTCCCAGCCGCTCACGGTACCGGCGACGGTCAGGGCCGCCTGCGGGCCGCGATGGGGAATATGCGCCAGCCCGTCGTAGGCGGCGAGCGTCGCGCGCGATCCCGACGCGCCGCTGGCGTCAATGGCGATCGGTTCGCCCTGCGGGGGGACGATGAGCCAGAAGCCATCGCCGCCCAGCCCGTTCATGTGCGGGTAAACCACGGCGATAGTGGCCGCCGCGGCGACCATCGCCTCTATCGCGCTGCCGCCTTCTCGCAGCACCGCCAGCGCGCTCTGGCTGGCAAGATGGTGGGGCGCAACGGCCATGCCGTGCGTGGAGACATTACTTTGCATGAAGCGTCCTCGTAATCCTGAAAGGCACAAGGTGCTGCAAAAGCTGTTCCAGATCTGAAAAAAAAGTTTCAGTAAACTGGCACGTATAATGAAAGGTAGAATGAAAAGCAAAATGTGATGAAACAAACGTTACAGAGGCGCTATGGAACAACTGGATGAACGTCTTAAAGCACAGTACCCGTCACTGTCGCCGCAGGAGCAGCGGGTCGCGGATTTTATTTTCGACCACTTTGACGATCTGATTAGCTACAACAGCGCCGAGCTGGCGCAGCTGAGCGGGGTGTCGAAAGCCACGGTCAGCCGCCTGTTTAAGCGTCTGGGCTATGAGAAATATAAGGACATGCGCGACGAGCTGCGCACCCTGCGCCAGAGCGGGATGCCGCTCACCGATAATCGCGACGCGGTGCAGGGCAATACGCTGCTGGCGCGCCATTACAAGCAGGAGATGGCGAACCTGACCCAGTGGGTGAATGCCCTCGACGCGCAGCAGTTTGCCGACGCCATGGCCTGCATGGTGAAGGCGCGGCGCATCGTCATTATCGGCATGCGTAACGCCTATCCGGCGGCGCTGCACCTGCGCCAGCAGCTGCTGCAGGCGCGCGGTCAGGTGCTGGTCCTGCCGCAGCCGGGGCAGAGCCTGAGCGAGGAGCTGGTGGATTTAACGCCGGACGATATGGTGGTCATGATGGCGTTTCGCCGCCGTCCGCGCATCATTCGCCCGCTGATGCAGCAGCTTCAGCGTTGCGGCATTCCGGTACTGCTGATGTGTGAGCCGCAGGCCCATAGCCTGTTTCCGCTGTCCAGCTGGCAGCTCTGCGCCCCGCTGGACAGCGTCTCCGCCTATGACAGCTATTCCTCGGTCAACAGTCTGATTAACCTGCTGGCGAACGCCTTCCTGCATGAGATCCTCGATAAGGGCCGTCCGCGCATTCACGACATTGCCTCCCTCTACCAGCAGCTGGACGAGCTCGAACAGCGATAATGGGGCATCAGTCTGGTGCTTTGCATTGAAATGGTGCAGAAGGTCGGGGCGAAAATGGAGAATATTTTCGCCCCGACCGCCTTATTTAAGGCTTTATAAGAAATTTCCCCGCGTCGCCTCACCTGGCACATTAGTTGCAAAATTACATTCAAAGAATCTTTTGTTTCATGTTAACGTTACGGGGAAGCACCATGAAAAAACTGTTGATTGCACTGGTCGGGGCCGCAGGCCTCTTCACACAGCTGCCGGCAAAGGCTGACCAGCTTCAGGATATCGAGAAGCGCGGCACCATTCGCATTGCCGTTCCGCAGGACTTCCCGCCGTTTGGCTCGGTGGGGACCAACCTGCAGCCGCAGGGCTATGACATCGACATGGCGCGCTATCTGGCTAAGCAGATGAAGCTCAGGCTGCAGCTGGTGCCGGTGACCAGCGCCAACCGCGTGCCGTACCTGCAAACCGATAAGGTGGATCTGGTCATCTCCAGCCTCGGGAAAAACCCGGAGCGCGAGAAGGTAATCGACTTCAGCCGCGCCTACGCGCCGTTCTTCCTCGGCGTGTTTGGTCCCAAAGGGGCCGAGCTGAAGGATGCCGCCGCGCTGAGCGGCAAAACCATCGGCGTGACGCGCGGGGCGGTAGAGGACATGGTACTCACCGGCCTGGCGCCAAAAGACGCGAACGTGAAGCGCTACGAAGACAACAACACCACGCTCTCTGCATACCTCTCCGGGCAGGTGCAGTACGTGGCAACCGGCAACCTGGTGGTGGCGGCTATTTCGCGGCAGAACGCGGATAAAGCCCCGGTGCCGAGCTTTATGCTGAAAGATTCGCCGTGCTTTATCGGCCTGAAGAAAAACGAACCGGCCCTGAAGGCAAAAGTGGACGCGCTGATTGAGCAGGGCATTAAGGACGGCACGCTGAACGGCCTGTCCGAGCAATGGCTGAAGGCCCCGCTGCCGGCAAACCTTGGCGCCTGAGCCGATGACGGAGCAACTTGATTTTTCAGCCCTCTGGCCGCACTGGCCGGAGCTGCTGGCGGGGCTGTGGGTCACCGTTCAGCTGACGGTGATGGCGACCGTCGGCGGGCTGGCGACAGGGATTTTCGGGGCGGCGATCCGCAGCGGACGCACCACCTGGTTCAGCCGGATCTGGGGCGCGTATGTGGAAATCATCCGCAACACGCCGTTTGTCGTGCAGCTGTTTTTCATCGTCTTCGGCCTGCCGAATCTGGGCCTGAAGATGACGGCGGGGGAAGCGGCGCTGCTGGCGATGGTGGTGAACCTGGGCGCCTACAGCACCGAGATTATCCGCGCGGGCATTCAGGTGACGCCGAAAGGGCAGTGGGAAGCCGGGCGCGTGCTGGGGCTGACCCGCCTGCAGACCTTTATCCGCGTGGTGCTGCCGCCCGCGCTGCAGCGCATTTACCCGGCGCTGGTGAGCCAGTGCATCATCGTGATGCTCGGCTCGTCGGTGGTGTCGCAGGTCTCGTATGAAGAGCTGACCTTCGCCGCCAACCTGATCCAGTCCAGAACGTTTTTGAGCTTTGAGGTCTATCTGGTGACAACCGGCATTTACTTAGCGCTGTCGATTACCCTGCGCCAGCTGATGATGGCGGCAGGACGGAAATGGCTGGGGGTGCAGGCATGATGACCACCTTTACCGACTGGGACATTATTCGTAACCTGCTGCTGGCCGGACGCTGGACGGTGCTGCTGTCGCTGGTGGCGTTTGTCGGCGGGGCGGCGGTGACGCTGCCGCTCCTGCTGCTGCGCCTGACCGGCGGGCGCACGGTGAAGCGCATCATCCGCGGCTATATCGAGCTGTTTCAGGGCACGCCGCTGCTGATGCAGCTGTTCCTGGCCTTCTTCGGCGTGGCGCTGTTCGGCATCGACGTTTCGCCGTGGACCGCCGCCTCGCTGGCGCTGACGTTTTACACCAGCGCGTTTCTGCTCGATATCTGGAACGGCAGCATTCGCGCCCTGCCGAAGGGGCAGTGGGAGGCCTCGCGCTGTCTGGGGCTGACCTTCGGCCAGACCCTGTTTCGCGTGGTCGCCCCGCAGGCGCTGCGCATCGGTATCGCCCCGACGGTCGGCTTTGCCGTGCAGGTGATTAAAGGCACCGCGCTGGCGTCCATTATCGGCTTTATCGAGCTGACCAAGGCCGGGACCATGCTGACCAACGTGACGTATCAGCCGTTTAAGGTCTTTGCGCTGGTGGCGCTGGGCTACTTTATTCTGTGTTATCCGCTGTCGCGCTACAGCCGCTATCTGGAGACGAAATTCAATGCCTCTCATCACCATTAATCAGGTGCAGAAGTACTACGGCGATAACCACGTGCTCAAGGGTGTCGATCTGGATATCGACATGGGCCAGGTGATCTCCATCATCGGGCGCAGCGGATCGGGCAAAAGCACGCTGCTGCGCTGCATTAACGGCCTGGAAGGCTACCAGGACGGCAGCATCAAGCTTGGCGGCATGACCATTACCGACCGGGACTCCCAGGCGCGCGAAATCAGCCGCTCGGTCGGGATGGTGTTCCAGAGTTTTAATCTGTTCCCGCACATGACGGCGCTGGAAAACGTGATGCTTGCCCCGCGTCGGGTGCTGAAGAAAAGCGCCGCCGAATGCCGGGCGCTGGCGCAGCAGATGCTGGAGAAGGTTGGCCTGGGCGATCGTCTGGATTACTACCCCTCGAGCCTCTCGGGCGGCCAGCAGCAGCGCGTGGCGATTGCCCGCGCGCTGGCGATGTCGCCGAAAGTGTTGCTCTGCGACGAGATCACCTCCGCGCTCGATCCGGAGCTGGTGGGCGAAGTGCTCAAGGTGCTGGAGCAGCTGGCGGCAGAGGGGATGACGCTGATACTTGTTACCCATGAAATGAATTTTGCCCGCGAAGTGGGCGACCGCGTGGTGTTTATGCACCAGGGGAAAGTCTGGGAGCAGGGCGACAGCAAAACGCTGTTCGCCAACCCGCAGACCACGGAACTGAAGCAGTTCATCTCCTCCGTGCGCGGCCTTAACTGATAAGGACTTAACGATGGATATCGCACGCTTTCCGCAAATCAACCCGCCCCAGCGCCTGCTTATGGGCCCGGGGCCAATCAACGCCGACCCGCGCGTGCTGCGCGCCATGTCGAGCCAGCTGATCGGCCAGTACGATCCGGCCATGACCCACTACATGAACGAGGTGATGGCGCTCTATCGCGGCGTGTTCCGCACCGAAAACCGCTGGACGATGCTGGTGGACGGCACCTCCCGCGCAGGGATTGAGGCCATTCTGGTCTCCGCCATTCGCCCGGGCGATAAGGTGCTGGTGCCGGTCTTTGGCCGCTTCGGCCACCTGCTGTGCGAGATTGCCCGCCGCTGCCGGGCGGAGGTCCATACCATCGAGGTGCCGTGGGGGGAGGTGTTTACCCCGGACCAGGTCGAGGATGCGATCAAACGTATCCGTCCGCGCCTGCTGCTGACCGTGCAGGGCGATACCTCCACCACCATGCTGCAGCCGCTTGCGGAGCTCGGTGAGATCTGCCGCCGCTACGACGTGCTGTTTTACACCGACGCCACCGCGTCGCTCGGCGGTAACGCGCTGGAGACCGACGCCTGGGGGCTGGACGCCGTCTCGGCCGGGATGCAGAAGTGCCTCGGCGGCCCGTCGGGCACGTCGCCGATCACCCTGAGCGCGCGCATGGAGGAGGCGATCCGCCGCCGCAGGTGCGTTGAGGAAGGCATACGCACCGACGCCCACCGCGACGGCGACGAGGAGATGATCTACTCCAACTATTTCGATCTCGGCATGGTGATGGACTACTGGGGACCGGAGCGGCTAAACCACCACACCGAAGCCACCACCGCGCTGTTTGGCGCTCGGGAATGCGCGCGGCTGATCCTGCAGGAAGGGCTGGATAACGGCATTGCCCGCCACAGGCTGCACGGCGACGCGCTGCTGAAGGGCATTCAGGCGATGGGGCTGGAGACCTTCGGCGATCTGAAGCACAAGATGAACAACGTGCTGGGCGTGGTTATTCCTCAGGGCGTCAACGGCGACGAGGTGCGCAAGCTGATGCTGGAGGATTTCGGGATTGAAATCGGCACCTCGTTTGGCCCGCTGCACGGCAAAGTGTGGCGCATCGGCACCATGGGCTATAACGCGCGCAAGGACTGCGTGATGACCACCCTGAGCGCGCTGGAGTCGGTGCTGAACTACCTGAAATTCACCACCACGCAGGGGGCCGCCATGCAGGCCGCGTGGGACCACTATCGCCGCGAGACGCCGCAATGAGCCCGGCGGCAGAGCGGGTGATGGCGCGCGCCGACGCGCTGGCCGCCATTAGCGAAACCCCGGATGCGCTGACGCGGGTCTATCTTTCCACGCAGCATCTGCAGGCCAACCAGCTGGTCGGGGAGTGGATGCGCCAGGCGGGCATGACCGTCTGGCAGGACAGCGTGGGCAATATCTGTGGACGCTACGAAGGCGCGCGGGAAGGGGCGCAGGCGGTGCTGCTCGGCTCGCATCTGGATACCGTGCGCAACGCCGGGCGCTATGACGGCATGCTCGGGGTGCTCACCGCCATCGAAGTGGTAGACGGCCTGCACCAGCAGGGTCTCCATCTGGCGCAGGCCATCGAGATTGTCGGCTTTGGTGACGAAGAGGGCACCCGCTTCGGCATTACGCTGTTGGGCAGCCGGGGGCTGACGGGCACCTGGCCGCAGGGCTGGCTGGAGACGCGCGATGCCAGTGGCATCAGCGTGGCGCAGGCGATGGTGCAGGCGGGGCTCGATCCCGCCCGCGTGGCGCTCGCGGCACGTCGTCAGGACGATTTCAGCGCCTGTCTGGAACTGCATATCGAACAGGGGCCGTGCCTGGAGCAGGAAGGGCTGGCGCTGGGCGTGGTGGAAGCCATTAACGGTGCGCGTCGTCTGAACTGCCGCTTCACCGGCGAGGCCGGGCACGCGGGCACCGTGCCGATGAACCATCGCAAGGACGCGCTGGCCGCCGCCGCCGAGTGGATGGTGCTGATCGAAAACACTACCCGACAGCGGGGCGGCAACCGGGTGGCGACGGTCGGCGAGCTGCGCTGCCTGCCCGGCGCGGTCAACGTGATCCCCGGTGAGGTTACGCTCACGCTGGATATTCGCGGTCCGCAGGAGGCACCGCTTGACGCGCTGCTCGATGAACTGCTGGCGCAGGCGCAGGCGATTGCCGCGCGTCGCGGGCTAAGCTTCAGCGCGGAGGCGTTTTACCGGATCGCCGCCACGCCGTGCGATGCGCGTTTGCAGCATCTGCTGGGGAACGCCGTGGAATCGGTGCAGGGGCGCTCAGTATCTCTGCCGAGCGGCGCCGGGCATGACACCATCGCCCTGGCGGAACGCTGGCCGGTGGGCATGCTGTTTGTGCGCTGCAGGGGGGGCGTCAGCCACCATCCGGCGGAATCGGTGATGGCTGAGGATGTTGCCCTGGCGATTGAGGCATTCGGGCAGGCGGTGAGAAGGCTGGCTAACGGTGGCGCGCGTTAAGCCACCGAGCGTACTGCATCTTCGATATCCGCGCTCACCCGCACGTCCTGTTCGTCAAAAATCATGCAGTGACGGTCGTCAAACGCCACGTCTATCTTCTGCCAGGGCGCGAACATCACGTCGCCCGGCAGTAAGATCTTCACGTTGTCATGGCCGTAGCATTGTCCAAACAGGTACGTATTGTTCCCCAGACGCTCCACGACTTCACAGTTGAACTCCAGCGGCGTGCCGCGCCTGATGTCGGTGGACAAATGTTCCGGACGAATGCCCAGCGTCACCTGGCTTCCCGGCTGCAGCGGCGTGGTGGTTATAGCGAGCGTGAGCGACTTCTGCTGCGACAACCTGACGGTGAGCTTGCCCGGTTGCCAGGCTTCGACGGTCGCCGGCAGGAAGTTCATTTTCGGCGAGCCGATAAACCCGGCGACAAACTTATTTGCCGGTTTGTAATAAAGATCCATCGGCGCGCCCATCTGCTCAACCTTGCCATAGTTCATGACCACAATTTTGTCGGCCAGCGTCATCGCTTCGATCTGGTCATGCGTGACATATACCATGGTGGTTTTCAGCTCCTGATGCAGGCGGGCGAGGTGCAGGCGCATCTCGACGCGCAGTTCAGCGTCCAGGTTAGAAAGGGGTTCATCGAACATAAAGACGCGCGGATTGCGCACGATGGCGCGCCCAATGGCCACGCGCTGGCGCTGCCCGCCGGAGAGTTGTTTCGGCTTACGGTCCAGCAGGTGGGAGAGCTGCAGCGTTTTTGCCACCATCTCCACCTGATGGCGGATCTGCTCTTTCGGCACTTTGTTCACCTTCAGGCCGTAGCCCATGTTTTCGGCGACCGTCATGTGTGGATAGAGCGCGTAGGATTGAAAGACCATCGCCACGCCCCGGTGTGAAGGGGCGACGTCATTCATCACCTCATTACCGATTAGGACCTCACCTTCGCTAATCTCCTCCAGCCCCGCAATCATGCGCAGCATGGTCGATTTCCCGCAGCCGGAAGGGCCGACAAAAACGGCAAATTCACCGTCTTCAATTTCCAGATTCACGTTGTGTAAGGTGACGGTGTCGCCAAAGCGCTTGGTGACATTCCTCAATTGTATGTTCGACATCAGTGTTCCCCGAGTAAATCGTCAGTTATGTTTTACGTATAACAATCTGGTTCAACACAGCTGGACGGTGCAATTTGTCTGGATTGACTATAACTTCCAGTATTCACGCGCCCTATACAGATATTCCATTAATGTTATGACGATCACACAACTTACAGTTTTTTGTAGAGTTATCATGATGTGAAGGGTAGCGTATACCCAACCAAAGGTATTTGATGTCATACGTGCAGCATTCGTTTTAATGCTTAACAGGATGCGGCAGGTACGGCGTTAAATGCGATAACAACCATAAAATTGTTATACCTTCACATGAGGTTGAACATGAAAAAGAACATTCTCGCTGCGCTTATCCTCTCTACGCTCGCGGTGCAGGTTCACGCCACCGCGCAGCTTAACGTCTGGGAAGACATCAAGAAGTCGTCCGGCATTAAAGATGCGGTCGCCGATTTTGAAAAACAGTACGACGTGAAGGTTAACGTCCAGGAAACCCCTTACGCTCAGCAGCTGGAAAAGCTGCGTCTGGACGGTCCGGCAGGGATTGGCCCGGATGTGCTGGTTATCCCTAACGATCAGCTAGGCGGCGCCGTTGTGCAAGGGTTATTGACCCCCCTGAATCTGGAGGCCGGGCAGACCGAACAGTACACCCCGGCCTCCATCAATGCCTTCAAAATGGATAACGCCCTCTACGGCGTGCCGAAAGCGGTTGAGACGCTGGTGCTGATCTACAACAAAGACCTCATCGCTAAACCCCTTAACTCGCTGCAGGACTGGTATGACTTTTCTAAACAGCAGCGCGCAAAAAACCAGTACGGCCTGCTCGCCAAGTTCGATCAGATTTACTACAGCTGGGGCGCTATCTCCCCGATGGGCGGCTACATCTTTGGGCAAAACGACAAGGGCGGCTATAACGCCAGCGACGTCGGCCTGAACAAACCGGGCGCAGTAGAGGCCGTGACGTACCTGAAAAAATTCTACGCCGACGGGATCTTCCCGGCCGGGATAGTCGGCGACAACGGCCTGAACGCCATCGACTCTTTATTTACCGAGAAAAAAGCGGCAGCCGTGATCAACGGCCCGTGGGCCTTCCAGCCGTATGAAGCGGCAGGCATCAACTACGGCGTTGCGCCGCTGCCCACGCTGCCGGACGGCAAGCCAATGAGCTCCTTCCTCGGCGTGAAAGGCTACGTGGTCTCCACGTGGAGCAAAGACAAAGCGCTGGCGCAGAAATTCATCGAATTTATTAACCAGCCGCAGTACGTCAAAACCCGCTACGTCGCCACGCGCGAGATCCCGCCGCTGACGGCGATGATCGACGATCCGATTATCAAGAACGATGAAAAAGCGAGCGCCGTTGCGGTACAGGCCGCGCGCGCTTCCGCCATGCCGGGCATTCCGGAGATGGGCGAAGTGTGGGGGCCAGCCAACGCCGCGCTGGAGCTGAGCCTGACCGGCAAACAGGATCCGAAAGCCGCGCTGGACAGCGCAGAGAAGCAGGTCCAGATGCAAATCGAAGCCATGCAGGCCAGCAACCAGTAATTTTCTGACGTCACCGAACGGGAGGCTGTTCTCCCGTTTTTTGAAAGGAGTTGTCTGTGAGTATCATCCCGGAACATATTGCCAAACCGCGCGTGGCCGGGCGTCATGCCTGGACTGGGCTGCTGCTGGCGGTCATCCCTGGCTTCGGTCAGTTCTACCATCGCCAGTGGCTGAAGGGGATCATCTTCCTGGTGCTGCTGGCCAGTTTTATCGGCGTATTCGCTGATTTTTTACGCGAAGGGCTGTGGGGGCTGGTGACGCTTGGCGAGGAGGTGCCGCGTGACAATTCCATCTTCCTGCTGGCTGAGGGGATCATCAGCGTGTTGATTGGCGCGTTTGGCGTGGCGGTGTACGCCCTGTCGATGCGGGATGCGTGGGCAAATGGCCGTCGACGTGACGAAGGCTTACGGCTTAACAGCGTGCGCAAGCAGTACCAGATGCTGCTCAGCGACGGTTTCCCGTATCTGATGATCGCGCCGGGTTTTATCCTGCTGGTGTTTGTCGTGGTATTCCCCATTCTGTTCGGCTTTGCCATCGCCTTTACCAACTACAACCTGTACCACACGCCGCCGGCTAAGCTGGTGGACTGGGTTGGCTTTAAGAACTTTATCAATATTTTCACGCTCTCCATCTGGCGCTCGACCTTCTTCGACGTGCTCCAGTGGACGGTGGTCTGGACCCTGCTCGCCACCACGCTGCAATGCTCGGTAGGCGTGCTGCTGGCCATCCTGGTTAACCAGAAAGATCTGCGCTTTAAGCCGCTGATCCGCACCATCTTTATCCTGCCGTGGGCGGTGCCGGGTTTTGTCACCATTCTGGTATTTGCCGGGATGTTCAACGACTCCTTCGGGGTGATTAACAACGCGATTCTGGCCTTCTTCGGCATTGCGCCAAAAGCCTGGATGACCGATCCGTTCTGGACCAAAACGGCGCTGATTATGATGCAGACCTGGCTCGGCTTCCCGTTTGTGTTCGCCATGACCACCGGCGTGTTGCAGGCGATCCCGGACGATCTGTATGAAGCGGCCACCATGGACGGCGCCAGCAGCGCGACCAAGCTGCGCACCATCACGCTGCCGCTGGTGCTGTACTCGATTGCGCCGATTCTGATCACCCAGTACACCTTCAACTTCAATAACTTCAACATTATCTATCTGTTTAACAACGGCGGTCCGGCGGTGGTCGGGTCAAATGCGGGCGGGACCGACATTCTGGTGTCGTGGATCTACAAGCTGACGATGTCCTCTTCGCAGTACGCGATTGCGGCGACCATCACCATCCTGCTGTCGATTTTCGTCGTCGGCCTGGCGCTGTGGCAGTTCCGCGCCACCAAATCTTTCAAAAATGACGACATGGCGTAAGGGACGTAACAATGGCTCAATCACCAAGTATTAAACGTGAGAAGTGGGTACGCCTCTCGCTCTCCTGGCTGGTTATCGTGCTGGTGTCGACAATCATCATTTACCCGCTGGTGTGGACGGTCGGGGCGTCATTCAACGCCGGTAACAGCCTGCTCAGCTCGTCGATTATTCCGGAGAACTTTTCGGTCCAGCACTATGCCGACCTGTTCAACGGCCAGGTGAACTACATGACCTGGTACTGGAACTCGATGAAAATCAGCTTTCTGACCATGGTGCTGACCCTCATCAGCGTGAGCTTTACGGCCTATGCCTTCTCGCGCTTCCGCTTTAAGGGGCGTCAGAACGGGCTGATGCTGTTCCTGCTGCTGCAGATGATTCCCCAGTTCTCGGCGCTGATTGCCATCTTCGTGCTGTCGCAGCTGCTGGGCCTCATCAATAGCCATCTCGCGCTGGTGCTGATCTACGTGGGCGGCATGATCCCGATGAACACCTATCTGATGAAAGGCTATCTCGATGCCATCCCGAAAGATCTGGACGAGTCCGCGCGCATGGACGGGGCCAGCAATTTCCGGATTTTCATCGAAATCATCATGCCGCTTTCGAAGCCGATTGTGGCGGTGGTGGCGCTCTTTTCCTTCACCGGGCCGCTGGGCGATTTCATTCTCTCCAGCACCATCTTGCGCACCCCGGACAAATTCACGTTACCCATTGGGCTTTATAACCTGGTGGCGCAAAAAATGGGTGCCAGCTACACCACCTACGCGGCAGGCGCGGTGTTGATTGCCGTACCGGTGGCGATCCTCTACCTGGCGTTACAAAAATACTTCGTCTCCGGCCTGACCTCCGGGAGTACCAAAGGATAATCATGAAAAGACTCAAACCCGCTTTGCTCGCCGTTTGCCTCTCATGTGGCCTTGCCGCAGGCGCTTTTGCTGCCGACGCGGTGAAAACGCGTCCTTTTAACGCTATGCCGGCGGATTTCATCAAGGGGGCGGATATTTCGACCCTGCTGGAAGCCGAACAGCACGGTGCGAAATTTTATAATCAGAACGGTCAGCTGCAGGATGCGATAGCGATCCTCAAAGCGAACGGCGTGAACTATGTGCGCCTGCGCCTGTGGGTTGATCCGCAGGATTCGGATGGCAATACCTACGGAGGCGGCAGTAACAGCCTGGAAAACACAATTACGCTGGCGAAGCGCGTGAAAGCGCAGGGCCTGAAGCTGCTGCTCGATTTCCACTACAGCGATTTCTGGACCGATCCGGGCAAACAGTACAAGCCAAAAGCCTGGGAAAAGATGGACTACCCGCAGCTCAAAACGGCGATCCACGACTACACCCGCGACGCGATTGCCCGCTTTAAGAAAGAGGGCGTCCTGCCGGACATGGTGCAGATCGGTAACGAAATCAACGGCGGCATGCTGTGGCCGGAAGGGAAAAGCTGGGGGCAGGGCGGCGGCGAATTTGACCGCCTGGCCGGTTTGCTCACTGCTGCCATTGGCGGGCTAAAAGAGAACCTGACCGACGGTGAACAGGTGAAGATCATGCTGCATCTGGCGGAAGGGACCAAAAATGACACCTTCCGCTGGTGGTTTGATGAAATCACCAGGCGCAACGTGCCGTTCGATATTATCGGCCTGTCGATGTACACCTACTGGAACGGCCCAATCAGCGCGCTGAAGGCCAATATGGACGACATCAGCAAACGCTATAACAAAGACGTCATTGTGGTAGAAGCGGCCTACGGCTATACGCTGGAAAACTGCGATAACGCCGAGAACAGCTTCCAGGCGAAAGAAGAAAAAGACGGCGGCTATCCGGGCACCGTTCAGGGTCAGTACGATTATATTCACGATTTAATGCAGTCCGTTATTGATGTTCCGGACCATCGCGGCAAGGGGATCTTTTACTGGGAGCCTACCTGGATCGCCGTGCCGGGTACCACGTGGGCGACCAAAACCGGCATGAAATATATCCATGACGACTGGAAAGAGGGAAATGCCCGCGAAAACCAGGCGTTATTTGATTGTCAGGGAAAAGTGCTGCCGTCGGTAACGGTATTTAAGTAATTTATTTTCATTCAGGACCTTTTTAATATGAATAAATTTGCGCCTTTAAGCTCGAAGGTCGCGGCGTTATTGCATGGCGCCGACTATAACCCGGAGCAATGGGAGAATTACCCCGGTATTATTGAAAAAGACATCGCCATGATGCAGCAGGCGAAATGCAATGTGATGTCGGTGGGGATATTTAGCTGGGCGAAGCTCGAGCCGCGCGAGGGAGAATATGATTTTGCGTGGCTGGATAATATTATTGAAAAACTCTATGCGGCCGGTATTCATATTTTCCTGGCGACGCCAAGCGGCGCGCGCCCGGCCTGGATGTCGCAAAAATATCCTGAGGTGCTGCGCGTCGGGCGCAACCGCGTGCCCGCGCTGCACGGAGGTCGTCATAACCACTGCATGTCATCCCCGGTGTACCGGGCTAAAACGCTACAAATAAACGCCCTGCTGGCTGAGCGATATTCACACCATCCGGCGGTGCTGGGCTGGCATATCTCCAATGAGTACGGCGGAGAATGCCACTGTGACCTGTGCCAGTCACGCTTTCGCGACTGGCTGAAGGCGCGCTACAACACCCTCGACGCGCTGAACCATGCATGGTGGAGCACCTTCTGGAGCCATACCTACACCGACTGGTCGCAGATTGCGTCTCCCGCGCCGCAGGGTGAAGTGTCGATTCATGGCCTGAACCTCGACTGGCGGCGTTTCAACACCGCGCAGGTGACGGATTTCTGCCGCCATGAGGTGGCCCCGCTGAAAGCCGCGAATGCACAACTGCCGGTGACCACCAACTTTATGGAGTATTTCTACGATTACGACTACTGGCAGCTTGCTGAAGCGATCGACTTCATCTCCTGGGACAGTTACCCGATGTGGCACAAGGAGAAAGACGAAACGGCGCTCGCCTGCTATACCGCCATGTATCACGACATGATGCGCAGCCTTAAGGGCGGCAAACCCTTTGTGCTGATGGAGTCCACGCCGAGCACGACTAACTGGCAGCCGACCAGCAAGCTGAAAAAGCCTGGGATGCACATTCTCTCGTCTATTCAGGCGGTAGCGCACGGGGCGGATTCAGTGCAGTACTTCCAGTGGCGTAAAAGCCGCGGGTCGGTGGAGAAATTCCACGGCGCGGTGATCGATCACGTGGGCCACCTTGATACCCGCGTCGGGCGGGAAGTGACGCGCCTCGGTGAAATGCTTGAACGTTTGCCGGATGTCGCGGGCTGTCGCACAGAAGCCCGGGTGGCGATTATTTTCGACCAGCAAAACCGCTGGGCGCTGGACGATGCCGAAGGGCCGCGCAACAAGGGGATGGAGTACGAGAAAACCGTTAACGAGCACTATCGTCCGTTCTGGGAGCAGGGCATCGCGGTGGATATTATTGACGCCGATTGCGATCTCAGCCCGTACGCGCTGGTCATTGCGCCAATGCTCTACATGGTGCGCGAGGGCTTTGCTGAACGGGCGGAGGCCTTTGTCGCTGCGGGCGGGCATCTGGTGACGACCTACTGGAGCGGGGTGGTGAATGAAACGGATCTTTGCCATCTGGAAGGATTCCCGGGACCGTTGCGCAAGCTGGTGGGGGTCTGGGCTGAGGAGATAGACTGCCTGGATGACGGCGAACGTAACCTGGTTCAGGGGCTGGCGGGTAATGCGTCGGGGCTACAGGGGCCGTATCAGGTCCGTCATCTGTGCGAGCTGATCCACGCTGAGTCCGCGCAGGTGCTGGCGACCTACCGGGATGATTTCTACGCCGGTCGCCCTGCGGTGACGGTCAATCGCTTTGGGAAAGGCAAGGCGTGGCACGTGGCGTCGCGCAACGATCTGCCGTTCCAGCGCGATTTCTTCGCCGCCATTATCAACGAGCTGGCGCTGCCGCGCGCGGTCGAAGGGGATTTTCCACCGGGCGTGGTCGCGACGGCGCGCACGGACGGCGAAACCACCTGGGTGTTTGTGCAGAACTTTACCGCCCAGCAGCAGTACATCACGCTGCCGCAGGGGTATACCGACTGCATGACAGACGCCGCCGCAGCGGGCGATACCGTGCTGCTGGCGTGGGACTGTCGGGTGCTCAGGCGTAAAGCGTAGTGCGGTTTTATTGCCGGGTGGCGCTGCGCTTACCCGGCCTACCTAACCCGTAGGCGCTGCAAGCGAAGCGCCGCCGGGCAACAAGGCACAGAACGCCTGCTCCACGAGCAGGCATTTTTTTATCTGCATATCACGAGGCGTATTATGGACAGTCAAATAACCCAGCGTTTAATTCCCGCGTTTGGCGGTGATGATAATATCGAACACGTCGAAGCCTGTATTACCCGCCTGCGCGTAACGGTTAAAGATTTAAATAAGGTTGATTCACAGGCCTTACAGAATGAAGGGGCGCTGGGCGTAATTATTATCGGTCAGCAGGTGCACGCCATATTTGGCAGGCAGTCTGATACATTACGCCAGTTATTAGATAAACATTTTAATCATTAAATATAAAAAAGGGATAGCCAAAATAATGGCTATCCCCGAGCAGAGAGAGAGGCTGCAAATAGCTGGAGATACAATAACGATTAACGCATTTTAAAAATGAAGACTTACCACCAGGCTTCGACCTGTACGCCAAAGTTCCAGGTATTATTCGCCGTGCCGTCCTCGAACGATTTTCCTTTTTCGGAATCATTCAGGTAGGAGGCAAACACGCGCAGTTCCGGACGTGACATAAAATCAGGACCGTCTGCCAGACCCAGCGCGAGGGTATACTTCTCGCCGCTCTGCTTGTAGTTCGAGCCGTCGGTGTAGGTATCTTTCTGATAGAAACCACCCACTTCGCCAATCAGGCGGACATACTCGGTGAACTGATACTGCGCGCGGCCGACCAGGGAAACCAGGCGCGATTTATCGGTAAATTGCGTGGTGTCGTCCGCCGACCCCCAGGTCAACACGTGGTTGAAGGAGAGCTTGTCGGTAATGGGAATTAGGCCGGTGTTGATCACGCGGTAGCCGCTGGCATCGTTCACATAGTTCCACATGTCGTACCAGCCGCCACCCTGGGACACCATGTTCTGCGCCAGCCCTTTGTTGGCGTACTGCAGCACCAGCTTGTTGTAACCCCCCAGCATGTCCTGGCTGATTTCGCCGGTCACCATCACGCCGTTATCGGCCTCGTAGAGCCCGCCGTACTCTTTCTGCTTGTTGGTTGGGTTGGGCATAGCGTAGTCGATACCGACTTCGGTCCAGGCGCCTGCCCATGGTTTCCAGCCCGCATAGCGCAGATCGATGTAGTTGATGTTCACGTCGTTATCACCGTCAACGCGATAGTCTACGTCGTTGGCATCGCCGCGGATCCACGCCACGGAGACCGCGCCTGGGCCGAGCGTATAGTTCTCAATACCCGCGCCGGAACCCGAGATATTCCAGTATTTGGTATCAATGATGTGCAGGTCATGGCGCTGGTAATAGCGTTTACCGCCCCAAATCACCGCGTTAGGATCGCCCGGGATCAGGCCTTTTATTTGCAGGTTCAGCTGACGAAGACCGAACTGGGCATCATCACCGAAGGTAGTCTCGTTATCGTTAGAGCCGTCAGACACCATGCTCACCATACTGTCGAGGTAGAAGCTGACGTCGTTCTTTTTGTAAACCTCAGAGCCCAGCTCCAGCTCGCCGTAGGTGTCGGCTTCGTTACCCAGACGGCCAATTTTATTTTTTTGCCACTCCTCCATCCCACCATCCCGTGAGACGCCCACGCCGGAGCGAAGATATCCATGAAAATCAATCGGTACTGAAGACGCTGCAAACAGCGAAGGAGACGCTAGCGCCGCGGCCAGCGCAATAGATACAGAGCGGATCGTCGTGTTCATTGTTACCCTCTTATTGTTTTGTAATACGTTCACAAATCCGCTGTCATAAAATGCCTAAACCCTCCAGCTGGCAATTGCGCGATCATAAATGTGTGATTAAGTGCAAATAAAATAGACAATTTTGTATCAATTAATGAGATTTTTCAGGGGGTGCGGTATTGTGAGCGTCATACTTTTTTTGGTGCGTTATGCCAGCAGTGAGAGGGTGATTAGCGTTTTTTTTCAGCGCCCCTGTTACAATCAGCGCATAACAGCATAAGGAACCGGACCATGAAGTCGAAAAGCGCAACGTTAGAGGACGTGGCACGCCATGCGGGCGTCTCCTATCAGACCGTGTCCAGGGTACTGAATAAATCTGCCAACGTATCCGACGCCACGCGTAGCAAGGTGGAGAAATCCATAGAGTTATTACGGTATGTGCCCAACCGCCTGGCTCAGCAGCTGGTCGGCAAACAGACTCAGACCGTCGGGCTGGTGACAATTTCGCTCGCGTTGCATGCCCCTTCTCAGGTGGCGGCGGCGGTAAAACGCTATGCGAACGTGGAGGGTTATCAGGTCCTGATTTCAATGATCGATGAGAACGTCAACCACAGCATTCAGGACTCTATCAACGAACTGAAGTCTCAGCTGGTGAGCAAGGTGATCATCAACGTGCCGCTGGAGGCCGAAGAGGCGCAGAAAATCGCCACAGACAACGACGATATCGTCTGTTTGTTCCTGGATGTGGACCCGTTCAGCTCCGTGTTTAACGTTTCGTTTAACCCGGCTGACGGTACCCGTGCGAGCGTTAAATACCTCTACGAACTGGGCCACCGCGACATCGCCCTGCTGGCGGGGCCAGAGTCCTCTGTCTCGGCGCAGCTGAGGCTCAAAAGCTGGGTCGAAACCCTGAAGGGTTATGGCCTGGAGCCTGCCTCGGTGATCCGCGGCAACTGGGATGCACAGAGCGGGTATGCCGGCGCGCTGCAGATGCTGCGCGAAACGCCGCACTTTTCCGCCGTGCTGGTGGGCAACGACCAGATGGCACTCGGCGTCCTGAGCGCGTTCCATCAGCAGCAAATTTCAATTCCGGGCGAGAAGTCGGTGATTGGCTACGATGACACCTACGAAAGCTCGTTTTTCTACCCGGCGCTAACGACGGTCTCGCTGGATTTAGATCTGCAGGGTAAAGAGGCGGTGCGGCGTATTCTGGACAGTGGCGAAGATAATGCGCTGCGTATGTCCTCGATTTTGCCTGCTCGTCTGGTGGTGCGGCAGTCTACCGGGCCAAAAGGGGAGAAGGGGAAAAATCTCCAGGCGCTGGCCCAGCAGCTGCGCGAGATTGCGCATCAGCTTGGTGACGCGTAGCGGCGTGAGCACCGCAATCACAGAAAGCGGTGCTCGCAAGATTACTCCAGCCCCAGCGTGTACTGGGCGATTTTGAAGTAGATAATCAGCCCGGTGCCGTCGATGAGCGTCGCGATAAACGGCGCGGAGACGACCGCCGGGTCAATGCCGCAGCGCTTGAGCACCATCGGAATCACGGACGACACGATCGCGCTCCAGAGCGTAATGCACACCAGCGTCAGGCTGACGATAAGCGTGATTTCCAGCCCAATCCCCATCATCCAGGCGCGGATACACCCGGCGATACCCAGCGTCACGGCGATCATCAGCGAGGTGGTCATCTCTTTACGCAGCACGCGCCCGACGTCGCGCAGGTGGACTTCCCCCAGCGCCATGGCGCGCACCAGCGTGGAGGTGATCTGCGTCCCGCTGTTGCCGCCCGTGCCGATCAGCAGCGGAATAAAGAACGCCAGCGCAATGGCGGACTCCAGCGCCTCTTCGAAGTGCTGGATCACCGAACTGGTGTAGGCTTCCGCGACAAACAGCAGCAGCAGCCAGACGGAGCGTTTCTTCCACAGGCTAAAGGCGCTGGTTTCCAGATAGGGCTTCTCCAGCGGCAGCGTCGCCCCCTGAAGCTGGGCGTCCTCGGTGACGTCATCCTCCAGCAGATGGGCGATTTCGCGCTCGGTCAGGCAGCCGACGAGCTTCCCATGGGTGACCACCGGCACGACATCCGCGCCGCCGTGCGCCAGCAGACCGGCGACATCGGCACGTTCATCCTCCGGCTTGACCTGCAGGAACTGCGAAATCATCAGCGATTTCACCGGCTGTACCGTATCGGCGGTCTGCAGCAGTTTACGCACCGCAATCATGCCCGCCAGGCGATCATTGTCTTCAATAAAAATATGTGACGGAATATCGTCATCTTTTAATTTTTCGAAGAATTGCTCGCGGGCCAGGGCCACGCATAATGAAATATCGAGAACGATAAAATCGGTATTCATATATTGCGCGATGGCGCTGTCGTTGAATCCCGGGTTTTGATTGTGAATAGCGTAAGACATAGTGAATTCCCTTTGAATAATAACATCTCTCAGGGGCGAGCAAGACAGGGCATGTCGAAGAGGAGATCCCCACGTCCTGGGTTCAGCACTGTACACCGTATCCCGCAAGGGAAGTTATACTGACAAAGCCTTGATTCGACAGTGCCTGTTTTACCCTGTGCCGGTTCTCTCGAACCCACCAGAGCGATAACGTGTATTTGTACAGGAGCCTCGCCATAACGAGATCGTTGTAAAACGTGAGGGATAATACGCATATTTAAATTCACCGCTCGGGAATTTAAATAACGTTTAAGAACGGTTTAAAATAATATTATTAATGCAATGTTGAGGTTTTATTTAATGTTGCTCCTTTTAAATGGAGGATTAAATAATTAACGGAGGAGGGGAAATGGCGTGGTTTGATAATCTGCTGAATCATTTTGCGCTCTATCCGGCACAGCTGTTCGCGCTGTTATTTATGATGGCGCTAAGCAAGTCGACGGTGCTGATCTCCTCCGTGCTGCCGCCCGCGTCGGTGATGCTGCTGGCGGGCATTACCGTCAGCCAGGCGAGCATGCATCCCGGGCTGGCGTGGCTCGCCGTCGTGATGGGGGCAACGGCGGGGTCGGTGCTGAATTACCATATCGGCCAGCTGATGGGGCACACCCGGCTGGTCGCGCGCTTTACGTTGAAGCATGCCGACAGGTTTTTGCAGGTACAGCATCAGCTGCAAAAGAACGGTGCCATCGCACTTTTTACGTCGCGCTTTCTGGCGGTGCTGCGCTACATCGTCCCGCTGGCAGCGGGAATGCTCAGGCTGAACGCCGTCAAGGTCTACGTCGTCAGCCTGCTTTCCGCCTGCGCGTGGGCGGCGCTGTATGTCGGCATCGTCACCGGCATCAGCGCCTTCTGAGTGGCAAACTCTCCATTCCACCGTATGGACGCCAGATAGCGCCAGGCTACTGCTTCGCGTAGCGCGGGGCCGGGATGCCGGTGCGCGCGCTGTTAAACAGCTCAAGGCGCGCCGCTTCGTAACGCTCCCAGAGCCCTTCGTCATGCATCGGGGGGATGGTGATCGGTTCGCCTAGATCCAGACCCGCCAGCGAGGCATCCACCATATCGTCGGTGGTCATCACCGATCCTTCCGGCAGATCGTTCACCGTGACGCCGGAATGGCTCCAGATTTCCGTCGCCGTGGCGGCGGGCAGCACGGCCTGAATGCGCACGCTGCTGTCGGCAAATTCCTCCTGCAGCCCGCGGGTAAAGCTCAGCACCCACGCCTTGGTGGCGCTGTAAAGCGCGCTGCCCGCCCGCACGTGCAGGGCCAGCACGGAGGCGATATTGATTAAGGTACCGCGATTGTTCTGCGCCAGCCGCGGCAGCGCCGCATAGGTCAGCCGCATCAGGGCCGTGGTGTTCAGGGTATTGATGGCCTGATGCTGCGCCACATCGCCCGCGAGGAAGGGCGCCATCTGCGCGGTGCCCGCGTTGTTAATCAGCGTATCAATGGCGGTATTGCTGCGCAGCTCTTCTTCTACGGCGCGGATCCCGGCTTCATCGGTGAGATCGGCCACCAGAATATCGACGGTGACGCCATAGCGCGCGCGCAGGTCGGCGGCGAGGGATTTCAGACGATCCTCACGACGGGCGACCAGCACCAGGTTAGCGCCGCGCGCGGCAAGACGGTCGGCATAAACGGCACCAATCCCGGAAGAGGCGCCAGTAATCAGGGCGGTGGTGATGTGCGTAGTCATCGTGTGTTACCTCAAGCAAAGTGGGTTATTTGGTTTCAATATGAAACTTAATTAACTCTCCATCATTTGGTTTTATAATGCAACCAATTTTGCGATCGTTTTGTGCTTTTACCGTCGGGAAGGTTCAGGAGGGGAGTTTAGCCACGATCTCTTCAGGCGCCAGTTCGCGCCCGTCGTCGGCGATAAGCGCCAGTTTGCGCAGGGGTTTACGCTGTTCGGTATCGACCAGCACGGTGCCGCATTCGTTTTCCGCAAACAAAAATTCATTCCCCCACTGGGAGAGGGCAACCAGCACCGTCTGCAGGGCGCGGCCCTTATCGGTCAGGACATACTCCTGCCAGGCGCTGCCGTCGGACGCGGGCTGAAGCCGGAGGATCCCCTCATCAACCAGCAGCTTGAGCCGCGTGGTCAGCATGTTTTTCGCGATGCCGAGGCTTCTCTGAAACTCGCCGAAGCGCTTAATTCCGCGCAGCGCGTCGCGAACAATCAGCAACGACCACCAGTCGCCGATGATATCCAGCGAACGGGCGACGGGGCAGGGGCTCTCTTCAAGGCGGGTACGTTTCACAAGCAATTCTCCGGTAGGGTATGGTTTTATTATAAAACTAATTGGCACACACCGTAAGCACGTTAATCATCAGTTTGAGAAATGCTTCCCGGAAAATTGTCACCAATCTGTCACACTGAACGCGACATTTAAAACGAGTGAGGAATTAGGGATGAGAAAAGCACTACTCGCGCTGGCAGTCGCCGGTTCCATTTCAGCAACGTTTGGCGTGCAGGCGCAAGAGACGCCGGAAGGATATCAGCTGGAACAAGTTTTAATCATGAGTCGTCATAACCTGCGCGCGCCGCTTGCCAACAACGGCAGCGTGCTGGAGCAGTCCACGCCGAAGCAGTGGCCTGAATGGGAGGTGCCGGGCGGCCAGCTCACCACCAAAGGCGGCGTGCTGGAAGTCTACATGGGCCATTACATGCGCGAGTGGCTGGCGCAGCAGGGGATGGTGACCACCGGCGAATGTCCACCGGCGCAGAGCGTTTATGCTTACGCCAACAGCCTGCAGCGTACCGTTGCGACCGCGCAGTTCTTCATTACCGGGGCGTTCCCGGGCTGCGACATTCCTGTGCACCATCAGGAAAAAATGGGCACCATGGATCCGACCTTTAATCCGGTGATTACCAATAACTCGCCGGAATTCCGTGAAAAAGCGCTGAAGGCGATGGAGGCGGAACGGCAGAAAATGCAGCTTACAGAGAGCTATAAGCTGCTGGAGCAGATGACGAACTACGCCGATTCTCCGTCCTGCAAAGAGAAAAAGGTCTGCTCGCTGGCGGACGCGAAGGATACCTTCAGCGCCGACTATGAAAAAGAGCCTGGCGTATCCGGGCCGCTGAAGGTGGGTAACTCGCTGGTGGATGCGTTCACGCTACAGTACTACGAAGGCTTCCCGGCCGACCAGGTGGCCTGGGGCGAAATCAAGACCGACCAGCAGTGGCGCGTGCTGTCGATGCTGAAAAACGGCTATCAGGACTCGCTGTTTACCTCCACCGAGGTGGCGCAAAACGTGGCGAAGCCGCTGGTGAAGTATATCGATAAAACGCTGGTCACCGACCGGGCGAAAGCGCCGAAAATCACCCTGCTGGTGGGGCATGACTCGAACATCGCGTCGCTGCTCACCGCCCTCGATTTCAAACCGTATCAGCTGCACGATCAGCACGAACGTACCCCGATTGGCGGCAAGATCGTCTTCCAGCGCTGGCATGACAAAAATGCCAATCAGGAGCTGATGAAAATTGAGTATGTCTATCAGAGCGCGGAGCAGCTGCGTAACGCCAGCGTGCTGTCGCTGCAGTCTCCGGCGCAGCGCGTGACGCTGGAGCTGAAGGGCTGTCCGGTGGATGCGAACGGTTTCTGTCCGGTCGATAAATTCAATGCGGTAATGAATAACGCGGCGAAGTAAAAGAGAACCCCCCGCGTGATGGCGGGGGGAAACGCTTAGACGTTTTTACGTTCGATGGTTTGCTCGCCCCAGAAGAGCGAGTCTTTATCCGTTTTTTCGAAGGCGCGCACCAGCACCTCATCGTTACCTTCCTCCCATATCTGCTCGGCCAGCTTTTCATCGTATTTCGCGACTTCAAAGATAGCTTCGGCGATCTCCGGAGAGGTGTTGCGTAAACTTGCCCATTCGCCCACGTGGTGAGCTTTGGATTCTTGAGTTGGCATGCTTGTCCTCCTGTTGGGTGTTAGCCGTTCAGTTTTTTAGCCAGACCCGCGACGTATTCACCCTGATAGCGGGCAATAGCCAGTTCTTCATTGCTTGGCTGACGCGAGCCATCCCCACCGGCAATGGTGGTGGCACCGTACGGCGTACCGCCGCGGACCTGGGAAACGTCAAACAGCTCCTGCGCGCCGTAGCCAATCGGCACAATCACCATCCCGTGATGGGCAAGGGTCGTCCAGGTTGAGGTAATCGTCTGCTCCTGACCGCCGCCGGTGCCGGTGGAGCTGAAGACGCTGGCGAGTTTGCCGTAAAGCGCCCCAGAGGCCCACAGCCCGCCCGTCTGATCGAGGAAGGTGCGCATCTGGCCTGACATATTGCCGAAGCGGGTCGGGGTGCCGAAAATAATGGCATCGTAGTCTGCCAGCTCCTGCGGGGTGGCCTGCGGCGCGTTTTGCGTTTTACCGCCGGCTTTTAAGAACGCCTCGGCATTCATGGTTTCCGGTACGCGTTTTACCACAACCTCTACGCCGTCTACCTTGTTTGCACCCTCAGCGACCGCGTGAGCCATGGTTTCAATGTGTCCATACATGGAATAATAGAGCACCAGAACTTTTGCCATTTTGCTTCACTCCTCGTTGGTTTTTCTGACAGCGGATCGCTGCGTTCTTTTAAAGATATGCCATCACGGCCAGACTGCAAAAATGAACGGCATTTCTTTGATTTATAACAATATGATTACAAAAAGGCGTTGTAGCAAAATGAAACAAATTTCAGGCGGCGGTTTTTTGAAACGATAAGAAAGGCTTATGAATTACCGCCGCGTCATCTCACCCGAAAGACTGAGATCATGTTGCAGGATATTACCTTCGACTTGCCGGATAACCTCATTCCACTAAGCTTAGTTTCACGCGGCACGGATAAAGGCTCTGTCCTTGTGTTGCGAGGTGAAAGAATCCTCTTTTACTGAATGCAATATGATGTCTAATGTTTCACACTCTGGAGGTTAGAGATGGCAAACCATCGTGGTGGTTCAGGTAATTTCGCTGAAGACCGTGAAAGAGCATCAGAAGCAGGTCGTAAAGGTGGCCAGTCTAGCGGGGGCAACTTTAAAAATGACCCTCAGCGTGCATCAGAGGCTGGTAAAAAAGGGGGCAAAAACAGCCACGGCAGCAGCAACAAGTAGTACGCCGGGTTGACTCCCTGCCGCCGGGTTTCCCGGCGGTTTTTTTATGTCTGCAACATTGAACTGTAACCAAAGGCAACGCACACTAGAGAATTGTTATTATTTGCTGGTGCCGCATGTCCTTTTCACGCTTCAAATTCTCCGTTAAACCGCAGGAAGCTATCCTCATACTCATCACCATGTTCTGGGGCGGGACGTTTCTGGCCGTCCAGTACGCGGTGACCCTCAGCGATCCCTTCTTTTTTGTTGGCCTGCGCTTTGCGACGGCGGCAATAGCCGTGGGGCTGATCTCGCTGAAAACGCTGCGTGGCCTGACGCTAACAGAGCTTAAGGCCGGCGTGGCGATTGGGGTGGCGATAGCGATGGGCTACAGCCTGCAGACGTGGGGGTTACAGACCATCTCCAGCAGTAAATCCGCGTTTATCACCGCCATGTATGTGCCCCTGGTGCCGCTCCTGCAGTGGCTTTGCCTGGGGCGGCTGCCGGGGCTGATGTCCTGCATCGGCATCGTGCTGGCGTTTATCGGCCTGATTTTGCTGGCCGGGCCGGAAAACAACCTCCTGGCGCTGGGGCCGGGCGAGATCATCACCCTCGTCGGGGCGATTGCGATTGCGGCGGAAATTATTCTGATCAGCGCCTGGGCGGGGAAGGTGGACGTCAAGCGGGTCACGGTCGTGCAGCTTGCGACGGCGTCGCTGGTGGCGTTTGCGACAATGGTGCCGACAGGGGAGTCCGTGCCGCCCATGTCCACCGGCCTGATCGTGGTCGCGCTGGGGCTGGGTATCTTCAGCGCCATTATTCAGGTCACCATGAACTGGGCGCAGCGCAGCGTGTCGCCGACGCGAGCGACGGTGATTTATACCGGTGAACCGGTGTGGGCGGGGATTTTCGGCCGTCTTGCCGGCGAGCGTTTGCCGCTGCTGGCGCTGGTGGGCGCGGCGTTTATCGTCGCCGGGGTGCTGGTGAGCGAGTTAAAGCTCAGAAAGCGTCGGAGTCAGGTGAGCGACCTGACCGCTAAAGAAGGTTTAGATTGAAAAAAAGGCCCGGCCTATCTACCATGTGTACGGATAAATACCGTACACAGTGAAGCAAACCATGCCAGCACTTAAAAAACAGCGTATCGATCTTCGCTTAACGGACGAAGACAAAACAATGATTGAAGAAGCGGCGGCGATGACGAACCAGACGATCACCCAGTTTATGTTGAACAGTGCGTCAGCGCGTGCTGCAGAGGTCATTGAACAGCATCGACGTCTCGTATTAAACGAAACATCATGGAATGCGGTGATGGATGCCATCGACAATCCGCCAGAGCCAAATGAACGCCTGAAGCGAGCGGCAAAACGTCTTAAAGACATGGAGTGATGCGTCGTGGAAAATCTCACGATCGAAATGTTTGCAGAGGGAAAAGATTACGATTTCAGGGAGTTCGATTGTGGTGAACCCTCGCTAAATGTTTTCCTCACAGAACATCTGGTGCGTCAGCACAATGGACGTATTTTACGCGGCTACCTGCTTAAAGCGCGCGACCATCCGCGAGTCCTGGGTTATTACACGCTGTCTGGAAGTTGCTTTGAAAGGGAGATGCTTCCCTCTAAGACGCAGCAGCGGCGCATCCCTTATAGCAACGTGCCCAGCGTAACGCTGGGACGTCTGGCTATTGATAAAAACATACAGGGACAGGCGTGGGGAACGACGCTCGTCGCGCATGCCATGCGGGTTGTCTATCTGGCATCGCAGGCGGTGGGGGTACACGGAATATTTGTTGATGCACTTAACGAGCAGGCAAAGCGATTTTATCTTGAGCAGGGTTTTATTCCCCTGACGGGAGAAAACGGCCATTCTCTTTTCTTTCCGACAAAATCTATCGAACGACTGTTTGAGCAAGATTGATCGTTGTACATCTTGTTGATGGTTCTAACGAGATTAGTCGGGTAAGGCCCGGCCGTTACCCGACATGCAGACTTCACGACTCCTGATGCATCACTTCCCCCTGCGGGGCAGCGGCCATCCGGCGGCTCAGCAGGGCGTTAAGCAGGATCGCGCCGAAGGTCGCTGTACCAATCCCGCCAATCGTAAACCCGCCCAGCGTCAGGGCAAAATCGCCCGCGCCCAGCACCAGCGTGACCGCCACCATAATCAGGTTGCTGTTCTGGCTAAGATCGACCCGATGCTGCACCCAGATTCGCGCCCCGGCGACGGCGATCAGCCCAAACACCACGATTGATGCGCCGCCAATGACCGGTGACGGAATGGTGTGGATCAGCGCGCCGAACTTCGGCGAGAAGCCAAGCAGTATTGCCATCACCGCCGCCGCGACGAAGACCAGCGTCGAATAGACTTTGGTCACCGCCATCACGCCGATGTTCTCGGCATAGGTGGTCACGCCGCTGCCGCCGACGGAGCCCGAGAGCAGGGTCGCCAGCCCGTCACCGACAAACGCGCGGCCCATGTACGGATCCATGCTGCGTCCGGTCATCCCCGCGACCGCCTTCAGGTGACCCAGGTTTTCCGCCACCAGGATCACCGCCACCGGTGCGATAAGCATCATCGCCTGGGCGTTAAAGGTGGGCGAGGTCACCTGCGGCAGGCCAAACCAGGCGGCCTGCTGAAGCAGCGTAAAATCAACCGGCTTGCCGAGACCAAAAACGTTGGCCAGCAGGGCATAGACCAGACAGGCGACAATCAGCCCGACCAGGATCAGCAGCCGCTGGATCATGCCCCGCGTAAACACCGCCACCAGGCCGATGCACAGCACCGTAATCACCGCCATCCAGCTTTCAAACGGCGAGCCGGAGACGCTTTTCACCGCAATCGGCGCAAGGTTCAGGCCTATCGCCATCACCACCGCGCCGGTGACGACGGGAGGCATCATGCGCTCGATCCAGCGGGTGCCGATCTTCATCACGACCAGGCCAATCAGGGTGTACACCAGGCCGCAGGCGATGATGCCGCCGAGTGCCACGCTCAGGTTAGGATTGATCCCCTGGCCGTTAAAGCCGGTGGTGGCGATAACCACGCCCACAAAGGCGGCGCTGGATCCGAGATAGCTGGGCACGCGTCCGCCGGTAACAAAAAAGAACAGCAGGGTGCCGATACCCGACATCAAAATCGAGAGGTTGGGATCGAGCCCCATCAGCATCGGCATCAGCACCGTGGCGCCAAACATGGCGACCGCGTGCTGGACGCCCATCACCATCGTTTGCCCGAGCGGGAGGCGTTCATCAGGCGCGACCACGCCTGCGTCTGTGGAGGTCGATTTCAACTGCCAGTGGGGAAATCCGAACATGGTCTGTCTCCTTAGAGCGCCTTAACAGGCGGGTCGCATAAGCGCGTGGTAGCCGCGGTCAAACCACACCAGCCCTTGCGGCGCGGGGTGGCGAATAATCGAAACAATGTCGCAGAACAGAATGTCGTGGGTACCGACGCTCACCACCTGGCCGATGCGGCAGTCAAACGAGGCCAGCGCATCCTCCAGGCGCGGGCAGCCCGTGTCGCCCGTTTGCCAGCGGGCGGCGGCAAAGCGTTCCTCCATCGGCGTTTTGCCGCCAAACAGGTTAGAGAGCGGCTCTTGTCCGGCGCTCAGGGTATTCACGCAAAGGGTGCGGTTTTCGCTGAACGTCTGCCAGACGGACGCGCCGCGATTCAGGCACACCAGCAGGGTGGGCGGTGAGTCCGTCACGCTGCACACCGCGCTGGCGGTGAAGCCTGCCATCCCCGCCGGACCGTCGGTGGTGATGATGTTGACCGCCGCGCCAACGCAGGCCATCGCGTCGCGAAAGGTTTGTTTATCCGGTGTCGTCATAGTCGTTCCTTACGCCAGCCCGCAGGCATCGTCGAAGGTCAGGCGCGGCAGGCGCCCGTACACTTTACGGGTATCGCCGTAGCCGATGTTGATCAGCAGATTGCTCTTAAGCGTGGTGCCGGTGAAAAAGGCCTCGTCGACTTTTTGCCGGTCAAAGCCCGACATCGGGCCGGTGTCGAGCCCCAGGGCGCGGCAGGCGAAAATCAGGTAGGCGGCCTGCATCGAACTGTTGCGAAAGGCCGTCTCTTCCGCCAGCGCGGGGCTGGTGGTAAACCAGATTCTGGCATCACCGTGCGGGAACAGCTCGGGCAGGCGCTCGTAGAATTCACCGTCCCAGGCGACAATCGCCGTGACCGGGGCGGCGAGCGTTTTCTCCAGGTTGCCGCTGGAGAGCGCCGGGCGCAGCTTCGCTTTTCCCTCCGCGCTTCGCACAAAGACAATCCGCGCCGGGGAGCAGTTGGCGGACGTGGGGCCCCATTTCATCAGGTCGTAGATTTCGCGCAGCGTTTCGTCGCTGACGGCAATATCCCGCCAGCCGTTGTGGGTGCGGGCAGCGGTGAACAGCGTTTCCAGCGCGGCGGGCGTAATGGCTTCGCTCATTAAAGCTCCTTACAAAGCGGGTTCGGGGCTGTGCAGCAGGCTGGCGAGCCCGTTCAGCAGCAGGGTGTTAAAAGTGTCCGGCTCGGTGACGTTGCAGGCGTGCCCGCCCTGGCGCATCACCGCGCCGTGGCTGTGCGGGAGAGCCGCCTGCAGCTCGGACGAGCAGACCGCGGGTACCAGCATGTCGTCGGCGGAGCAGATAAGCTGTACCGGGCAGCGAATGCGCGCGGCGTGGCGGCTGAAGTCGGCCTTTTTCAGGGCGCTGAGCCTGTGCAGCAGGTTGGCTTTTCCCTGGAAATGGGCCAGCGCCAGCGCTTCTTCGGCCTCCAGACGGGGCGCGCGGGCGGCCATCCAGTCTGCCGGGTAGAGAAACAGCGGCTGCGCCTCAACCCACGCCTGCGCGCCGCCGTAATGCAGCAGGCGCTCGCGGATCTGAAAGCAGCGTCGGGTGTGGGCGTTGAGGGTTAACCAGCCGTTGACGCACACCAGCGCGGTGAGGGCCTCGGGCCTGTCGAGGGCCAGCTGCAGGCCGACCAGCGCCCCCAGCGCGTGACCGACGACGCTGTAGCGCGCGATCCCGGCTTCAGCCAGCGCCAGGGCCAGTTCGTCCGCCATCTGCGCCAGGCTGTAGCCTTCCGGCAGGGCGTCGGGGTTATTGCCCGTTCCGCGCTGGTCATAGCACACCACCTGATACTCCGGCTCCAGCGCGGCCAGCTGCGGCAGCCAGTAGCTGCCGCTGCCGCCGAGACCGGAAATCAAGACCACCACGGGCGCACCCTCATACGGCGGCGGTGAGACGGAGAGTTTCATGGCCGCCTCACTTCGCGATGTGCGCAACGGTGGCGATTTCCACCAGCGCGTCCGGCTTCACCAGCCCGCACTGAATGCAGAATCGGGCCGGCTTATCGCCGGGAAAGAACTCGGCGTAGATTTCGTTAATCGCGGCGTAGTTTTTCCAGTCGGTGATAAAGATGCTGTTGAAGGTCACATCCTCCATGGTGCCACCCGCCGTTTCGATCACGGTTTTGATCGTCTCCAGCACGTGGCGGGTTTGCGCCTTTGGGTCGTTGATAAACACCACGTTGTTGTCTTTATCGAACGGCAGCGTGCCGGAGACATACACCACCCCGTCGGCGAGCGTGCCGGGGACGAACGGGGCGATGGGCGTGCTGGTGCCCGGCGGAATAATCACGGATTTCGGCATAGCATATCTCCTCAGGCGATGCGGGCGAGCGGGGGATTCAGGGCGTCGCAGAAATCATTGACGTTACTGACCCAGCCAAAAAAGGTTTCGATATTGAACAGGGCCGCCTTCTGGGCGAATTCCGGCCCGGCCTGGTGGGTCGCGTCTTCCAGCACCACGCCAAAATACTCGAGGAAAAAGCCGTCGCGCAGGGTCGACTCCACGCAGACGTTGGTGGCGATCCCGGTGAAGACCAGGTGGCGAATGCCCCGGCTGCGCAGCAGGCTGTCGAGCGGGGTATTGAAAAAGCCGCTGTAGCGCGGTTTCGGCAGGACGATATCGCCCTGCTGCGGCACCAGCTCGTCCACCAGCTGATAGTCCCAGCCGCCTTTCGCCAGCAGCTTGCCCTGCAGTTCTGGGTTTTTGCGCATCGTTTTCAGGGCGTTGGACTTATGGAAGTTGGGCGAGCCGGGCCCGCCGGCCTCCACGTACTGGTCATCCCAGCCGTTCTGGAACCAGACGATGAGCATGCCCGCGGCGCGCGCGGCGGCGACGGCGGTGTTGATGTTCTCAATCACGGGTTTGGTGGCGGAGACGTCGAACCCCGCCAGGTCCAGATAGCCACCCTGGCTGGCGTAGGCGTTTTGCATGTCCACCACGATCAGCGCGCTCTGCTGCGGCGAGAAGGTGATGGCTTCCGGGCGTGCGTTGAGGGTCGTCATTACGCCACCTCCTTCGTCACGGCAGGAATGTGGGCGCGGCACTGCATCAGCGGCTGGATGCGCTCGCCGAAGGTTTCCACGCCGGTGAGGAAATCATCGAAGGTCAGCAGAACGCCCTCCGCCCCGGGCACGGCCGCCACTTCGTCAAGCATTCTGGCGACGCTGGCGTACGAGCCGACCAGCGTGCCCATGTTGATATTGACGGCAGAGGTCGGGTCAGCCATCTGGCGCACGTTGGTGTCCGCGCCGGAGCGGGTGTCCTTCTGGCTCTGCTCGGTTAGCCAGCTCAGGGCCTCCTCGTCGGCGCCGTCCTTATAGCGCTCCCATTTGGCGCGCGCGGCGTCGTCGGTTTCGTCGGCAATGACCATAAACAGCACGTAGGAGCCCACGTCGCGTCCGGTTTTGTCGGCGGCCTCTTTCATGCGCGCCGCGGTGGGGGCGAAGGCGGCAGGGGTGTTGACGCCTTTGCCGAAGCAGAAGTTAAAGTCGGCGTATTTGGCGGAGAATTCCATTCCCGCGTCGCTCTGCCCGGCGCAGATCACCTTCATCGGCACCGACGGCTGCGGGCTGACGCGGCAGTCGTTCATGGTAAAGAAGTCGCCTTTGAAATCGCTTTTGCCGGTCCCCCACAGGTCGCGCAGGACCTGCACGTACTCGGTCAGGTAGTCGTAGCGACGGGAGAAGTAGTCGTCACCCGGCCAGAGCCCCATCTGCTCGTATTCGGGCTTTTGCCAGCCGGTCACCAGGTTGACGCCAAAGCGCCCGCCGGAGATGGAGTCGATGGTCGAGGCCATGCGCGCGACGATCGCCGGGGGCAGGGTGAGGGTGGCGGCGGTGGCGTAGATCTGAATCCGCGAGGTGACCGCGGCCAGCCCGGCCATCAGGGTGAAGGACTCCAGGTTGTGATCCCAGAATTCGGTTTTGCCGCCAAAGCCGCGCAGCTTGATCATCGAAAGCGCAAAGTCGAAATGGTAGTGCTCCGCTTTCTGCACGATGGCTTTATTCAGCTCAAAGGTCGGCATGTATTGCGGGGCAGCGGTCGAGATAAGCCAGCCGTTGTTGCCGATGGGTACAAATACGCCAATTTTCATCACGAACCTCTCTTCACTACGTTGCAGGTACTGGCGTTTTTGCAAAGGGAGTGCCAGTTTTGAAAATGACTTTGTTATTAATGTGTTAATCGAAGGTTGGCGTATTGATGCGGTTAAAAGTGGACTAACTGGTCAAAAACATTGCACAGAAAACAGGCATTCATGCGCGATGGGAGTGCAGAATGTCGTGGCGAGACGGGGGTTTTGCTATGCTGAGGGCAACGCAGAATAAGGAGAGCGGGAATGACGCAAGGCGCAGTGAAAACACCAGGTAAACGTTCGCAGGCGGTGAGCGCCAAGAAGCAGGCGATCCTCAGCGCGGCGCTGGAGACGTTTTCACAGTTTGGCATTCACGGCACGCGGCTGGAGCAGGTAGCGGAGCAGTCCGGGGTCTCCAAAACCAATCTGCTCTACTACTACCCGTCGAAAGAGGCGCTGTATGTCGCGGTGATGCAGCAGATCCTCGATATCTGGCTGGCGCCGCTGAAGGCGTTCCGCGAAGAGCTGGCCCCGCTGGTGGCGATAAAAGAGTACATCCGCCTGAAGCTGGAGGTGTCGCGCGATTACCCGCAGGCGTCGCGCCTGTTTTGTCTTGAGATGCTGCAGGGCGCGCCGCTGCTGCAGGCTGAACTGACGGGGGATTTAAAGCAGCTGGTGGACGATAAGTCGGCGATTATTGCCGGATGGGTCGCCAGCGGAAAGCTGGCACCGGTCGACCCGCAGCATCTGATCTTTATGATTTGGGCCGCCACCCAGCATTACGCTGACTTTGCGGCCCAGGTTGAGGCGGTCACCGGGAAAACGCTGCAGGACGAAGCGTTTTTCCACAGCACCCTGGAAAACGTGCAGCGGATGATTATTGAAGGGATCCGCGTGCGCTAGTTCCCCTCACCCTGGCCCCTCTCCCCAAAGGGGAGAGGGAAGAGTTCCCTGCCTCATCAGCCCGGCGGGAGAGGGCAGCTTAAGTCGCCCTCTTCACACTGCATCAGCGAGGCCAGAAACGCTTCGCGCTCCACGGTTTTTTCCGCCAGGCACTGGTTCACAATCATCGGCTGTACGCTCCCGCCTTCCGTCCCCGAACCGATAAACGCGCAGTCCGCGTCGCGCAGGGTAATCCAAGCCTGCTGCGCTTTTTTCAGCAGATCGCGCTGGGGGGCTGCCGCGCGTTTGATGGCGGCCTGATAGGTCTGGTTGAGCTTTTTATCGGCAGCCTGGTACTGCTGCGCGCTGCAGGTATTCAGCTCAAGCTGGGTGGTCGCTTTGTCGCACTCGTCGGCCAGCGCGCTGGCGCTCAGCAGCAGTGCGACACCTGCGAGAAATACTCTTTTCATCATCCCCTCCATGTAAAAAAGCCGGATGCGCTGCGCTTATCCGGCCTACGGTGATTTTGTAGCCCCGGTTAGCGTAGCGCCACCGGGGAAAGTTTACACGATTAACCGATGGTCATCAGGCTGGCGTTACCGCCTGCCGCCGCGGTGTTGACGCTGAGCGAGCGCTCCACGTACAGACGCTCCAGCAGCAGGTTGGTTTCCCCGCGCGCAAAGCCCTGCACCGATACAATCGCCCCGCTGCGGGCCGCGACCTGCTCGCACAGTTCGCGCAGCTGGTCGGAATCACCGTGATAAATGACGGCATCAAACGGCTGGGTCAGCAGCGCATCGGCCTTCGCGAAGCGAATGCGGGCCGAGACCGCTTTCGGCAGCTGTTTGGCGAGATCGCGATGCAGCGCGTCTTCCGGCCACAGTACCTCACACCCGGTTGCCATCGCGGCCGCCAGCTGCACCAGCGCGTCCTGCTCGTTATCCGCCACGCAGAGTACGCGCTCGCGCGGCATCAGCGTCCAGGTGTTGCGCTCGCCGGTTGGCCCCGGCAGCAGACGCTGCGTGCCCGCCTGCGCCAGCTCGCCATACTGCTGGGCAACGGCCCGCAGCTCAGGACGTTTTTCCGCCCAGGCGATCAGCGCCTCCAGCGGCTGGGTGAGCACGGTTTTCAGCTGCGCATCGACCGGATAGTCTGCGTCCTGACGCGCCAGCGTCACGCCCAGGGCGTTCTCCGGACGGTTCGCCAGCAGACGGTACAGGTAGAGCGGACCGCCCGCTTTCGGACCGGTGCCGGAAAGGCCTTCACCGCCGAACGGCTGCACGCCCACGACCGCGCCAACCATGTTGCGGTTGACGTACAGGTTGCCCACTTTCGCGCTGCCGGTCACCTGGGCGATAGTCTCGTCGATACGGGTATGCACGCCGAGCGTCAGGCCATAGCCGGAGGCGTTGATCTGCTCAACCAGCTCGTTCAGGTTGTTACGGTTGTAGCGCACCACGTGCAGCACCGGGCCGAAGACCTCTTTTTTCAGCTCGTCGAAGCTTGCCAGCTCGATAAGCGTAGGCGGCACAAAGGTGCCACTCCGCCATTCGCGGGCATCTTCGCTGCTCTCACGCACCGCCTGGAACACCGGACGCCCTTTCGCGCGCATGGCCTGAATGTGGTTTTCGATATTCGCTTTGGCTTCCGCGTCGATAACCGGCCCGATGTCGGTGGTGAGACGGCCCGGGTTACCCATGCGGCATTCGGCCATCGCGCCGCGCAGCATCTTCAGCGTGTGGTCCGCCACGTCGTCCTGCAGGCAGAGCACGCGCAGGGCGGAGCAGCGCTGACCGGCGCTGTCGAAGGCGGAGGCCAGCACGTCGACCACCACCTGTTCCGTCAGGGCAGAGGAGTCCACGATCATGGCGTTCATGCCGCCGGTTTCCGCGATGAGCGGCGTAGGACGGCCCTGAGCATCCAGGCGGGTGGCAATGTTGCGCTGCAGCAGAGTGGCCACTTCGGTCGAGCCGGTAAACATCACGCCGCGCACGCGGTTATCGGAGGTCAGTCTGGCACCCACGGTTTCACCGCGGCCCGGCAGCAGATGAACCACGCCCGCCGGTACGCCCGCTTCCAGAAGAATGTTGATGCCCTGCGCGGCAATCAGCGGGGTCTGCTCTGCCGGTTTCGCCAGCACGCTGTTGCCTGCGGCCAGGGCGGCGGCAATCTGGCCGGTGAAAATCGCCAGCGGGAAGTTCCACGGGCTGATACAGACGACCGGTCCCAGCGGACGGTGGGTTTCGTTATCGAAGTCGTCGCGAACCTGGCCCGCGTAATAATGCAGGAAGTCCACGGCCTCGCGCACTTCGGCGATGGCGTTGCTGAAGGTTTTACCCGCCTCGCGCACCAGAATGCCGATAAGCTGTTGCATCTGGTCTTCCATCAGCACCGCGGCGCGTTCCAGAATGGCGGCGCGCTCCTGCGGCGGGGTGGCGAACCAGATTGGGGCGTTATTCACCGCGCTGTCCAGGGCCTGTTCCACTTCCGCGTCGGTGGCTTCCCGCACGTAGCCGACGATGTCTTTTGGCTCTGCCGGGTTAAAGACCGGCTGCATGTCGCCGTCCTCAACGGACTGCTCGAGGATCGGCTTCGCCTGCCATTTCTGCAAGGCGCTGTTGAGCAGGGCAGAGGAGAGGGACGCCAGACGGTGTTCGTTGGCGAGGTCCAGACCCGCCGAGTTGACGCGGCCTGCGCCATACAGCTCGCGCGGCAGGGCAATCTTCGGATGCGGCAGGCCAATCTGGCCTTCCTGCGCCGCCATCTTCTCAACGGCCTGCACCGGGTCGGCCACCAGCTCGTCGAGCGGCAGGGTGGTGTCGGCGATGCGGTTCACGAAGGAGGTGTTCGCGCCGTTTTCCAGCAGGCGACGCACCAGGTACGCCAGCAGGGTTTCGTGGGTGCCTACCGGGGCATAGATACGGCACGGGCGGTTCAGCTTGCCGTCCGCCACCTTACCGGTCACCTGCTCGTACAGCGGTTCGCCCATGCCGTGCAGGCACTGGAACTCGTACTGGCCCGGATAGTAGTTCTGCCCGGCCAGGCTGTAGATCGCCGCCAGGGTGTGGGCGTTGTGGGTAGCGAACTGCGGGTAGATCAGGTTCGGCACGCCGAGCAGCTTTTTCGCGCAGGCGAGGTAAGAGACGTCGGTGTAAACCTTGCGGGTATAGACCGGATAGCCTTCCAGCCCTTCCATCTGGGCGCGCTTGATTTCGCTGTCCCAGTAAGCGCCCTTGACCAGACGGATCATCAGGCGACGGCGGCTGCGGCTGGCCAGGTCGATCAGATAGTCAATAACGAACGGGCAGCGCTTCTGGTAGGCCTGGATAACGAAGCCAATGCCGTTCCAGCCCGCCAGCTCTGGCTCGAAGCACAGCTTTTCCAGCAGATCGAGGGAGATCTCCAGACGGTCGGCCTCTTCGGCGTCGATGTTAATGCCGATATCATACTGGCGCGCCAGCAGGGTCAGGGACTTCAGGCGCGGGTAAAGCTCCTCCATTACCCGATCGTACTGCGCGCGGCTGTAGCGCGGGTGCAGGGCGGAGAGCTTAATGGAGATGCCCGGGCCTTCATAAATGCCGCGGCCGTTGGAGGCTTTACCGATGGCGTGGATCGCCTGCTGGTAAGAGACCATGTAGGCCTGCGCGTCGGCGGCGGTCAGGGCTGCTTCACCGAGCATGTCGTACGAGTAGCGGAAGCCTTTGTCTTCCAGCTTGCGGGCGTTCGCCAGCGCTTCGGCAATGGTTTCTCCGGTGACGAACTGCTCGCCCATCAGGCGCATCGCCATGTCCACGCCTTTGCGGATCAGCGGTTCGCCGCTCTTGCCGATGATGCGGTTCAGGGAGCGGGAGAGGTTAGCTTCGTTATGGGTCGACACCAGCTTGCCGGTAAACAGCAGGCCCCAGGTCGCCGCGTTGACGAACAGCGACGGGCTGCGGCCAATGTGCGAATGCCAGTTGCCGTTGCTGATCTTGTCGCGGATCAGCGCGTCGCGGGTGGCTTTATCCGGAATACGCAGCAGCGCTTCCGCCAGGCACATCAGCGCCACGCCTTCCTGTGAGGAGAGGGAAAATTCCTGCAGCAGCCCCTGAACCATCCCGGCGCGGCCGGTGGCGGTTTTCTGGTTGCGCAGCTTGTCGGCTAACTGATAGGCCAGGCCGTGGGCCCGGGCCGCAATGGCTTCCGGCAGGCGGGCCTGCTCCAGCAGCATCGGCACGGCGTCGGTTTCGGCACGGCGGTAGGCGCCGGTAATGGCGGCGCGGCTGACGGACTGCGGCAGGATCTGCTCGGCAAACTCGAGGAACGGCTGATGGCTCTCGTCGCCAGCGGCGGGCGCTTCCTCGCTTTCATTGGCCGCACCGGCCAGCAGGGCAGGCAGCTCCGGCAGGCCCTCGTCGCTCTCGAGCCTTTCGAGATAGTTAAAAATCGCCTGCTTAATTAACCAGTGCGGCGTGCGGTCAATGCGGGTTGCTGCGGTCTTAATCCGTTCGCGGGTGGCGTCATCCAGCTTCACCCCCATGGTGGTCATACCCATGCCAAAGCTCCTGTTGTGCTTTTATCGTATTTGGTCGTTAGCGTGAAATATCCACCATGTTGCAACTTTGTGCAACCGTGTTAAATGTGACCTGGTTTGCAACCCAGAAAATGAATGGATTGTTAACGAATGGTTAGCTGGAAAAACGCGCTGACGGTTTTGCCGGAAGTCAGTTTTTATGCGGGAGTTAACAGTTTTAAAAGGTGCAACCCGTAAAAGCGTGAGCAAGTGCAACCTATAGGAAACTCGTATCAAACCGGGGATGAATTTGATGTAAATGCAGTGTTAAATCGTTTGTCAGCGGGAGGCGCATACGGCAGGATAGCGCGCCTCATCGAAACACAAGATACCGTCACCACGTTCCGGTGATCATATAACAAGGCAGCCCGGACGGCTGTCGCTCGACACTTTTGGAGAATTTGCATGGCTATTAGCACACCGATGCTGGTGACATTTCTCGTTTATATTTTTGGCATGATCCTGATAGGGTTTTTGGCGTGGCGTTCAACGAAAAACTTTGACGACTACATTCTGGGCGGACGCAGCTTAGGCCCGATGGTGACCGCGCTGTCTGCGGGCGCATCGGACATGAGCGGCTGGCTGCTGATGGGCCTGCCGGGCGCGATTTTCATCTCCGGTATCTCGGAAAGCTGGATCGCCATCGGTCTGACCGTGGGCGCGTGGATCAACTGGAAGCTGGTGGCAGGCCGCCTGCGCGTGCACACCGAGGCCAATAATAACGCCCTGACGCTGCCGGACTACTTCACCGGACGCTTTGAAGATAACAGCCGCATCCTGCGCATCATCTCGGCGGTGGTTATCCTGCTGTTCTTCACCATCTACTGCGCCTCCGGCATCGTGGCGGGCGCGCGTCTGTTCGAAAGCACCTTCGGCATGAGCTATGAAACCGCCCTGTGGGCCGGTGCGGCGGCGACTATCCTGTATACCTTCGTGGGCGGATTCCTGGCGGTAAGCTGGACCGACACCGTGCAGGCGAGCCTGATGATCTTTGCCCTGATCCTGACCCCGGTGATTGTGATTTTCACCGTTGGCGGCTTTGGCGAATCGCTGGAAGTGATCAAGCAGAAGAGCATCGAAAACGTCGACATGCTGAAAGGCCTCAACTTCGTGGCCATCGTGTCGCTGATGGGCTGGGGTCTGGGCTACTTCGGCCAGCCGCACATTCTGGCGCGCTTTATGGCGGCGGATTCTCACCACACTATCGTTCACGCGCGCCGCATCAGCATGACGTGGATGATCCTGTGTCTGGCGGGGGCGTGTGCGGTCGGCTTCTTCGGTATTGCCTACTTCAACAACAACCCGGCCCAGGCGGGCGCGGTGAACCAGAACGCGGAGCGCGTGTTCATCGAGCTGGCGCAGATTCTGTTTAACCCGTGGATTGCCGGCATCCTGCTCTCCGCGATCCTGGCGGCGGTGATGTCTACCCTGAGCTGCCAGCTGCTGGTTTGCTCCAGCGCGATTACCGAAGACCTCTACAAAGCCTTTCTGCGCAAGAACGCGAGCCAGAAAGAGCTGGTGTGGGTCGGGCGCTTTATGGTGCTGGTGGTGGCGCTGGTGGCGATTGCCCTGGCGGCCAACCCGGAAAACCGCGTGCTGGGCCTCGTGAGCTACGCGTGGGCGGGCTTTGGTGCGGCGTTTGGTCCGGTGGTGCTGTTCTCCGTCATGTGGTCACGCATGACCCGCAACGGCGCGCTGGCGGGGATGATCATCGGCGCGGTGACCGTCATCGTCTGGAAGCAGTTCGCGTGGCTGGGCCTGTACGAAATCATTCCGGGCTTCATCTTCGGTAGCATCGGCATCGTGGTCTTCAGCCTGCTGGGTAAAGCCCCGTCTGCCTCCATGCAGAAGCGCTTTGCTGAAGCAGACGCGCACTACCACTCCGCGCCGCCGTCTAAGCTGCAGCCTGAATAATCCACCCCCTCACCCTAACCCTCTCTCCAAAGGAGAGAGGGGATAAACCTCTCTTGCTAAATTCTGCAATTTACGTTGATATCGCTGTGCTTATAACAATGAGGATAGCGAAGCATGACAATCAAAACAGGGTTAATGGCAGGGGCATTATTGCTGCTGGCAGGATGCACCGTACCGTCGCAGCACGCTACGGTTGAAACCTGCAAAGCGGATAACCAGATGCAGCAAACCACGCTCTATTTCGGCTTAAACCGTCCTGCCGGGGCGCAGATTACCCCCAACGAGTGGCAGCAGTTTGTTGACCTGGACGTGACGCCGCGCTTTCGCGATGGCTTAACGGTATTTGATGCCCGGGGGCAGTGGCTGGGGAACGACGGAAAAGTGGCGCGCGAGCCGAGCAAAGCGCTGATGCTGATCCACGGAAAAGATGCGCAGAGCGAGAAGAACATCGAGGCGTTACGCGGGATTTATAAGTCACGCTTCGCGCAGGAGTCGGTGATGCGGGTCGATCAGCCGGTGTGCGTGCAGTTTTAATAAAAACGGCGGGATAACCCGCCGTTGTTGTTTTGTAGGCCGGGTAAACGCAGCGCCACCCGGCAATACATCAGAGCACCAGCCCCGCAAAGCTCGCCGACAGCAGGCTCACCAGCGTCGCGCCGTAGACCAGACGCAGGCCAAAGCGCGATACCACGTTACCCTGCTGCTCGTTCAGGCCCTTAATCGCCCCGGCCACGATGCCGATGGACGCGAAGTTCGCGAACGACACCAGGAAGACGGACAAAATGCCCAGCCCGCGCGGGGACATCTGGTGCGCGATTTTTTGCAGCTCGATCATCGCCACAAACTCATTCGCCACCAGCTTGGTCGCCATAATACTGCCCGCGTTTAGGGCATCGCTCAGCGGAATACCCACCAGCCACGCCAGGGGATAAAATACATAGCCCAGGATCTGCTGGAAGCTCATGCCAAATACGCTGGAGAAGAGGGCGTTGACGGCGCTAATAAGCGCGATAAAGCCGATCAGCATCGCCAGAATAATCATCGCCACCTTAAAACCGGCCAGAATATACTCGCCGAGCATTTCGAAGAAGCTCTGGGATTCGTGCAGTTTTTCCAGCTTAACCTCCGGCTCCGCTTCCGGGCGCGCCGGGTTGATGACGGAGAGAATAATAAAGGTGCTGAACATGTTTAAAATCAGCGCCGCGACGACGAATTTGGCGTCGAGCATGGTCATATACGCCCCGACAATCGACAGGGAAACCGTCGACATGGCCGTGGCCGCCATGGTGAACAGGCGACGCGAGGAGAGATCGCCCATCACGCCCTTGTAGGCAATGAAGTTTTCCGACTGGCCGAGGATCAGCGAGCTCATCGCGTTAAACGATTCCAGCTTGCCCATACCGTTCACTTTCGACAGCAGCGTACCGATGGCCCGAATAAAAATCGGCAGGATCCGCCAGTGCTGAAGAATACCGATCAGCGCGGAAATAAAAATAATCGGGCAAAGTACGCCGAGGAAAATGAACGCCAGCCCTTTTTCTCCCATACCGCCAAAGACGAAATTAGTCCCTTCGCCAGCAAATTTGAGCAGTGACTCAAAAAATCCCGAGACGTATTTAATCAGGAATAAGCCGCTTTCGGCGTGCAGGAAAAAGAACGCCAGGGCAATTTCAATGACAATCAGCTGTAAAACATAACGAATGCGAATTTTTCGGCGGTCGAAACTCACCAGCCAGGCCAGCGCAAGAATAATGACCAGCGCCAGCAGGAAATGGACAATCTTAAACATGGTTTATTTTCACTTGGTTTTCGAGGCGGATATTTAGCCACAGCGCTGATTAACCGTAAATGGGCATTTTCGCTATAACTTATAAACCTGAACGTTACGCAGGTAACTATTATCACGCTTGGCGTTTACAACTCGTCATCAAAACACCACACATTTCGCTTGTGTTTCTTTCTGGCGTAATGATAATCACTATCACAAGAATTTACCTTTCTTTGCATCAGTTGACCGCGATAAACATTTAAGGTGTCGGCATGTTTGTTCCATTTCTCATTATGTTACGTGAAGGGCTTGAAGCTGCCCTCATCGTGAGCCTCATCGCCAGTTATCTGAAGCGAACCCAGCGCGGACGCTGGATTGGCGTCATGTGGATTGGCGTATTCCTTGCCGCGGCGCTCTGCCTGGGCTTAGGTGTCCTCATCAACGAAACCACCGGCGAGTTCCCGCAGAAGGAGCAGGAGCTGTTTGAGGGGATTGTCGCCGTGATTGCGGTCGTCATCCTCACCTGGATGGTGTTCTGGATGCGTAAGGTCTCGCGTAACGTGAAGGTGCAGCTGGAGCAGGCGGTGGATAACGCGCTGCAGAAGGGCAATAACCACGGCTGGGCGCTCATTATGATGGTCTTTTTCGCCGTGGCGCGCGAAGGGCTGGAGTCCGTTTTCTTCCTGCTGGCGGCGTTTCAGCAGGATGTGGGGATCTGGCCCCCGCTGGGCGCCGTGCTGGGTCTTGCCACGGCGGTGGTGCTCGGTTTCCTGCTGTACTGGGGCGGTATTCGCCTGAACCTGGGCGCGTTCTTCAAGTGGACCAGCCTGTTTATTCTGCTGGTGGCGGCCGGGCTGGCGGCAGGGGCGATCCGCGCCTTCCACGAAGCGGGCCTGTGGAATCATTTCCAGGACGTGGCGTTCGACCTCAGCAACGTGCTCTCCACGCACTCCCTGACCGGCACCCTGCTCGAAGGCATCTTCGGCTATCAGGAAACGCCGAGCGTCAGCGAAGTGGCGATGTACTTTATTTATCTGGTTCCGGCGCTGGTGCTGTTCGCAATGCCGCCGCGTACCGGCACGCAGGCGTCGCGCGTTGCGCCGTAATCTTTGATTGAGTAACAACATACTTTTAAAGGGAAGAGTCATGGCAATTCAGTTCCGTCGTAGTGCGTTATGCGCAGGCATTGCCGCGCTGTTCGCTTCTGCATTCTCCGCCTGGGGCGCGGATGTTCCACAGGTTAAGGTCACCGTCAACGACAAGCAGTGTGAGCCGATGACCCTCACGGTGAACAGCGGAAAAACCCAGTTTATTATTCAGAACCACAGCCAGAAGGCGCTGGAGTGGGAGATCCTGAAAGGCGTTCTGGTGGTGGAAGAGCGTGAAAATATCGCCCCTGGCTTCAGCCAGAAGATGACCGCCAACCTGCAGCCGGGCGAGTACGAGATGACCTGCGGCCTGCTGACTAACCCTAAGGGTAAGCTGATCGTCAAAGGTGAAGCGACGGCCGATGCGGCGAAAGGCGCTGCGGTGCTCAGCCTGGGCGACGCGATTACCGCTTATAAGGCATACGTTACCCAAGAGACGGCGGATCTGGTGGCGGGCACCAAAGCCTTTACCGATGCGGTGAAGGCCGGGGATATCGAAAAGGCGAAATCCCTCTACGCGCCAACCCGTCAGCACTACGAGCGCATCGAGCCGATTGCCGAGCTGTTCTCTGACCTTGACGGCAGCATTGACGCCCGCGAAGACGACTACGAGCAGAAGGCCGCCGATCCGAAATTCACCGGCTTCCACCGTCTGGAAAAAGCCCTGTTTGGCGACGGCTCCACCAAAGGGATGGAGAAATACGCCGAGCAGCTGAACGGCGACGTGCTGGAGCTGCAAAAGCGCATCAGCGAGCTGGCCTTCCCGCCGTCAAAAGTGGTGGGCGGCGCGGCCGGTCTGATTGAAGAAGTGGCCGCGAGCAAAATCAGCGGTGAAGAGGATCGCTACAGCCACACCGATCTGTGGGACTTCCAGGCCAACGTCGACGGCGCGCAGAAAATTGTCGAACTGCTGCGCCCTCAGCTGCAGAAAGAGAACGGCGAACTGCTGGCCAAGGTGGACGCTAACTTCAAAAAAGTCGATACCATTCTGGCGAAGTACCGTACCAAAGACGGGTTTGAAACTTACGATAAGCTGACCGACGCGGACCGTAACGCGCTGAAAGGCCCGATTACCGCCCTGGCGGAAGATCTCTCCCTGCTGCGCGGCGTACTGGGTCTGGACTAAGCACGATGAACAAGAATGGCAAGTTCGACGAGGTAGAACCTTCTCGTCGTCGGTTGTTAAAAGGGGTAGGGGCGCTGGGCGGCGCGCTTGCTCTGGCCGGTGGCTGTCCGGTGGCGCACGCGGCGAAACCGCAAAGCGCGCCCGGCACGCTGTCACCCAATGCCCGCATGGAGACGCAGCCGTTTTACGGCGAGCACCAGGCGGGTATTCTGACGCCGCAGCAGGCGTCGATGATGCTGGTGGCCTTTGATTCGCTGGCCAGCGATAAGGCCGATCTGGAACGCCTGTTCCGCCTGCTGACGACGCGCATCGCGTTTCTTACCGCCGGGGGACCGGCACCGGATACGCCGAACCCGCGCCTGCCGCCGATGGACTCCGGCATTCTGGGGCCATTTATCGCCCCGGATAACCTGACCATTACCGTTTCGCTGGGTGAATCGCTGTTTGATGCGCGCTACGGGCTGGCTAAGCAGAAGCCGGAAGCGCTGCAAAAAATGACGCGCTTCCCGAATGATTCCCTCGACGCGGCGCTGTGCCACGGCGACCTGCTCCTGCAGATTTGCGCCAATACCCAGGACACGGTGATCCACGCCCTGCGCGACATCATCAAGCACACGCCGGATTTGCTCAGCGTGCGCTGGAAGCGGGAAGGGTTTATCTCGGACCACGCCGCCCGCAGCAAAGGGAAAGAGACCCCGGTGAACCTGTTGGGCTTTAAGGACGGTACGGCCAACCCGGACAGCCACGATGGCGCGCTCATGAAGGAGGTGGTGTGGGTCACGGCCGACCAGGGCGAACCGGCATGGGCGGTCGGTGGAAGCTATCAGGCGGTGCGGATTATTCAGTTCCACGTGGAGTTCTGGGACCGCACGCCGCTCAAGGAGCAGCAGACAATCTTTGGTCGGGATAAGCAAAGCGGGGCTCCGCTCGGCATGAAGAACGAGCATGATGTGCCTGACTACGCCCGCGATCCCAATGGCGATGTAATTGCGCTGGACAGCCATATTCGTCTGGCCAATCCGCGCACCAAAGAGACGCAGTCGAGCCTGATGATGCGTCGGGGATACAGCTACTCGCTCGGCGTGACCAACTCCGGCCAGCTCGATATGGGGCTGCTGTTCGTCTGCTATCAGCACGATCTGGAAAAAGGCTTCCTGACCGTGCAGAAGCGGCTCAACGGCGAAACGCTGGAAGAGTACATTAAGCCTATCGGCGGCGGCTATTTCTTTGCCCTGCCGGGCGTGCGCGACAGCAACGCGTATCTGGCTCAGGGTCTTATTGAAGCCTGATAATCGTCCCCGCAATCGTTCGCGGGGACATTATTTTTTCCTATGACTATCTTGTTGTTATATTTCTGTAATATTCCTATATGAGACTGAATTCGCTGCAGGAGTAGTCTTAAAAGTTGCATCAAGGTAAAATAAATGTTGCATTTATGATAACTCCTGATGTACTTAAGATAAGACAGCGGTAGTTCCCGGCAGTGATGCTGAATCACTATGGAGATCGCGTATGGTTGCGTCCTGTACTGGACAAGGTAAACATAACAACCGCAGCACCCGGCGCGGAGGCTCAGACTCCGGCAGCGATTTCCTCACCACTCAATTTTCCCCCCTCCCTCAAGAATCTGATTCGACCGACGTGCTGAACGGTGCGCGTAGCTGTTCCGTATCGTCATCCGATAGTGCAAGCAATGGCTTACAAGGAAGCCAACCCTCTGATGTTCGTGCGCATAATCGCGCCAACGCTGGCGCGTGTGATGAATACCAACAACTCAAGGTGCTATCCATGGGAAGACAAAAAGCAGTGATCAAAGCTCGTCGCGAAGCAAAACGTGTGCTGAGACGGGATTCACGTAGCCATAAACAGCGTGAAGAAGAATCGGTCACCTCGCTTGTGCAGATGAGTGGCGTAGAAGCAATTGGCATGGCCCGAGACAGCCGTGATAATTCTCCAATTGTGGCGCGCAATGAGGCTCAGGCGCACTACCTGAATGCTATCGAGAGTAAACAGCTCATCTTTGCAACCGGTGAAGCCGGATGCGGGAAAACCTGGATCAGTGCGGCCAAAGCGGCGGAAGCGCTGATTCATAAGGACGTGGAGCGCATTATTGTTACCCGTCCGGTACTGCAGGCGGATGAAGATCTCGGCTTCCTGCCCGGCGATATTTCGGAGAAGTTTGCCCCGTACTTCAGGCCCGTCTATGACGTGCTGGTGAAGCGGCTGGGCGCATCCTTCATGCAGTACTGCCTGCGACCAGAGATTGGCAAGGTGGAAATCGCGCCGTTCGCCTACATGCGCGGACGTACATTTGAAAATGCGGTCGTCATTCTTGACGAGGCTCAGAACGTGACCGCTGCGCAAATGAAGATGTTTTTAACGCGCCTCGGGGAAAACGTGACGGTTATCGTTAACGGCGACATCACCCAGTGCGACCTGCCGTCCGGCGTGAAGTCCGGGCTGAGCGACGCCATGTCACGTTTTGAGGAAGATGAGATGATTGGGGTGGTACGCTTCACGAAAGAGGACTGCGTGCGCTCGGCGCTGTGTCAGCGGACGCTGCAAGCCTATTATTAAGTGTGCAGACGTGCGTAAGGCCCGGGAGACCGGGCCTTACGCTTTTCAGGCAGTTACGCTGGAAGATAATCGCCTTCAAGCACCATGAACATGCCTGTTTCTTCCATCCCCGTGATTGCCTTAGCATCACGTTCCAGCTGAGCCAGATCGGAATGAAACAAGACAACCCTACCGTAGGAGGTGACTAAGTCGACCGTCTTTTCCAGATAATCGCCCGCGTTGTATTTGCATACCGTAAAGCCATAACTTTCTAGCGAATTACAACGAGATTCGATCTCCACTGACTTAACGGTCCCGGCATGCTTAGAGGTAAGAAAATACTCTGCAGCGTACTGCTTTAGCACCGGTTGAAGCGCTGTTTTATCGGCGAATTCGCGCGGCGAGATCCGCACGAGCAGACTTAAATCGATCAGAGAGTGAGAATTACAGGCTTCAACGAGACGTGGACCCAGCCCGCCATGCATTCGTGCTCCTGACTCAACCAAAACCGGCCCCTCGTCAGAGAGGATTACCTCGTTGTGGGACGTACCATGACGAATGCCGAGTGAAGTCAATACCGTTTTGACATAGCTAACAAGCTCTGGGTGAGCATCAACCGGTTCAGCGATCATTTGTTGATAGATAGGAACCCCGTTGATTTCGTGTTTAATATATTTAAACAGGTTAACAATAAAATGTTCGCCCTGGCTGCTCACCGCATCCACAACATATTCAGTACCGTCAATTCTCTGCTCGATCAGCAGTTCCGCATTTTTATTTCCTGAATAATCGCGCGTATCGATCAGCGCATGGAATGCTTTTTTAACGTCTGAGATAGTTTTGCAGAAGAAAACGCCTTCCGTACCAAAAGAACAGACGGGTTTAACCACATATTCATCAAATGGGTGAGTTGCACACCATTGCAGGATCTCATCGAGGCTACCGGATTTATGGTGCGGAATATAGCGGATGCCGTCCTGCATGAGTTGTCGCTGCATCAGATATTTATCGCGTCGTGCAAGACTCTTTTCCGGTACGTTAGGTAAAAGATTCCAGTGGCTGCACAGTTTGTCGAAAACCGCGACACCCGGCTCTGAGCCACAGACGATAAAGTCTGGCGCATGACCGAGAGCCCGCTCAATGAGCTGAACGGTTTCATCGAAATCACGACTGTAAAAGACCTTGCTATAATCTTCCTGACGAAATGTTGCCATCACCGCAGAGGGAAGTTGATTATTGGTAATCAGCGCAATGACATTGTATCCGTAGAGTGTTTTTATGCGGTTGGCATAGGCTGCGCCACTGGAAAAAGGGTCAACAACCAGAACTGTTTTATTCTGCATTTTATATCCTTGGCTTAATGAATTCAGAGAGTCTCAATAACAATATCTTTCTCGGAGTAAGAGCAGCAGGCGAGATGAATATTTTCCTGGTGGTCTTTTGTCGACAAACAGAAATCGGGAACAGTTTGTACTTCGCCGCCGATCAGACGGAATTTACAGCTGCCGCATATTCCTGAACGACACATATTCCTGATGGGAATGCCGTGCTGCATAAGGTTCTCAAGAACCGTTGCGCCCGCCGTTACGTTGATTTCCCGGTCCATGTTTTGCACAGTGAGGCGAGCGGGGGAAATCACCGGTTCGCTGTCACTTAGCTTCAACGCTGGTGCGCTGCTAAATGCTTCAACGGCGATGGTTGTCTTCGGAAAGTGTTGCTGGAGCGCGGTCATCATCGTTTGTGCAAAACCGACGCTACCACAGATTATGGCGATATCAGGAATAACGCCTTTCACGTCCCGACCCACCTCAATGCGGCCTGAATTAACAAATTCGCTGTGCCTGATCGGCGAGGCGCGGGTGACGTTTATCCGTAGCGTGAACCAGTTGCTGCGCAGATGAAGATCAAGCAACTCATTAAGGCAGGGCATGGACTTCAGATCTGTACAGCTTAATTGTAATACAACATTTTTTTGGGCTACGGTGTATCCATAATGTCTGAAGCTTTCACGTAGTAATGCGAGAGGAAGCGTGATGCCTATACCATTTGCCATCAGTAACACGTTTGTTTTATCACGTAGGGTATTAAACGTTATCTCCCCGCCATGTTCTGTAACCTCTACTTCTTTTTTATTCAGCAACAGTCGGGAAAGCGTTGCAGATGCATGACCCTCACCTTTATCTTCAATAATAACGTCATAGTATTCTCCTTTTTCGCTGTTCACTACCGTATAACAGCGATGCAAAGAAGCACCAGATGTATCCCTGAAAAGGAAGTTTAAGTATTGTCCGGGATAAATATCTTTTTCCCGGGACACGTCTTTATCAACGGGGATCAGCCTGAACATTCTGATACGTTGCGTTAAAAATGTTGATTCAGCACAAATCAGTTTCATTTTTTCTCACCGTGTCATTACAGACCGATTCGTGAAATGACGGTTTCCGCTGAGTCGAGATAGATATTTATCTCATTACAGCTTTCTGTATCCGCAATAATGTCTCGGGCGTGAGGCATCCCTGCAAGACGGAATGCCGTCTCCCACGCGCCGAGTTCATTATTCGCAAAGAGTTCGGCAGTGCTGAGCATGGTATCTCTGAGATATTTCCGTTCGCTCTGGCCGAGCTCTCTGACAATATCATAGGCAACATAGCTAAAGACGCTTGAGTGGCTCCATTCGTCTTCAGCGTGAATCCGGGTAACCTCATGGCAGATTTTTTGGATACTGTTATCGGTGGCCATCACTTTAAGATAATCGGTTATCAGCGTCTCACTGGCGCAGGCGATAGCGAAGCGGGTAAGGCGTCTTTGCCAGTCTGCATTGCACGCGGCCAGCGTTTTTTGCCGCCAGTCAATGAGGTTAAAATCTCTGTAATTCAGCGGTTCAATCTTGCGCCGATCGTAGATGTAGTTACTCGCCAGCAATGACATTCGCGTGTGCAGAGCTTCGTCCAACAGCGCTTCAGACATAACGTCCTGCAATAATGCCCGATTCGGAGAATTAACCGGCGGGCACTTAATAATGTCTTCACAGGCGGGAGTGACAATATCGCATTCGATATAGATCGTTTTGAGATTATAAATCCCCCATGCGTAGGACAGACAACGATCCTTGATATCGTCAGGTGCTTCTCGCCAGGCATCATGCTCTTTGAAGGGCAGCAAAGACATGCTGAAATCTTTTTTATCTGGATCAAATTCGAGTTCAGTATATTCGTAAGGGCCTTTATTAACTGCTGCCCGGTTTTTCCAGAGAGCCGACAGTTTATTGAGCATTAGCGCAACATTCTGACTATCGGGCACGGCAAAATCAGCGGTCATAAAATACTCCGATTAATGACAAGTGATAATATTAGCTTTCGTGTTTTACACGTATCAGGCTCATGAAGAGGGCGCCGGTGAGGGCCAGCATCGCTGAAATCATCAGCGTCTGCTCCCAGTGACCTTTATCCAGCAGATCGCCGTATAGAATGGCTGACAACGCACTGCCTAAATAAAAAGAGAGCTGACGAATACTTGTTGATAACAGCGTTCTTTCTTTCGCGAAGCCGGTTATCGCAAGCGTATCCAGGAGGGGCATCAGACAGTAATTAAGAAGAAGTCGCAGGAAATAGAGTACAATAAAAATTAAAACGGGAACATGCAAAGACTGAGAGTACAGACAGCCAGCCGTTAATATTCCTGCAATAATAATAGTGGGCTTTAGTGAAAATCGCTTGACCAGTAAAGGGGCAAACAGAGCACCGATGATACTGACAATTTTGTCTCCACCCATTATTAATGAAATTTCGCTGATATTCATGCTGTACGCAAGATTAAATACGATATTCACGAACCGAAAGATGAGCGTAATGGATGCGCCAAGCAGTGCTGCAGCGATAAAGAGCACGGCAAAGTTATACCACTCCAGCTCCTTTTTTTCCACCATACGTCGGGTGTCACTTTCAGGTTCAGAGATACCCTGAATCGATTTGATGCGAAAATAGATCATTAGTAAGGAAGCCACAAATGATGCAACAAGAATTCCCTGATAGTGACCTAATGCTTCGCCATTCAAATAGTGAGTAACCGCGCTGACTATAACTGAACCTGTCATCGCCGCACCCAGATAGGCAACAAAAAAGCAGCTGAAAAGCGTAGTTCTGCTTTCAGGGTTAATATTCGACCCCATCAGAGAATTCCCGAGTGACAGAAGGGCAATCATTCCGGAAAGAATAAGCCCTAACGTAATGGCACTTCCCCATACCGAGGTGAGAACGGGTAGCAGAATAAAAGGTAGGCTGTAAATAAAAGCGGAAATCAGCAGTAAACGCTTTTGAGAAACACGCCTGCTGATGTAAATCAGCGGAATCACCGCGGCGGCCATCATTGCCATGGCGATGGCATAGATATGACCTGTCGCCGCTTTATCTACGCCTCGCGCTTCGAGATAAAAGTTATAAACGGCGTCGAACATACCATTACTGAGTCCCATCAGAAAGGTAGCAATCAAAAAATTGCGCGCCGCGGAACTGAATTTTTTTATATCAGCGAACATCATACTTCCCTTTTTGCAACGTCAATGAATAAAGCGCCGGTGAATGTCTCAAATAAACGTTCCCCCTCTGACCATTGCCCGTATCCCGCGGCGGTATGCAGATGACCTGCTCCCGGAATCATGCGGGTTTCGCATCCCCACTGCCGTGCGAGAACGCGCGCGCGATCTTCACTGAGGTGTTCATCGTTATCGCTGTGTATTAGCAGGGAGCGAATTCCCAGCGATGTTGAAGGCAGAGGACGCTGCTGTTTTAAAGGTTCTAACGCGGTTTCTGCGTCTACGTCTGCCGGTGCCACGAGGATTAGCGCCCGTACTTTATTACTGGCACAAGAGGTAGCCCACTGGGCAACGGTAACCGCACCGCAGCTATGTCCGAGCAATACGATATCGCCTTCGGTTTCGGCGATGGTGCGGTCAAGCCTGGCAATCCATTCGGATCGTGAAGGATTATTCCAGTCGTCCTGCTGGACGCGAACAGCGTTGCTGTATTTACGCTCTATCCAGCTCTGCCAGTGCTCGGGCCCTGAGTTTGTGTAGCCCGGAACGAAGAGGTAGGTGGTTTTCATGGGTGTTTCGCCTTAAGAGAGTTGTTCTGATGGAATACTGAGTCCGAATCGTGAGAAGAGAAGCTCCGCCAGTTTTTCTTTATTTGTTATCTCCTCAGAGATGGACGTCACCCCCTTTACTTCGGTGAACACATTATTGCGCAGGCTTATTCTGCCCTGCGGTGTAGGCAAGCTTGCCACCTTATTTGTGTTAAGAAGGCTTTCGGGATGATTTAGGGTATAAAAGTGGGCCATTTGGATATCAGGTTCCAGCGCGTCCGTATCGTGGAAAGCGTAGATTGCCTCCCAGACGGCATCGGGTTTACTCATCTCTTTTACTGAAACCACCCAGCCAAAGACCGGATGGCGGTTTACTCTGGTTGAGAGGAAGGCGTGGTGATGGGTGTAATCTTCAGAAAGCAAAATCGGTGCCCGTGGCCCTTTAGCGCCAAAACCGATATCGAAAATCCACTGTTGGTTATTAAGGGTTACAATAAAAAACTGGTGTGTGGCAGGCGTGGTATGGGGGATGAGTACTCTGGCTAAACGTTTACGAAAAACAATACCCGCATGTTTAAACAGCGCTTCCAGCAATAATGCAAATTCAAAACAGATTCCACCCCTGTGATTGACCATTATGTTGCTGGCAATCTCATCATAAGAGAGTTTTTTCACAGCATTTTCTTTCATTCCAAAATTTTCAAAGGGAATAGAATAAAAATGCGCATTATGCAGTTGGGTGAGAAAATCAATATCTGCGGTCGGCGCTATAGTGAGTTTTAGTTTCTTAAGATAAACATCAAGATACTTCATAAATCCACCATCAAATAATCAATAGCACAATTTTATTTATGACAAGGAGAGATAGTTCCCACGAGAGGAACTATCTTCGGTATTAATTGTAAATAAGGTAATTCTGTGTTGCGGTTACTGAGTTATTGTATCCAGCAGCCCATCGTAATAATCTGCGCAAGACTGCAGGCGAAGTATCGCGCCAAGCATAATATCATTCGCCGCTTCAGGTTTTTTCATTAACAATGGCTTAATAACGTTGTTTAGCCACCCGTCGGCATGGTCAACGTCAATTTCAATATGTTCAGTATAGTAGAGTGCATGTTTTTCATTGATACCCAGACGCTTAATACCTCTGACAAGCTTTGTATATTGTGGAGGATCGAGTAGCTCTGTTACGGCCATCGCGCCGATTGATTTATAATAATGCTGACGATTGGTCGCTCCCAACATAAACACATTATAACCTGTATATCCTTGCCAGGTATAAAGATTGGTAAATCGATCGTCTGGAAGAGATATATTACGTTGTGTTAACAGATGTTCATATAAACCGACATGTGTCCGATTTGGATCGCCATTGCCAGACTCATCCCAGAGGTTTTTACAAATTTCTGCTCTTGTTTGCGGTAAAGAACCCGGGAGCATTAGCGCAACAAGATCAAAAAACAGAATATTTAACGCACTGTCACTTTTGAAAAAATAATCCATCTGTTCTACGGAAGCCGTAGATTCAAGAAAATCAAAAATCGGATGGCAGGAAGCGCGATGAGACTGGCAGAGTTCAATAAGCTGGTGTGAGAGGTTTTCACCTTTGCCGATCGTTATTTTGGGCACCCGGCTCATTTCATAAGACAGCCAGTGCGTTTGAATTTCTTGTTTTAATGCCAGCAGCAGTGGATGATATTGGTTTCCAGCCGCAGCGGACTGCGGTTCTGCAAGAGAGAGATTATTAAGTATAAAAAGCGCATGTTGAAGTTCTTTGCGCGCGAGCAGATTACCTTCGGAATATGCCTGGCCTGAGAGCGCACGGCAGGTATCCAGGGTTTGCTCTTCTGTAATGCCTTGCTGCTGTAAAAGATCGGCGGGATTAGGGGTATTCGCCAACTGAAGAACGACTTCGTTTAAGGGCGCGTCGAAACGCCTGCTATTGCTCATGGTGTGTTTAAACCTGCTATGTGAGATACAGGCAAAAGCTATCACATCTAAAACTATACGCAACAGTAAAGTTGTTATAATGTTAAAAAATTAAAGAATATAGTTATATGCTATTGATTTTGTTGAATTTTTATATGGTGTGGTGTGTTGTTATTTTTTAACATTAATAAAGTGACGCAATAACTATACTCATCGGTCTACTTGCGGGAAGTCTCTTAAAAGACCTTGTTCTCTGCAAGGATTAGCGATTTTGCAGCAATCCATGCCAGATCGATAGCCTGATACTCGCGGGTCATTGAGGGGCTGAGGGAGGCAATAATTGCGCCATCAATCAGAATCATGATCGTTAGCGCGAGACGCTCCGCTGGCTCTGGCTCTATCGCTTCTTTAAGCACATCCGTTATGGTTTGGACCAAATCGGTTTTCAGTTCATCGTTAATCTGCAAAATAAGCGGGGAGGTGGCCCCCAGTTCTGTTACAGCACGTGAAAACATACATCCGTTAAAATCGGGACCGGCTATCCAGGAGGCATAATAATCAAAGATGCCTTTCAGCTTCAGGCGAGGTGTGGCGGCAGTAGAGATTATCTGCGCAATTTCGCTTAAGAAAACCGTTTTTCGAATGCTGAGAACTTCCGTTATTAATGATTCTTTGTCCGGGAAGTATTTATAAAAAGTCATTTTTGAAACATCGCCCGCCTGAGCAATTTTTTCTATGCTCGGGCTGACATAACCGGATTCGTTGAAAATGTTATTCGCTGCACTGATTATTTTCATTTTTGTATTACGCATAAATTTTTCTCTGAATCCAGTAAAAATCCGACTTATTATAGGGTTATTTAAGGTGAATTATACACGCTATATCAAATGTCGAACAATTTCTTTACATTTTATGCCTCTAACCGTTAACGCTGGGTTCCCCTTCGTGGTTATAAGAATATAAAAGAAAAAAGCCCGCATTTTCATGCGAGCTCTTCTTCAAATATGGCGGTGAGGGGGGGATTGACTCGCTTCGCTCGCCCT
>NZ_JAKLRZ010000006.1:0-91047 GCF_021892025.1 Enterobacter cloacae complex sp. ECC445 | reverse complement strand
CGCGAAGCGGCTATTTACCGCCGGGAGCCCGGGTCGCCAGGGTGGTGGCGATTGAGCCACCCTGGCACGTTCACCGGCATTGTCGTAACAGAGTAGCAAGGAACATAAAGTGAACGGAATGACCACTACAGCCGTATGTTCCCCCTCACCCCAGCCCTCTCCCTCAAGGGAGAGGGGGTTGTCCGTGCAGGTATTATTTTGTGGGGATTCCTCAGCCCTGTGGGAGAGGGTTAGGGTGAGGACATTCTTTAAACCGGCAAATCAATCAGCAGCGCGCGCAGCGGCGTATCCGCCACCAGGGTGATATGCGCTTCATCACGAATAAACGCCCCGTCACCGCAGGTGAGCGCCTCTTTCTCTTCCGCGTGCGTCACCGCATGCACCGTACCGTGAATAGACTGTAAATAGGCACGCGGACCATGAAGCTGGAAGCTAGCCTGTTCACCTTTCTTCAGCTCGATATGATGCAGCCACACCTGCTGACGCAATTGCAGGCTGCCTTTGCTGCCGTCGGGTGATGCAATCAGCTGCTGCCCGTCGCCCGTTAAATCTATCTTCTGCACCAGCGGATTTTCCCGCTCAGGGCAGGCGTCCAGCCACAGCTGCATGCGGGTCAGCGTTTTGTCTTTGCTGAGGTTGTGCTCGCTGTAGCTGATGCCCGGCTGCGTGGAAATTAACAGCGCTTCGCCAGCCTTTGCCTGGACATGATTGCCCTCGCTATCGCGGTATTCTGCCTCGCCTTCCAGGATCAGGTTCAGGATATCGACTTTCGGATACGTGCGCGGCTGGAAGGAGGTGCCCGGGGCGAGCACTTCCTGATTCAACACGCGTAATGACGCGTAACCAAGGAGTTTAGGGTCAAAGTAGTGTCCAAAGGAAAAGGTGTAGCGGGCCTGCAGCCAACCGAAATCGGCTTGTCCGCACTGTTTAGCTGTTCTTGTCGTAATCATAAACTTGACCTCTCTTTACACTAAAACAATGGTAAAGGTATGGACGCTTCATTGTTAGCCAGATATTCTGCCCGGTATGTTCAAATTTCCTGAATGAGAACGAGATGGCTAAAGAGAGAGCATTGACGCTTGAGGCGCTTCGCGTCATGGACGCGATTGACCGCCGCGGCAGTTTTGCGGCGGCGGCAGATGAGCTGGGGCGCGTTCCGTCTGCGCTGAGCTACACCATGCAGAAGCTGGAAGAAGAGCTGGACGTGGTGCTGTTTGACCGCTCCGGTCATCGAACAAAATTCACCAACGTGGGCCGAATGCTGCTGGAGCGCGGCCGCGTCCTGCTGGAAGCGGCGGACAAGCTCACGACGGACGCCGAAGCGCTGGCGCGCGGCTGGGAGACCCACCTGACGTTAGTGACCGAAGCGCTGGTGCCGACGGAAGCGCTGTTCCCGCTGGTGGATCGCCTGGCGGCGAAGGCCAATACGCAGCTGTCGATCATCACCGAGGTGCTGGCAGGGGCGTGGGAACGTCTGGAGACGGGCAGGGCGGATATCGTCATTGCGCCGGACATGCACTTTCGTTCCTCATCGGAAATCAACTCGCGCAAGCTTTACAGCGTCATGAACGTCTATGTTGCCGCACCCAATCACCCGATTCACCAGGAGCCGGAGCCGCTCTCTGAAGTGACGCGCGTGAAGTATCGCGGGGTAGCGGTCGCGGATACCGCGCGCGAGCGTCCGGTATTGACGGTGCAGCTGCTGGATAAACAGCCTCGTCTGACAGTGACCTCACTGGAAGACAAACGCCAGGCGCTGCTGGCAGGGCTTGGCGTGGCGACCATGCCGTACCCGTTTGTGGAAAAAGATATCGCGGAAGGGCGGCTGCGGGTGGTGAGCCCGGAGTACACCAGCGAAGTGGACATTATTATGGCATGGCGTCGCGACAGCATGGGCGAAGCCAAGTCGTGGTGCCTGCGTGAAATACCGAAACTCTTCACCCACCATAATAAATAAACGAGTAGGCCCGGTAAGCGTAAGCGCCACCGGGCGTTATTTTACGCGCCGATCTTAGGATCCGGACCAAAGCGGTTTTCGCCCGGCGTGCCGCTCTGGCAGTTGAAGATCAAAATCACAATCCAGCCCACGATCGGGATCAGCAGCAGCAATAACCACCACGCTGAACGATCGGTGTCGTGCAGTCGACGGAACAGAACCGCCCAAGATGGCAGCAGGACTAACAGGCCATAAATGGTGGTCAGCACGCCTTCACCGCCAGCCCGCTCCCAGCCCAGAATTTTATCCACGATGCTTAGCACCAGCGCGAAGATGAAGTTCACCAGAATGAACATCCAGTACTCTTTGCGGCGGGCGCGGCCACCAAATCCAATGTAGTTGCGCAGTACTTTTAAATACCAGTCCATTTTCCTTGCCTCATTAGTCAGTCAATCACTTGTTTTCTAAGCGATCGAGGTAAGGATAGATGGAGAATGTGAATTAAAAAAGGGCATCCATTGATGCCCTTGATAATTATCCAAAACGGACGTCGCGACCGTGCGGTTCATCCAGGTCCTGCCACGGGCCGATGGAGATAATGCCCGTCGGGTTAATGGTCTTATGGCTGCGGTAATAGTGGGTGCGGATATGGTCGAAGTCGACCGTTTCGGCGATGCCCGGCATCTGGTAGAGGTCGCGCAGGAAGCCGTGCAGGTTCAGGTAATCGCTGATGCGGTGCTTATCGCACTTAAAGTGGGTGACATAGACCGGATCAAAGCGCACCAGCGTGGTCCACAGGCGAATGTCCGCTTCCGTCAGGCGATCGCCCGTCAGGTAGCGATGCTGGCCCAGGATCTGCTCCAGACGCTCCAGCGATTCAAACACCTTCCCGACCGCTTCGTCATACGCTTCCTGGCTGGTGGCGAAACCAGCCTTGTAGACGCCGTTGTTGACGTTGTCGTAGATCCAGCCGTTCAGCTCATCAATCTTATCGCGCAGTTCCGTCGGGTAGTAATCCCCGGCGCGGGCGCCGTGCGCGTCAAATGCGGTATTGAACATGCGGATGATTTCCGCAGACTCATTGCTGACAATCGTCTGGTTTTTCTTGTCCCACAGCACCGGCACGGTCACGCGCCCGGTATAGTGCGGGTCTGCGCGCAGATAAAGCTGGTAGAGGAAATCATGGTGATAAAGATCGTCGCCGGTGGCGGCGGGGAAATCACTGTCGAACGTCCAGCCGTTTTCCAGCATCAGCGGGTTGACCACCGAAACCGGAATCAAGGATTCAAGACCTTTAAGCTTGCGCACGATCAGCGTGCGGTGTGCCCACGGGCAGGCAAGGGAAACATAAAGATGATAACGATCTTTCTCCGCCGCGAAGCCGCCTTCGCCGCTTGGGCCAGGTGCGCCGTCGGCGGTCAGCCAGTTACGGAAGGCCGAAACAGAGCGCTTGAAGCGTCCACCGGTGGATTGAGTGTCATACCAGACATCCTGCCAGACGCCGTCTACGAGTTGTCCCATTTGTTTCTCCTCCGTCAGATAGCAAAAGCGAGGAGATGTCTCCTCGCTTTGGGTTTATTCAGTATAGCGTGCTTACCATTTCTTATTCAGAACGCGGTCGATGCTGTATGCGCCCGGACCGGTGACGGCCAGCAGCAGGAAGCCACCCGCGATGGTCAGGTTTTTCATGAACATCAGGGAGTTCACGCCTTCCGCAAAGTTGCTGTGGAAGATGAACGCCGTCAGCACGGTGAAGCCTGCGGTAAACAGCGCGGTGGTGCGGGTCAGGAAGCCGAACAGCACTGCCAGGCCGCCGCCGAACTCAAGAAGAATGGTCAGCGGCAGCAGGAACCCCGGAACGCCCATGGCTTCCATATACTGCTGGGTACCCGCATAACCGGTGATTTTGCCCCAACCAGCCACGATGAACAGAATTGGCATCAGAATACGCGCTACCAGTACACCAACATCTTCTAATTTTTTCATTTTACTCTCCAGGAAACCACATCAGCGGCTGAACGTTATTTGTCTGCAATTCCGGGTAGATACCGCGTCGTTGCTGTCGATGGAGAGCATCATAAACGTGACGGTTGGCGATTGTTAGCAAGGAAAACTGTCAATCTTCTTCAAAGATATTGAGTAAGGTAACGTGCGCGCTGGTACCCTCACCCCAGCCCTCTCCCACGGGGAGAGGGTGTAAAAACAAAAAACGGTAACCAGGGTTACCGTTTTGCGTTTATTACCGCAGCTGCTGCTGTCGAATCGTGGCTTTCACCAGACGCCAGGCGCTCCAGGCACCAAATCCACGGCGCGCCCAGCGGATCAGCATATTTGGATGACGAACCGTCCAGATAGCCATCACGCTGCTGCCGACCAGCGCCCATGAACGCAGGCTCAGGAAGGTGTTCCAGCCCCGGTCAAACCGTCGCGTCGCGTCAATCCAGTCGCGGCGGCTCGCCGACAGATCCAGCCGCTGCTGCTGGATCTGGCTTAGCAGGTACGCTTTTCGCTTTTGACGTTCGGCTTTACCGCTCACGGCTTGTCATCCTCCAGCAGGGCGCGATCGTTAGCCAGCTCCTGACGCGTATGGCGCAGGAAAGTAGACTTGCGCGCTTTACGCAGCGTCCAGATACCGCCTATCAAGGCTGCGACCAGCAGAACGACTGTGGTGGCAATCATTGCGTTAAGACGATACTGCGGGTCAATGGCCCAGATGATTAACACCATCAGGCTCATCAAACCAAACGCGGCGAAGAGCATGGTTAGCCCGAGCATCAGCAGCATCTGGAAGAGGTTCGCTTTCTCCTCTTCCAGCTCGACCACTGCCAGGCGGACGCGCGTTTCGGCAATCCCGACCAGCGTCGTTAAAATACGCTGGCCGATGCCGAGGACGTTGTTAGCAGGCCCTTGTGCGTGACGAGGATCTTCCATATCAACGACGCGTCAGAAGGACACCCAGTACCACGCCCACTGCGGCACCAATCCCTACACCCGTCCATGGATTATCACGCACGTATTCGTCCGCGCGCGCGGCCGCTTCACGGGTCTGTTTCGCCAGCGCATCACCGGTTTCACCCAGACGATAGCGGCTCTCTTTCAGCGCCTGCTCAGCCTTGCTGCGCAGCTTGCTGACCTCTTCTTTCGATTTATCAGCCGAGGAGTTCAGCACCTCTTCAAGGGTATCGGCCAGGGATTTCAGTTCAGCGCGCAGATGTTCAGACGTCGTATCTTTTGACATGATTCTCTCTCCTGTTGAGATTTCCGTTAACTCAATAATCGCGAGCTTCCAGCGCTTTCAGGTCGTCCTGCGCTTCTTTCAGCTTCTTCTCGCGCTTCGCAATTTTTTCCGCATCCCCTTTCTCTTTCGCTTCCTGCAGGTCGCGACGGCGCTCGGCTATCTCGTCCTTCTGTTCAGCGATTTTTTTCTGGTGGTCGGCACGCAGCTTGCTGTCAGAACAGTTCGCTTTCACTTCGCTGAGCGCTTTTTTAAGACCATCAACACGATGCTGATTGTTATGCTTTTCGGCATAACCGATCTCACGCTGAATATCCTGTTCTTTCTCCTGACAGAGAGAGTTGGCGAAGGATGCTGTGCTTAAAGAAAAAAGGGCCAGAGCCAGAGTCATGCGGAATTTCATTATCGAAACCTTCCATTGTGCTGCGGCGTAAGCCGCTATCCAAAGTTATGCGGAGTACATTCGAGGGGTGCTCCGCGTACTTAAGCATAGTAAGTAAACGGGGGAATCACCAAAGTGAGTGAAAAGATTCGGAATCCTGGAAGTTATCCAAACCGATGCGACGTATCGCGAATCAATGAGAGCCAGGCTGCAGGCTGGCTATCATCTTCCTGCTGAGCAATGATATACCCGTGCGGCAGCGTACGGTCGAGAACCACTTTCGCGGCGGCACTTTGCGCACGGGAATCAAACTTGATCAGTAAAACATCGTCCTGCGGGGTGATGCTCTTAAAGCGGATCCCGTTCGCGTCCAGATGATGCCAGACGGAAAAACCGTCAGGCACGCTGACACCCTGGTTTATCGGGCGAATGGCCAGCGTCGATTCCTGATGCGAAAGCGCGCGCCATGCCAGCAGCAGGGCGCTGAGTACCACCAGCGTAATCACGGCAAAGGCAAAACGGCGCAAAGCGAGCGGTGAGATAACCATCGTCAGCCTTTGGCCCCGTATTTCTTTTTCCACAGGACGACCAGGGAGCCAACCAGGCCGAAGACCAGCAGCACCACAGGCAGCAGCATCAGGCAGGACATCAGCTGGTCTTCATATTTCATAAAGACCGGCGTTTTACCCAACGCATAGCCGAGCGTCGTCAGAATAAGCACCCATAACAGACCGCTCATCCAGTTAAAGAACTGGAAGCGCGCGCTGCTCAGCCCCGACAGGCCGGCAATGGTGGGCAGCAGGGTGCGAACAAAGGCGATAAAGCGGCCAATCAGCAGCGCGGAAAGACCGTGCTTGTGGAAAAGGTGGTGCGCCCGCTGGTGGTAATGGGCGGGCAGGTGCGAGAGCCAGTTCTGGACGATCCGGGTATTGCCCAGCCATCTTCCCTGGATATAGCTCACCCAGCAACCGAGGCTTGCGGCGACGGTCAGTAATAAAATGGTTTGTGGGAACGCCATCGCCCCTTTGGCACACAGCACGCCAACCAGCACCAGTAAACTATCGCCGGGGAGGAAGGCAGCAGGCAGCAAACCGTTCTCAAGGAACAGGATCATAAACAAGACGAAATAGAGCATGCCAATCATGGAAGGGTTGGCCAGCGTTTCAAAATCCTGCGCCCAGAGGGCATGCAGTAGTTGGGTCAAAAGTTCCATTCAGTGTTCCTGGAAATCGGTTAACGTCACGCCTGTTATCCGGGACAAACAGCACGGCGACATTGTTGTGATTTCATTATGGTCGCTCGCGGACACATTACGGTGTGGCCAACACTGTTCCCTGTTAATTGGCTGGTTAGCAAGCACTAACTTACAAAATAAGGAATTGAATCCAATTGTAACAAAGCCCAACGTTCTGCGTCACAGAATTTGCAGGGGCGAATTGATTTTGGCGTAAGCCCAAGACGTGAGCGAGGGGATTTACAAAGGCTGACACTATATATGTTTTGCTTACCCATATAAGCCGGAAGGCGCAGCGTAGCGCCTGCCAGCCGAAACGTCAGCTATTTTGCGGCACTGGACGCCGTATCGAGATGAACAACCGGATTATCGGCAAAAAGATAGCGGTCAGCGTTGAATTCGAAGTCATCGCTGGTTTCATTGAACAGCATCTGCTTGGTGTTTTCCAGGTGCTGCCACATCGCCAGCTTAGCGGCATGCGGATCTTTGCGAATCAGCGCCTTAAGGATTTGATCGTGATCGTCGCACCAGTTGTCGACGGTACGGGAATCGATGTGGTCGTGCAGTTTTTTCCAGTACGGGTTGTGAACGCGCTGAGTCCACATTTTCTCAACGATTGCCGCCAGCGCCGTGTTTTGGGTTGCCAGAGCGACCTGAACGTGGAACTGCAGATCCCACTCGGAATCGCGGAAACATTTTTCCTTACGCGCGTTCTCCTGGATCTCCATCAGCTTCATGATGTCCTGCTTGGTCACCTGCGTCGCGGCGAATTCGGCAATATTGCTTTCGATGAGCTGGCGAGCCTGGAGCAGCTCGAACGGACCATAGCTGGCGAATTCCATACTTTCGTCCGCGACGGGAGAGTGCTTGGGCAAATTGGATATGACGTGAATGCCGGAGCCTTTGCGTACCTCAACGTAGCCTTCTACTTCCAGCATGATGATCGCCTCGCGCACCACGGTGCGGCTGACGCTTTTTTCATCCGCTATGAAGCGCTCGGCGGGAAGTTTATCACCGACAAGATAGACCCCTTGCTCGATGCGATCTTTCAGCTCCGCAGCAAGCTGTTGATATAAACGACGTGGTTCGGTGATTTCCATATGCGCTCCAGGCAGGGTACGGCAGATGATTTGTTATACCACTTTTGCGTACTACTCTCCAGATTTTGCCATGAAAAAAGCCGCTACTGAGCGGCCTTTAAATGCCCGGCGGCGCTTCGCTTGCACGGGCCTACGGGTTTTTAGGACGGGTAAGGCGAAGCCGCCACCCGGCACAGCAACGCTAGCTCTGCGTCGCGGGGCTACCAACCGTCTCTTTTTGCAGCTCCTCGGCGGATTTGTTTTTCAGCACCGTCCAGATCACCACCGCGCCCAGCAGGTCGAAGATGGCCAGCACGGCGAACAGCGGGCTAAAGCCGATGGTGTCCGCCAGCGCGCCGACCACCAGGGCGAACATCGTGCTCGCGGTCCACGCCGCCATACCCGTCAGGCCGTTAGCGGTCGCCACTTCGTTACGGCCAAAGACGTCAGACGAGAGCGTAATCAGCGCGCCGGACAGGGACTGGTGCGCAAATCCACCGATGCACAGCAGGGCAATGGCCACATACGGGCTGGTGAACAGGCCGATCATCCCCGGGCCAATCATCAGCAGCGCGCCCATGGTCACCACCATCTTACGGGAAACAATCAGGTTCACACCAAACCAGCGCTGGAACAGCGGTGGCAGGTAGCCGCCGACGATACAGCCCAGGTCCGCGAACAGCATGGGCATCCAGGCGAACATGGCGATCTCTTTCAGGTTAAAGCCGTACACTTTAAACATGAACAGCGGGATCCACGCGTTGAAGGTACCCCAGGCCGGCTCAGCCAGGAAACGCGGCAGGGCGATACCCCAGAACTGACGGGTTCCCAGGATCTGCCAGACGGACATTTTCTTGCCGTTATTGACCTGATGCTGCGCTTCCTGACCGCCAATAATGTATTCACGCTCTTCTTCAGACAGTTTTTTCTGGTCGCGCGGATGCTTGTAGAAAATCAGCCACGCCATGGCCCACGCGAAGCTCAGCACGCCTGAGATAATGAACGCCAGCTGCCAGCTGTGCATCACGATAGCCCACACCACCAGCGGCGGCGCAATCATCGCGCCAATCGACGAACCCACGTTAAAGTACCCGACTGCAATGGAACGCTCTTTCGCCGGGAACCACTCAGAGCTGGCCTTCAGCCCTGCCGGGATCATCGCGGCTTCGGCGGCACCTACTGCACCACGCGCCAGCGCGAGCCCGCCCCAGCTGCCTGCCAGCGCCGTGGCGCCACAGAAAATAGCCCAGGTGACGGCGAAGAAGGCATAGCCGATTTTGGTGCCTAAAATATCCAGAACATAGCCAGCAACCGGCTGCATGATGGTATACGCCGCGGAGTAGGCCGCGATGATGTAGGAATATTGCTGGGTCGAAATGTGCAGCTCTTCCATTAGCGTAGGCGCAGCCGCCGCTATGGTGTTACGCGTCAGGTAGCCCAGCACGGTGCCTAACGTCACCAGGGCGATCATATACCAACGTAACCCTTTAATTTTACGCATCTAAAACCTCATCGTCATGTTATGTCCGCGCCTGGGCGCGGCAACTTCTCAACCGTTTCCGGGAGCAGTTGTGTAACGGGAGGGGCGTAGCCGGGAGCATGTCCCGGAACGGCCCGAACCTTGCCATAAGTAAGCGTGCATAAGTCGGTATCCGTACCGTTAAACCCGATGTATCAAACATCGGTAATGCATTCCGTCGGCGTATAGTTTGCGACGGCGAAAAGATAACTTGTCATACAACTTTAAAAGGTGAGTGACATCACAAATGTATGATTCTTTGTGGGGACATTCATTGTCGCGGACAAAGCCAGTAATGGCGCGGGATGCAGAACGGTTTACTCCGTTGAGGGTAATTTATTTGTTGACGTTTATTGATCTCACTCACGAAAAAAGCTTCGGTCGGTGGAAATTGGTGTGATAACTTTGCAGCATATGAACATACGCTTTCTGACGCTCCCGTAATGAGGATGACGATAATGACGCCGTTTATGACCGACGATTTTCTGTTAGATACCGAATTTGCTCGCCGCCTGTACCATGACTACGCTAAAGACCAGCCGATTTTCGACTACCACTGCCATTTGCCGCCGCAGCAGGTTGCCGAAAATTACCGTTTCAAAAACCTGTATGACATCTGGCTGAAGGGTGACCACTACAAATGGCGCGCCATGCGCACCAACGGCGTCGCGGAGCGCCTGTGTACCGGCGATGCGACCGACCGCGAGAAGTTTGACGCCTGGGCGGCGACCGTTCCGCACACCATCGGCAACCCGCTCTATCACTGGACGCACCTTGAGCTCCGCCGTCCGTTTGGCATCACCGGCAAACTGCTCTCCCCAGCGACCGCCGATGAGATCTGGGATCGCTGCAATGCGCTGCTGGCGGAGGAGAACTTCTCCGCGCGCGGCATCATGAAGCAGATGAACGTGAAGATGGTGGGTACCACCGACGATCCGATTGACTCTCTGGAGCATCATGCCGTTGTCGCCAAAGACGCCTCTTTTGATATCAAAGTGCTGCCAAGCTGGCGCCCGGACAAAGCCTTCAACATTGAGCAGGCCACGTTTAACGACTACATGGCGAAGCTGGCAGAAGTGTCGGATACCGATATTCGCCGTTTCGCTGACCTGCAAACCGCGCTGACCAAACGTCTGGATCACTTCGCGGCGCACGGCTGTAAAGTCTCTGACCACGCGCTGGACGTAGTGCTGTTCGCGGAATCAAGCGAGGCCGAGCTGGACAGCATCCTGGCGCGTCGCCTGTCCGGTGAATCGCTCAGCGAGCACGACGTGGCGCAGTTCAAAACGGCGGTACTGGTGTTCCTCGGTGCGGAATACGCGCGTCGCGGCTGGGTGCAGCAGTACCACATCGGTGCGCTGCGCAATAACAACCAGCGCCAGTTCAAACTGCTGGGCGCGGACGTGGGCTTCGACTCCATCAACGATCGTCCGCTGGCGGAAGAGCTGTCAAAACTGCTGAGCAAACAGAACGAACAAAACCTGCTGCCAAAAACCATCCTTTACTGCCTGAACCCGCGTGATAACGAAGTGCTGGGCACCATGGTTGGCAACTTCCAGGGCGAAGGGATGCCGGGCAAAATGCAGTTCGGTTCCGGCTGGTGGTTTAACGATCAGAAAGACGGCATGGAGCGTCAGATGACGCAGCTCGCGCAGCTGGGCCTGCTGAGCCGCTTTGTCGGCATGCTGACCGACAGCCGCAGCTTCCTGTCCTATACCCGTCATGAATATTTCCGCCGCATTTTGTGCCAGATGATTGGCCGCTGGGTGCACGCGGGCGAAGCGCCAGCGGACCTCCAGCTGCTGGGCGACATGGTGAGAAACATCTGCTTTAACAATGCGCGTGACTACTTCGCCATTGAACTGAACTAGGGCCGTTTGAGGTTGATATGCAATACATCAAAATCCATTCGCTGGATAACGTTGCCGTCGCGCTGACGGATCTCGGTGAAGGCGACGTGGTGACCGTTGATAACCAGAGTACCACCCTGCGTCAGGCGATCGGTCGCGGACATAAGTTTGCCGTGAAGCCCATCGCTAACGGGGAGAACGTCGTTAAGTACGGGCTTCCGATTGGGCATGCGCTGGCGGATATCGAGCCGGGTGAACATATTCATTCCCACAATACCCGCACCAATCTGAGCGATCTGGACGAGTATAGCTATCAACCTGATTTACCTGCGCAAGCGCGGGAGGCGGCGGATCGTGAGGTGCAGATCTATCGCCGCGGCAACGGCGAGGTGGGGATCCGCAACGAGCTGTGGATCCTTCCAACCGTCGGCTGCGTCAACGGGATTGCGCGTCAGATCCAGACGCGTTTTCTGAAAGAGACTCGCGATGCCGAAGGCATCGACGGGGTGCATCTGTTCAGCCACACCTACGGCTGTTCACAGCTGGGCGACGACCACATCAACACCCGCACCATGCTGCAAAACATGGTGCGCCACCCGAACGCGGGCGCGGTGCTGGTGATTGGCCTGGGCTGCGAGAACAATCAGGTAGACGCCTTCCGCGACACGCTGGGCGAGTTCGATCCTTCGCGCGTCCATTTTATGGTGTGTCAGCACCAGGATGACGAAGTGGAGGCGGGCCTGGAGCATCTGCACCAGCTGTACGAGGTGATGCGCCAGGACACGCGCGAGCCGGGCAAGCTGAGCGAGCTGAAGTTTGGTCTGGAGTGCGGCGGGTCCGATGGCCTCTCCGGCATTACCGCTAACCCGATGCTGGGCCGCTTCTCGGACTACGTGATCGCCAACGGCGGCACGACGGTGCTGACCGAGGTGCCGGAAATGTTCGGGGCAGAGCGTATTCTGATGAGCCACTGCCGCGACGAAGCGACGTTTGAGAAGACCGTCACCATGGTGAACGACTTCAAGCAGTACTTCATCGCCCACAATCAGCCGATTTATGAGAACCCGTCGCCGGGTAACAAAGCTGGCGGGATCACTACGCTCGAAGAGAAATCCCTGGGCTGCACCCAGAAAGCGGGCGCAAGCCAGGTGGTTGACGTGCTGCGCTACGGCGAGCGCCTGAAAACCCACGGTCTGAACCTGCTGAGCGCACCGGGTAATGACGCCGTTGCCACCAGCGCGCTGGCGGGTGCCGGCTGCCATATGGTGCTGTTCAGTACCGGTCGCGGTACGCCGTACGGCGGTTTTGTGCCGACGGTGAAAATCGCCACCAACAGCGAGCTGGCGGCGAAGAAAAAACACTGGATTGACTTTGATGCCGGGCAGCTTATCCACGGCAAGGCGATGCCGCAGCTGCTGACGGAGTTCGTGGACGCGATTGTGGAATTTGCCAACGGCAGGCAGACCTGCAACGAGAAGAATGACTTCCGCGAGCTGGCGATCTTTAAGAGCGGTGTGACGCTTTAAGTACTTTGTCGGGTGGCGCTGGCGCTTACCCGACCTACTAAACCCTGTAGGCCCGGTAAGGCGTAGCCGCCACCGGGCTTTTCTTTTTAACTGCGCAGGGCGTTCTTCGCTAAACGCGCGTCTTCCGCCTGGCAGGCCGCTGCGGTGAACAGCACGTCGGTAGAGGAGTTCAGGGCCGTTTCGCAGGAGTCCTGCAGTACGCCGATGATAAAGCCGACGGCCACAACCTGCATCGCGATTTCGTTCGGGATGCCGAACATATTGCACGCCAGCGGGATCAGCAGCAGCGAGCCGCCCGCCACGCCGGACGCGCCACAGGCACACAGCGATGCCACCACGCTCAGCAGCAGCGCCGTTGGCAGATCCACCGGAATACCCAGCGTATGCACCGCGGCCAGGGTCAGCACGGTGATGGTGATCGCCGCGCCAGCCATGTTCACGGTCGCACCCAGCGGAATGGAGACGGAGTAGGTATCGCGGTCCAGGTTCAGCTTCTCTGCCAGCGCCATGTTAACCGGAATATTTGCCGCAGAGCTGCGGGTGAAGAACGCATACACGCCGCTCTCGCGCAGGCAGGTCAGCACCAGCGGATACGGATTGCGGCGGATCTGCCAGAACACCAGCAGCGGGTTGATCACCAGCGCCACCAGCAGCATACAGCCGACCAGAACAACCAGCAGCTGCGCGTAGCCCCACAGCGCGTCAAAACCGGTGGTGGCCAGCGTGGAGGAGACCAGCCCGAAGATCCCGATTGGCGCAAAGCGAATCACCAGCTTCACCATAAAGGTGACGGCGTTCGACAAATCGTTGACCAGGTTTTTCGTGGTGTCGTTACCGTGACGCAGCGCAAAGCCCAGACCAATCGCCCAGACCAGGATGCCGATGTAGTTTCCGTTCATCAGCGCCGTGACGGGGTTAGAGACCATGCTCATCAGCAGGCCGCGAAGCACTTCGACAATGCCGGACGGCGGCGTGATGTCACCGGCCGCGCTGGTCAGATGCAGCGTAGACGGGAACAGGAAGCTAAATACAACGGCCGTTAAGGCAGCCGAGAAGGTTCCCAGAAGATACAGGAACAGAATAGGGCGAATGTTGGTTTTTTGTCCGTGCTGGTGATTGGCAATTGAGGCCATGACCAGCATCAGAACCAGAACCGGTGCGACGGCCTTCAGTGCGCCGACGAACAGCGTCCCGAGCAGCCCAGTGGCTTCTGCAGCAGGTTTTGACACCATGGCCAGCAGAATACCCAACACCAGCCCGACCAGAATTTGTTTAACGAGGCTGCCCTGCGCCAGGCGCGCGAACAGACCGCTTGATTGTGTGCTCATACGTTATTCCTGAGTGAAATTGCGTTCCATCCTGGATGTGCTCTTAGTCACATTTATGTCCGGATGTAAGTAAATGTTTGCCTGGTCGAGTATATGGAATGTGCGAATAGAGGGAAGCGTAAAATGCTGGATTTTACGTGTTGCGTCATGTTTTTTAACTATTGATTAACGAAAATGCCGGGTGGCGCTGCGCTTACCCGGCCTACATTGTATTTCTCCCTCTCCCCGTGGGAGAGGGGCGGGGTGAGGGCGTCAGCCCGCACCGAACGTTTTATTCCACCTGCTGCTTCTTATCGTGCTGGCGGTTAACCCAGGTATTGATAATCAGCGTCACGATCAGAATGCCAAACACCACGCCGAGCGAGATAGCGATCGGGATATGGTAGAAATCGACGATCAGCATCTTGATACCGATAAACACCAGGATCACCGACAGGCCGTACTTCAGCATGGAGAAGCGCTCCGCCGCGCCCGCCAGCAGGAAGTACATCGCACGCAGGCCCAGAATGGCGAACAGGTTTGAGGTCAGAACGATGAACGGGTCGGTGGTGACGGCGAAAATGGCCGGGATGCTGTCCACTGCGAAAATCACGTCGCTCAGCTCAACGAGAATCAGCACCAGCAGCAGCGGCGTGGCAAACAGCAGGCCGTTCTTGCGCACGAAGAAGTGCTCGCTCTCGATCTTGTCGGTCATGCGCAGGTGGCTGCGGATCCACTTCACCAGCGGACGATCGCCAATCGCAGAGCCGTCCTCTTTCGCCAGCGCCATTTTGACCCCGGTGAACAGCAGGAACGCGCCGAAGACGTACAGCAGCCATTCGAACTGGGTAATCAGCCAGCTGCCGGCGAAGATCATAATGGTACGCAGGATAATCGCGCCCAGAACGCCGTACACCAGCACGCGGCGCTGCAGCGACGCAGGCACGGCAAAGTAGCTGAACAGCATCAGCCAGACGAAGACGTTATCAACGGCGAGGGCTTTTTCAATCAGATAGCCGGTGAGGAAGGCGAGCGCCTGGGGATCGGCCACCGCCCGGCCTTCGGTCGAGGCCAGATACCACCAGAATGCCGCGCAGAAGAGCAGGGAGAGCGTGACCCACACCAGAGACCAGACGGCGGCCTGCTTCATGGTCATGCCGTGCTCGCCGCGACGCCCCTGTAAAAAGAGGTCGATCGCCAGCATGATGAGCACGACAACCGCGAATCCGCCCCACAACATGGGAGTGCCGACAGAATGCATACTATTTTCCTTACACATAAAAAACAAAAACGGCTATGGTCAGAAGACGATAGCCGTTAGCTTTTTATGCATAGACCTCGCCTTCCGGCAAGGTCTCACTTACAACCACGAGGGTTGCCCGGCGACCGGATGCGGTTTTGCACGCATCGTAATGACGATCCACCGGCGAAGAAGTTACTCCCCTTTGCAGGTAACAAAATATGTCAGACCATTGGTTTCGTCAATGGTCTGCGCCGTTTCATTACACAGCTTTACGCGATAACTTCCGTGCTCACGCCGTCCGCCGGGAAGACCACGCCGGTCTGACGGCGGATCTCCGTCTGCAGCTTCGCCGTGGTGCGGCTCACCGCGAGGCCCGGGTGATTCACTTCGTTGTCTTCCACCAGTCGGGCGAAGACCTCTGCCTCATAGAGCATAGTGTTAATATGCTGAGGCTGCGTCAGCTCCTGCGCTTTGCCGCCGCGAGGCACAAAGCTCACTTTCTGGCACTCGGAGATCTTCTCGATAACCAGCGACCCGGCTTCGCCCTGAATTTCGCTCGGCAGCACGGAATCGCTCACCTTGGAGTGCTGCAGCGTGACGCTGAAATCACCGTAATCGAGCACCGCTAGCCCGTGCGCATCCACTCCGCTTTCCAGCAGGCTGGCGGTGGCCGTCACGCCGTGCGGCTCGCCCCACAGGGCCACGGCGGAGGCCAGGCAGTAGAAGCCGATATCCATAATCGAGCCGTTCGAGAAGGCCGGGTTAAAGGTGTTCGGGTTCTCGCCGTCGAGGTAGCGCTGGTAGCGCGACGAGTACTGGCAGTAGTTAATAAAGGCTTTACGCACTTTGCCAATTTTCGGCAGCGACTGCTGTATCAGCAGGAAATTCGGCAGGCTGGCGGTTTTGAACGCTTCGAAGAGCACCACCTGGTTTTCGCGGGCAAGCGCGATGGCGGCTTCCACTTCCTGGATATTCGACGCCAGCGGCTTCTCGCAAATCACATGCTTTTTGTGGCTGAGGAACAGCGTCGTCTGCGGGAAGTGCAGGGAGTTCGGGCTGGCGATATACACCGCGTCTATGGCGTCGCTTTGCGCCATCTCATCCAGCGAGGTAAAGAGATGCTCGACGAGGTAATCGTTGGCAAAACTCTGCGCCTGCTCAAGGCTGCGGGAATAAACTGCGGTAAGTTTAAGTTTGCCGGTTTCGTGGGCGGCGTCGACGAACTGGCGCGTGATCCAGTTCGTTCCAATGACTGCGAAACGTATCATAAACGTTTACGTACTCCGTAGCGGGGAACCTTTAGCCACTGTAGCACGTCATCATGACAATTCGCGTGCGCTACTGCGCATTACTCTTTAACGATAAATGCGTCAGCCACAGCCGGGTATCAAACTCCAGCTGGTGATACTGCGGCTCCATGTGGCAGCACAGGGAATAGAACGCTTTGTCGTGCTCTTTCTCTTTCAGGTGCGCCAGCTCGTGGACCACAATCATCCGCAGAAAGGCTTCCGGCGCGTTGCGGAAAACCGTCGCCACGCGGATCTCGGCCTTCGCCTTCAGCTTGCCGCCCTGCACGCGTGAAATCGCCGTGTGCAGGCCGAGCGCATTTTTCAGCACGTGGATTTTGTTGTCGTACATCACCTTGTTGATCGGCGGCGCGCTCCTCAGATACCGGCTTTTCAGATCCTGCGTATACTGCCAGAGGGCTTTATCGGTCGTGAAATCGTGCGTGCCGGGGTAGCGTTTTTCCAGCACCGCGCCCAGCTTCTGCTCGGCAATCAGGCTGCGAACCTGAGAAAGTAATTGCTCCGGGTAGCCCTGGAGATAAGTAAGTTGGTTCATCAACGCCCCAAATTGACAATAAAACGGGTATACTCACGCACCCTTTTCAGGGATACGCCAAATTTTACCATTCAGGAGGGCCGATGAGCCACTTAGACAACGGTTTCCGTTCACTCAACCTTAAACGTTTCCCGGAAACGGACGACGTTAACCCGCTTCAGGCGTGGGAAGCGGCGGATGAATATCTGCTGCAGCAGTTGGATGACGCTGAAATCCGCGGCCCGGTTTTGATCCTGAATGACGCGTTTGGCGCCCTGGGCTGCGCCCTGGCGGAGCACAAACCTTACAGCATCGGCGATTCCTACCTGAGCGAGCTGGCGACGCGTGAAAACCTGCGCCATAACGACATCGACGAGTCCAGCGTGAAGTTTCTCGACAGCACCGCGGAGTACCCGCAGGCGCCGGGCGTGGTGCTGATCAAAGTGCCAAAAACCATGGCGCTGCTGGAACAGCAGCTGCGCGCGCTGCGTAAGGTCGTCACGCCAGAAACCCGCATCATCGCGGGCGCCAAGGCGCGCGATATCCACACCTCGACGCTGGAGCTGTTCGAGAAAGTCCTCGGCCCGACCACCACGACGCTGGCGTGGAAAAAAGCGCGCCTGATCAACTGTACCTTCAGCGCACCGGAGCTGGCCGACGCGCCGGAGACCCTGAGCTGGACGCTGGAAGGCACCGACTGGACCATCCACAACCACGCGAACGTCTTCTCCCGCACCGGCCTGGATATCGGGGCGCGCTTCTTTATGGAGCATCTGCCGGAAAATCTGGAAGGGGAAATTGTCGACCTCGGCTGCGGCAACGGCGTGATTGGCCTGACGCTGCTGGCGAAGAACCCGGACGCCAGCGTGGTGTTCAGCGACGAGTCGCCGATGGCGGTGGCGTCGAGCCGTCTGAACGTGGAAACCAACCTGCCGGACGCGCTGGACCGCTGCGAGTTTATGATTAACAACGCGCTCTCCGGCGTCGAGCCGTTCCGCTTCAACGCCGTGTTCTGTAACCCGCCGTTCCACCAGAAGCACGCCCTGACGGATAACGTCGCCTGGGAGATGTTCCACCACGCGCGCCGCTGCCTGAAGATTAACGGCGAGCTGTACATCGTGGCGAACCGCCACCTGGACTACTTCCACAAGCTGAAGAAGATTTTCGGTAACTGCGTCACCGTTGCGACCAACAACAAGTTTGTGGTGCTGAAGTCGGTGAAGCTGGGGCGCCGTCGGTAAGATTGTTATCCCCTTACCCTAACCCTCTCCCCAGAGGGGAGAGGGAACGGCTCGGTGCGGTCTTTTCTCCCTCACCCCTTTGGGGAGAGGGCCGGGGTGAGGGGAAAAATCAAATCGCTAATGCCAACTTCGTCCCCTGCGCAATCGCGCGCCGCGCGTCCAGCTCCATCGCCACGTCGCACCCTCCAATCAGATGCACGGTTTTACCGGCCTCGCGCAGCGGATCCGCCAGATCGCGCTTCGGCTCCTGCCCGGCACACAAAATCACGTGATCCACGCGCAGCAGCTGCGGCTCGCCGCCGATCGTAACGTGCAGGCCCTCGTCGTCGATCTTTTCGTAGCTCACCGACGGGATCATCTTCACCCCGCGCGAGAGCAGGGTGGCGCGGTGGATCCAGCCCGTGGTTTTGCCCAGCCCTTCGCCCGGCTTGCTGGCTTTACGCTGCAGCATCACGATCTGGCGCGGGCTCTTCGGCAGCTGCGGCCCTTCCGGACGCAGGCCGCCGGACTGGCTCAGGCTGGTATCAATGCCCCATTCCACGCAAAACTCGGCAATGTTCTGGCTGGTGGCCTCACCCGGCTGGCTTAGGTACATGGCGGTATCAAAGCCAATTCCGCCGCAGCCGATAATCGCCACCTTCTCGCCAACCGGCGTTTTGTCCCGCAATACGTCCAGATAGCTCAGCACTTTTGGATGGTCGATACCGGCGATCGTAGGCGTGCGCGGTACGATCCCGCTCGCCAGGATCACTTCATCAAAACCGATCAGATCCGCCGCGCTGACAAACTGATTGAGCCGCAGCTCGACGCCCGTCAGGTCGATCATCCGGCGGTAGTAGCGCAGGGTTTCGTAGAACTCCTCTTTGCCGGGGATCTGTTTGGCGATATTAAACTGCCCGCCAATCTCGCCTGCGGCGTCAAATAGCGTCACGCTGTGGCCGCGCGAGGCGGCATTCACTGCAAACGCCAGGCCCGCCGGGCCCGCGCCCACGACGGCCAGGCGTTTTATGCTGGCCGCCGGAACGACCGGCATTTTAGTTTCGTGGCAGGCGCGCGGGTTGACGAGGCAGGAGGTCACCTTGCCGACGAAGATCTGATCCAGGCAGGCCTGGTTACAGCCGATGCAGGTGTTGATCTCATCCGCGCGTCCGCTTTGCGCTTTGGACAGCAGCTCGGCATCCGCAAGGAACGGCCGCGCCATCGACACCATGTCGGCATCGCCGCGCGATATCACATCGTCCGCCACCTGCGGGTCGTTAATGCGGTTGGTGGTGACCAGCGGAACAGACACTTTGCCCTTCAGCCTGCGCGTCACCCAGCTGAACGCCGCGCGCGGCACCGGCGTGGCGATGGTCGGGATGCGCGCCTCGTGCCAGCCGATGCCGGTGTTAATGATGGTGGCACCTGCGGCTTCAATCGCCTGCGCCAGCTGCACGGTTTCGTCGAACGTGCCGCCGCCCTCCACCAGGTCGAGCATCGACAGGCGGAAGACGATAATAAAATCTGTTCCTGTTCGTTCGCGCACCGCGCGCACCACTTCTACGGCAAAGCGCATGCGGCGGACGTAGTCGCCGCCCCATTCGTCCTCGCGCTGGTTGGTACGGGCCGCGAGGAATTCGTTGATTAGATAACCTTCTGAGCCCATGACTTCGACGCCGTCATAACCTGCTTCACGCGCCAGCGCCGCGCAGCGGGCAAAGTCGTCGATCAGCGCGAGGATCTCGTCGTGGGTGAGGGCGTGAGGTTTAAAGCGGTTAATCGGCGCCTGAATAGCCGACGGTGCGACCAGGTTCGGCTGATAGCTGTAGCGTCCGGTGTGCAGGATTTGCAGGGCGATTTTGCCGCCCTCGCGGTGTACCGCGTCGGTCACAACGCGGTGGTGCGGCAGCTGTGACGCGTCGTTCAGCACCGCGCCGCCTTCCATGCCGACGCCGGAAGGGGCAGGGGCTACGCCGCCGGTGACGATCAGCGCCACCCCGTGGCGGGCGCGCTCGGCGTAGAAAGCCGCCAGACGCTCGGCCCCGTCCGGATGCTCCTCCAGACCGGTGTGCATCGAGCCCATTAACACGCGGTTTTTAAGGGTGGTGAACCCCAGATCGAGGGGGGCGAATAACGACGGGTAGCGGCTCATAGTCTCTTCCAGTGTAAAATTATTGTTATGTGGTCGGATGAGTTACTAATTTAGCCAGCGGCAGCGGAAAGGTAAAAGCGGGATCGAATGATTGTGATAGATCTCAAAGAACTTTGCCCCTCACCCCGGCCCTCTCCCCAGAGGGGAGAGGGTGAAAGGCCGCACGGAGCAGTCCCCTCTCCCCTCGGGGGAGAGGGTTAGGGTGAGGGGCGTGTGTCGCACACCAGCCCCGGCGCCTGCCACATCGACGTCGTCAGCCCGCTGTCCACCAGCCCAAGCTGGTCGGCATACACCGCCTGCCATTTCTGCATCATGCCGTCGTACAGCTCGCGGTGCGCCGGGTTCGGCGTAAATTCCCGGCTCCACTTCACCAGCCGCTCGCCCGTCGAGGCCATATCGGCAAACAGCCCCGCGCCGGTGCCGGCGGCAATCGCGCAGCCGAGCGCCGTCGCCTCTTTCACCTCCGGCACGCGCACCGGCAGGCCGGTGACGTCGCTTAAAATCTGGCTCCACAGCGCCCCTTTCGAGCCTCCGCCCGCAAACACCAGGCTGTCAAACGCTACGCCGGAGAAGCGCGAAATCTGCACCAGGTTGCAGGCCGAAACGATTGCCGCGTTCTCCTCCAGGGCGCGGAACAGCGTCGCTTTGTTGCACTTTTCCGGGTCGATGGAGAGGTTAATAAACGACGGCGCGGCGTGGTACCACTGCTTAAAATGCATCGCGTCGGAGAAGATCGGCATCACCCCGTGGGAGCCCGCCGGCACGCGGCTCGCCATCTCTTCCAGCAGGGAATAGGTGTCCACCCCCATCCGCTCGGCAATCAGCTTTTCCTCCGCACAGAAGGCGTCGCGGAACCAGCGCATGGTCAGCCCGGTAAAGAAGCTGATCGACTCCGCCTGCGCCATGCCGGGGATCACGTGCGGGTTGATGCGGATGTTCATGTCCGGGTCGGTGCGCACCTGCGGCAGGTTCACCACCTGCTGCCAGAAGGTGCCGCCCAGCACCGCCGTTTGCCCGGCGCGAACCACTCCCAGCCCCAGACAGCCCAGCTGCACGTCGCCGCCGCCCATCACCACCGGTGTACCCTCGCGCAGGCCGCTCTGCTGTGCGGCTTCACGGTTAACGGCACCCAGCAGGGTACCGGTCTCTTTTACCGGGGAGAGGATATCGGCGCGCAGCCCGGCCATGTCGAGCAGCGCCGGACGCCAGTCGCGGGAGAAGAGGTCCAGCATGCCGGTGGTGCCCGCGTTCGACGGGTCAACCGCCAGCTCGCCGGAGAGCTTCGCCGCCAGCCAGTCGCCGATCATGGTGATGGTGGCGGCGTTGCGGTAGATGTCCGGGCGATGGTGCGCCAGCCACAGCAGGCGCGGCATGGCGCTCAGCGCCAGAGTTTGCCCGGAGACGTCATAGACTTCGGATTCAAAGCGGTTGTCGTGGATCTCTTTGAGTTCGGCCACCTCGCGGCTGGCGCGGGCGTCGACGTTGGCGCAGGCCCAGATGGCCTCGCCGTTGCGGTCATACAGCACGATCCCTTCGCGCATGGAGCAGCAGGCGACGGACTGAATATCCGCCGCGCCGAGCTGCGCGCGCGCCAGCACCTGATGGATACACTGGCAGGCCAGCCGCCAGTTGGTGTCGAGGTCGAACTCCATCGATCCCGGCACGTTTTCCACGCTCAGGTGCTTCCACTCGGCCTGGCCGACGGCAATCTGGTTGCCCTGCAAATCGAAAATCACGGCGCGAACGCTGCCGGTCCCTGCATCTAACGCTAAAAGGTAGCTCATGAGCTTGCCTCGCTGTTTGCGCAGGGCGGGCTCTTATTCGGCCAGAGCCAGCACCGCGCGGGCTGTCGTCTCCTCCGTCACCAGGCCATTGATACGGCGACCCTTCAGTGCGGCATAAATCGCATCGGCTTTCTCTTCCCCGCCGGCCACGCCAACGATGGTGGGCAGCTGCGCCAGCTCATCGAGCGTGACGCCGAGTAATTCTTTGTGGATCTCCAGCTCCTCAACGCATTCGCCTTCGGCATTGAGGAAATAGCCGAGAATGTCGCCGACCGCGCCTTTGCGGGCGTACATCAGCTGTTCACCTTCGCTGATGTAGCCGGAGCGCAGTATCGTGGCGTCGCGGCGCTGGTTCACCGAACCAATCCCAACCACCGCCACGTCGGCGGCGGTGGCCGCGAGGATCACGTCCCGCACGCTGGTTTCGCGCTTTAAGATCCCGGCAACGGAGGCGGATGACACGCGCAGCGGGGCGGGGATCATGCTGACGCTGCAGGCCGCGTCCAGCTGGCCGATACCGGTCATATACGGCCCGACGCCGCCGGAGAGCGTCACCAGGCGGATCTGCTGCGAGCTGATAAAGCCGCTCAGGTGCTGCAGGCTGCTCATGGTGGTTTCACCAAAGCCCACCGCCAGCAGCTGGCCGGGCTCCAGCACGCCCATCAGCGACTGCGCCGCGCCAATACCGAGCCGCACGTTCATCGGCGGCGTATTTAACGCGGGCATGACGCGCACCAGCTTCAGGCCGAAGCGCTGCTGTAGCTCGGTCTCCAGCGCCAGGCAGCCCTCGTAGCGGGAGTTGATCTGCACGCGGATCACCCCGGACTGGCGGCCCTTCTCCAGCAGGCGAGAAATCTTCAAACGCGGCAGCCCGAGGCGTTCGCCAATGTCGTTCTGGGTCAGTCCGTCGTGGTAGTAGCACCAGGCCACGCGCGCCACCAGCTCCTCTTCCGCCAGCGCCAGCCCGGCAAACCGTCCTTCTTCCGCAGTGCGTTTATCGCTCATAGTTGAACTCTTATAAAAATTTAGATCATATGTTCGTGATGGCGCGAAGGGAAAATGTGAGCCACGCGACAAAACGGATCATTTCGATCGTTTCTGGTTTATCTGAATCTCAATCGATAAAACTGTGATCCCTGCACGGTTGTAAATATAGTTCACCGTCTACGCTTTTGAACATTATTAAATCTAAAAATCATTTGTTCAATAGCGGAGCGATGATGACCCCACTTCTCGACGCGCGAAGTATCAGCAAGCAGTTCTCCGGCGTGCCGGTTCTAAAAGGCGTTGATTTCACGCTGCTTGCGGGCCAGGTGCACGCGCTGATGGGCGGGAACGGCGCGGGAAAATCGACGCTGATGAAGATCATCGCCGGGGTTGAAACGCCGGACGGCGGTGAACTTTCGGTTGCAGGGGAGTCTTTTGCACACCTTACGCCCGCGCAGGCGCACAGGCTCGGCATTTACCTGGTGCCGCAGGAGCCGATGCTGTTCCCCAACCTGACGGTGCGGGAAAACATCCTGTTTCGCATGCCGCGCGAACGCGATCGTGAAAAGCGGCTGGCGGAAAAACTCGAGCAGCTGCAGTGCCGGCTTAACCTCGACGCCGCCGCCAGCACCCTGGAAGTGGCGGATCAGCAGATGGTGGAGATCCTGCGTGGGCTAATGCGCAACGCCAGGATCCTGATCCTCGACGAACCTACCGCCTCCCTCACGCCGGGCGAAACCGAACGCCTGTTCCGCCAGATCCGCGCGATGCAGGCGCTCGGCGTCGGGATCGTGTTTATTTCCCACAAGCTGCCGGAAATCCGCCTGCTTTCGAGCCACGTCTCGGTGATGCGCGACGGCGCGGTGGTGCTGAGCGGCGAAACCGCGCAGTTTGACGATAGCGCCCTGATCGCCGCCATGACGCCGGTGAGCCGGGAAAAATCCCTGAGCGATACGCAAAAACTGTGGCTGGCGCTGCCGGGCAACCGGCGCACCCAGCCGCAGGATTTCCCGGTGCTGCGGGTGGACGATCTCACCGGAGAAGGTTTTATCGATCTGAGCCTTGAGATCTACGCGGGAGAGATCGTCGGCCTGGCCGGGCTGGTGGGATCCGGACGTACCGAGTTTGCCGAAACCCTTTACGGCCTCCGCCCGGTGCGCGGAGGTCGCGTCTGGCTGGAGAATCAGGATATCACCGGCGATCCGGTCAGTTTTCGGCTGGAAAAAGGCCTGGTTTACCTGCCGGAAGACAGGCAGGTGTCCGGCCTGTTCCTCGACGCGCCGATCCGCTGGAACACCGTGGCGCTGAACGAGCCGTCCCTCTGGCAGCAGCGCAAGCGGGAGTCTGCGGTGGTGGAGCGCTATCACCGGGCGCTCGGGATCAAGCTCAACCATGCGGATCAAACCGTGCGCACGCTCTCCGGCGGCAACCAGCAGAAGGTGCTGCTGGCGCGCTGTCTGGAGGCCAATCCGCTATTACTCATTGTCGATGAACCGACGCGCGGCGTGGACGTCTCGGCGCGCGCCGACATCTACCAGCTGATAAAAAGCGTGGCGGCGCAGAACGTCGCGGTGCTGATGATCTCAAGCGATCTCGACGAGTTCCCGGGGCTCGCGGACCGCGTGCTGGTGATGCATCAGGGCGTACTGAGCGGCGAGCTGCCGCGTCATGCCGTCAGCCTCGACAGGATGATGGCGCTGGCGTTCGGGGGGCAATCATGAAGACCTTACTGAAAAACCGCGAGCTGAGCGCGCTTCTCGCCATTCTGGCGCTGTTCGCCGTGCTGGTGGCGCTGAACCCGTCCTACCTGAGCTTACAGACGCTGGGGATGATCTTCGCCAGCTCGCAGATCCTGATCCTGCTGGCCATCGGCGCGGCGCTGGTGATGCTGACCCGCAATATTGACGTTTCAGTTGGCTCGACCGTTGGGCTGTCGGCAATCGCCGTCGGCGTGGCGCTCAACGGCGGCTACAGCCTGCCCGTTTCCATTCTCTTCGCGCTCTCCATCGGCGCGCTGGCCGGGGCGTTCAACGGCTTTCTGGTGGTGGGTCTGCGCATTCCGGCGATTGTCGCCACCCTCGGCACGCTGGGGCTGTATCGCGGGGCGATGCTGCTCTGGACCGGCGGGAAGTGGATTGAAGGGCTGCCGCCGGGGCTGAAATCCCTCTCCGAACCGCTTGCCATCGGCATTTCGCCGCTCGGTGTGGTGGTGTTGATCGTAGCAGCCGCAGGGGCGTGGACGCTGTCGCGCACCGCGTTCGGTCGTGATTTCTACGCCGTCGGGGATAACCTCGCCGCCGCGCGCCAGCTGGGCGTGGCGGTGAACCGCACCCGCATGATTGCCTTCACCCTCAACGGCATGCTGGCGGCCTGCGCCGGGATTGTCTTTGCCGCGCAGATTGGTTTTGTCCCCAATCAGACCGGCAGCGGGCTGGAGATGAAGGCCATCGCTGCCTGCGTGCTCGGCGGTATTTCGCTGCTGGGCGGCACGGGCACGCTGATTGGCGCGCTGCTCGGTGCGTTCTTCCTGACGCAAATCGACACCGTGCTGGTGCTGTTCAGACTCCCGGCGTGGTGGAACGACTTTATCGCCGGGATGGTGCTGCTGGGCGTGCTGGTGCTCGACGGGCGGCTGCGTCAGGCGCTGGCGCGCCATCAGCGGGCGCTGAAGTACGGTCGTTTCCAGCCGGGTAACAGAGGGGGAAAGCACGTCACCCCGTTTCCCAAACGCAAAAAAGAGGTGGCGTAAATGAGGCTTAACTGGGAGAGCGCGCTGCTGATATTGCTGGTGCTGGAGATCCTGCTCTTTGGCGCCATCAACCCGCGCATGCTCGACGTCAACATGCTGCTGTTCAGCACCAGCGATTTTATCTGCATCGGGATTGTGGCGCTGCCGCTTACGCTGGTGATCGTCAGCGGCGGGATCGACATCTCGCTGGGCTCGACCATCGGCCTGTGCGCCATCGCGCTGGGGGTGATGATGCAGGCCGGGTGGCCGATGGCGGTGGCCATTCCGCTGACGCTGCTGCTCGGCCTGCTGTGCGGGCTGGTGAATGCGGCGCTGATCCACTACACCGGCATCAGCCCGCTGGTTATCACCCTCGGCACGCTCTACCTCTACGGTGGCGGGGCGCTGCTGCTTTCCGGCATGGCGGGGGCGACGGGCTATGAGGGCATCGGCGGCTTCCCGGACAGCTTTACCGCCTTCGCTAACCTCACGGTGCTGGGCTTGCCGATCCCATTGGTGCTGTTCGCGGTGATTACCGTCTTCTTCTGGCTCATTACCCACCGCGGGCGCTTTGGTCGTCATCTGTTTTTGATTGGGCAAAACCCCCGCGCGGCGCGCTATGCGGCACTGTCGGTGAACGGTATGCCCTACGCGCTGTACGGTCTGGTGGGCGTGGCTTCGGCGATTGCCGCGCTGGTGATGGTCTCCTATTTCGGCTCCGCGCGTTCGGATCTGGGGCGCGATTTGCTGATGCCCGCGCTCACCGCCGCCGTGCTCGGCGGAGCGAATATCTACGGCGGGTCAGGTTCGGTTGTGGGGACGGCGCTGGCGGCGCTGCTGGTGGGCTACCTGCAACAGGGTTTACAGATGGTCGGCATCCCCAACCAGGTATCGAGCGCGCTGTCAGGGGCGCTGCTGGTTGTGGTGGTGATGGGACGTTCGCTGAGTCTGCACCGCGAATGGGTGCGTTCTCTCTTTAAAAAACTATCCGGAGCGTAAGATGAAAACAAAACTGCTCGTCCTGGCAATGGCCCTCAGCTTCGCCTCGGCGCAGGCGGCGGACCGCATTGCCTTTATCCCGAAACTGGTGGGCGTGGGGTTCTTCACCAGCGGCGGCAACGGCGCGAAAGAGGCGGGGAAAGATCTTGGCGTGGACGTCACCTACGACGGCCCAACAGAGCCGAGCGTTTCCGGCCAGGTTCAGCTCATCAACAACTTCGTTAACCAGGGCTACAACGCGATTATCGTCTCCGCCGTGTCGCCGGACGGATTATGCCCGGCACTCAAGCGCGCGATGCAGCGCGGCGTGAAGGTGCTGACCTGGGATTCCGACACCAAACCGGAGTGCCGCAGCATTTACATCAACCAGGGGACGCCGGAACAGCTCGGTGGCCTGCTGGTGGAGATGGCGGGCAAGCAGGTCACCAAACCCAATGCCAAAGTGGCGTTCTTCTACTCCAGCCCGACGGTCACCGACCAGAACCAGTGGGTAAAAGAGGCGAAGGCCAAAATCGAGAAAGATCATCCCCAGTGGCAGATCGTCACCACCCAGTTTGGCTATAACGACGCCACCAAATCCCTGCAGACCGCCGAGGGGATCCTAAAAGCGTATCCGGATCTGGATGCGATCGTTGCGCCGGACGCCAACGCGCTGCCGGCGGCGGCGCAGGCGGCGGAAAACCTGAAGCGGGAAGGGGTGGCGATTGTTGGGTTCAGCACGCCGAACGTGATGCGCCCGTACGTGGAGCGCGGCACGGTAAAAGCCTTCGGCCTGTGGGACGTGGTGCAACAGGGCAAAATTGCGGTCAATGTCGCCGATCGTTTACTGAAAAAAGGCGATCTTAACGTTGGCGACAGCGTAGAGGTGAAAGATCTCGGCGCGCTGAAGGTCGAGCCAAACAGCGTGCAGGGCTACCAGTATGAGGCGAAGGGCAACGGCATCGTGCTGCTGCCGGAGCGCGTGGTGTTCACCAAAGAGAACATCAGCAAATACGATTTCTGACGGGGGAGCAAATGGCTGATTTAGACGACATCAAAGACGGGAAGGATTTTGGCATCGGCACGCCGCAGGTCAACGTGCCGTACACCCTGAAGGGCTGCGGCTCGCTGGACTGGGGCATGCAGTCCAGGCTTTCGCGCATCTTCAACCCGCAGAGTAATCGCACGGTGATGCTGGCCTTTGATCACGGCTATTTCCAGGGGCCGACCACCGGCCTTGAGCGTATCGATCTCTCCATCGCCCCGCTGTTTGGCGAAACCGACGTGCTGATGTGCACCCGCGGCATCCTGCGCAGCACCGTGCCTGCGGCCACCAACAAGCCGGTCGTGCTGCGCGCCTCCGGCGGTAACTCGATTCTGAGCGAATTGTCCAACGAGTGCGTGGCGGTGGCAATGGAGGATGCCCTGCGCCTGAACGTCTGCGCGGTCGCGGCGCAGGTCTACATTGGCAGCGAGTTCGAGCATCAGTCGATTAATAACATCATCAAGCTGGTGGACGCGGGGGCGCGCTACGGCATGCCGACGCTGGCGGTGACGGGGGTGGGGAAAGAGATGGCGCGCGACGCGCGGTATTTCTCGCTCGCCAGCCGCATCGCCGCCGAAATGGGGGCGCAGTTCGTCAAAACCTACTACGTGGATGAAGGCTTTGAAAAAGTCACCGCCAGCTGCCCGGTGCCGATCGTCATCGCCGGGGGCAAGAAGCTGCCGGAGCACGAGGCGCTGGAGATGTGCTGGCGCGCGATTGACCAGGGCGCATCCGGCGTGGACATGGGGCGCAACATCTTCCAGTCCAGCGCGCCGCTCGCCATGCTGAAGGCGGTGAAAAAGGTGGTTCACGAGAACTGGAATGCCCGCGATGCGTTCCAGTTCTGGCAGGAAGAGAAACAGGGAGAAGCAAAATGAACGTGACGTTAGTGGAAATCAACATCAGGCCCGAGCGGGTAGACGAGTTTCTGACGGTGTTTCGCGCCAACCACGAGGGGGCGATTAAGGAGCCGGGAAACCTGCGCTTTGACGTGCTGCAGGATCCGAGGGTGAAAACCCGGTTCTTTATCTACGAGGCCTATAAAGACGAAGAAGCGGTGCTGGCGCATAAGCAAACCCCGCACTATCTGGCGTGCGTGGATAAGCTTGAGGAACTGATGTCAGAGCCGCGCAAAAAACGCAGTTTTGTGGGGCTGTTGCCGGAGTAGGGGCTTTGCCGGGCGGATAGCGGACCGCCCGGCCATAATGTTCTTATTTCTTCGCTTTCTGGATTGCCATGATCAGCGCCTCTTCGGAGACGTTGCCGCTCATTACGCTCACCCGATGGATCTCCGGATCTTGCTCCTGCGGCATCACGACGAACGCTGGCGTGACGGTGAAACTCATCGCCTGAGCCAGGGCGACGTTTGTTTCCTGCACGGCAGCCGCGAGCGGCTGCTTGTCGGTCGCAGCCAACGCTTTAAAAATGAAGCGCACGTCCGGGTTTGATTTTTCGACATTGCTAAGCATTTCACTGGCCGCCTGGCCTGCCGGGCTCGTCTCATCCAGGAAGACGATAACGGCTGCTTTTGCTGTTTTTGGGCCATGTTCCGGACTTTTGCCGTTGAGCAGAGCATCGCGCTGGTGCAGCGCGGCCTGCACGAAGGCCTGCTGCTGAGCTACCTGCTGGCGCTGACGAAGATTTTCACCAGCAGCCACCAGAAACTCAGGATGCTCTGCCAGGTAGGTCGCAACAAGCTCGCCCATTTTTTCAGGATGCGCTTCAAACCAGGCTTCCGCAGCTTTGCCCGTTTGCTCGATTTGTTGCGGCGTGAGCGTGTTGGCCGGCTCCGCGCTAGCCTGAAAGGCGGGGAAGAGTGATACGCAAAGCGCGAGAGGGAGGAAAGGGTTTTTCATAGGGTTATCTCACATGTCGAGTGATTTCGGGCAGAATGCGTCCGTACTCGTTGATAGCGTGCCAGCGGATATCACAGCGGCTTGCCTGCTGGCATCCTGCGAAGGTGCGCTTCGCATAAGGAGCAACGAGGCCGCTGTCGGCCAATTTTTTATCATTGAGCGAAAGTTGAAACAGCGTGACGTAATAGGGCGTTGGGTTTTCCACGGTCACTGCGCCATTACCGTATGACCAGCGTAATGCCTGGTAGGCGCCGTCAGGTTCGCCGGGCAGTTTGGCCGGGCGATAGAAGAGCTTGAAGCGGGAGCGAACCGCAGTCTGCACGCTGTTGCCCCCATTTTTCCCCTCAGGAATGGCCGCGACAATCAGGGTAAAAAGTGACTCACGATCGGTCGGCAGCGCACCGTCGGTAAAGGTCAGGCGGACGGTATTTTCCCGGTCGGGTCTGAGGGTAAAAAGCGGCGGGGTGGCAATGAACGTGTTTTGTGTCGTCTCAGGCTGGTCCGCGCCTTTCCAACTGCCTCCCGCATTGACTTTCGTGTGAATCAGCCACGTGCTTGTCGACGGGTTACGTACCGCGAAGGTGATTGATTTCTCGCCCGCCGGATAAATGAAACGCGTTCCGCTGATAACCACGCCAGCGTGAGCGGCGGGCACGGCGGTAAGCAACGCGCAGGCGCTGAGCAGGATGCCGGGAAAATTAAGCATAATTGACGATAAACGTGGTGGACGCGTTGGCCGTCCCGGTCGTCACGTCTGTGACAGTCGAGACATAGCGAGCAAAGAAGATAAACGCCAGCGTATCGCTGGCCTGCGCGGGCGTAAGCGTTGAGCTGGGTTTGCCCATGGGAATAAGCGTTTTATCCTGATTATAGATCCCAATGCCTATCCCCGTCGCGCTGGCAGCGTCGGGTGTAAGGGCAAGAAGGGAAGGATTGCTCTTATCAGGCGCACCTTCAAAGCTGATGCTCATGTTCTGCTTTGAACCCTGGCAGTTTTCCAGATTTATCGTAAAGGATTCGTAATAGCTACTGTCGCCGACCTGGGTGAATTGATTGCGCTGAACGTTCCCCATTTTGACAAGCAGTGCCTGAGAGTCGGTGGCGACGGTACAGGTTCGTTGGTTGATTTTGCCATTAATATAGACCGTGCCGTCATGCGCCTGGACGGGCAGGCAGAAGGCAAACCCTGTATAAACGGTGGCAACGATCCAGAAGATTATTGGTTTCATGGCGCGCTCTTATTGATAAAGAAGGTCAAAATACATCACGGCGGTCGCGTCCCCCGGCGTCACGTCCTGACGGGTTGATTTATAACGCAGGTTGAATGTCAGTTCGTTATCACCGGTCCGAAGCGGAAAGGTAGCTGATTCAGTATTGTTAATGGGCACTATGCTCTGGTCCGCATCGCTAATTTCCACACCGAGACCTGTCGCCATCGTGCTGCCTGTTCCTTTGCCCGTGTCGCTTAACGCAAGCAGCGCCGGGTTGTCAGTATCGGCCAGGCCACTAAACCAGATTTTGGTCCCGTTGATTGCTTTTGAACAATTTTTCAACTGAATATTAAACGGCACCCATGCCGATGTCGCTCCCGTTGACGGGAAATCACTGCTATCGAACTCACCCAGTGAGACGCTTTGCTCCTGGCTTGATGTGTCGACTTCACAGGACTCGCTGATGATGGTTCCCGTCACACGCAGGTTATAGACCGCCCCACTGTCGGCGTACGCGGCAAGAGTATTGAGCAAAGCCAACAGCGTTATTACTTTTAACAAGAATGTTTTCATGCATCGCACCTAGGCAAAATCGACTCGCAAACAGGCAAGTGCCGTAAATATCCCTTCCGCTGGCGCGTTACCGGTCGTACTGACAGGGTAGGTTTTCAGCGTAATGTTGGCGTTGCCTGCGTCATTGGTCGTGAAATCGACGCTGCTGTTGATATCGTTGGGCTTTAAAATTGAACCGTTTTCACTGGTGACCACTACGCCAACATCCTGGTTATCCGTCGCAATGGCGTCGGCAATATGGCTGTCTGGCGTGGCTTGCATACGCAATGTCAGATGCGCCGGAGAGATGACGTCGCCGTTGCAGGCAATGGGCACGTTGAAGGTTTTCTCTGGCACGTTATACGGCTTTTTCCCCGCCTCGTTAAAGGCGGCGCTATTCAGCTTCCCTAAATCAACGGTGATAATCTGACCGCCGTTGATTTCGCAGTTTTGCGGAACGGTGACAACACCACTGTAAGTAATTTGGTAAACGATGGTAGAAAGCGGGTCTTTATTATTGGTCGTGACATAGACGTTAAACATCGTTCTGGATGGAATGACCACGGAACCAATAAACGGCTTAACGACCTTTAACCGGAACGTTAAATTCGAGTCATAAACCCCGAAACTTTTTAGCCTATTTACCTGCGTGTTTCGACCCATATGAATGTAGTTAATGGGGGGATAGAAAACCCCAGCGTCGGTGTCGGTAATGCTCATGGCGCCGTTTATATACTCTGGATCGAGTGTTAAGTACTGCCATTGTCCGTCGGTTTCAACCACGGGGAAGCTGGTGATGTAGCTTCGATATGTTCGACTATCGGTGTTAGTGGGATCGTACTCAGGACATATCGCGTCTACGCCAACAAACTGAGACTTAGTCATTTCAGTCGCCTGGCCAAGCTGGTTTTGTTCCTTGGTGAGCGTTGTTGTTAAATCGTAATTCACCAGAGAGGCAGAATTGTTGACGTTATGACAAACGCTTGCCAGACAGTTGAAGGAGGTCAGCAGAATGAGTAATAACGTTGATGAAGGTTTGAGCATTTACTTACACTCCGCTTTCAAACGAACCAAAGTTTGCTTCGTTTCGGGTAACTGATAATTTGCGTTGCACTGGCCGTCAACTGCGTCGCTCCACTGGACGTGGAGTGACCCTTTCTGGCTCAGACCCGACAGGTAGGCTTCGCCATTTTCGCCGACAATGGTATTTCCACCTTCGTCGATGAGGGCAACCACTGCGCCAAACGGCACGGGCTTGCCGTTGTGCATCAGGGTAAAGAGCGCACGCGCGCCCTGGCGTGCTTTGAAGGTTGCGCGCACCAGAGCGCCCTGAGTTGGAACGACGTGCGCGACCGCCTCATCAATATCAAGATCGTCCTGCAAGGAGTTGGTATCCAGCGCCATCCGGTTACGGTGATAGGCCGTGGCGTAAGGGACGATCGCGTAGCCGCGACTGTCGGTATGGATGCCTGGTCCATCTTCAACTTTCACATTGCCGGCACCCGGGGCGGCGATAAGTACATTCGTTTCACCGAGCGGCTGGCTGAGCGTGAGGCCGTTACGGTGTAAGACAACGCCGCCTTCAAGCCCGTAGTTGATCTGCTGATAGTCACCGTTGTTGCTGTAGTTATAACCGGCGTTGATGTTGCCATACGCACTGTCATACTCGGCGTTGAGCGAGCCATTGGCTCCCTCCCCTTGGTTTTGATAACCCTGCTGAATGGCATAGGACAGGTTGTTGTCTTCCAGCAGCGTTCCGTTCAAACCCGCGATGTTCGAAACTTTACCGTGATTGTCTGTACTCGTTCCTGCCGTGGCGTACATATTATTGACGCGTTTTGTCACGTCCCCGCCGGGGTGCAGCCACAGACTGATAGGCAGCGACAGCGTCAAAGAATAGATGCTGTCGCTCTTCTCCAGACCGGGGGCTTTGTTGTAGTTGTAGCTTAGGTTGTAGGTGATACCCGCCGTTGTACCGCTGTATCCGACCTGCACAAGCGTGTTCTTTTTATCGGTATGCCAGTACGTTTGCTGGCTGCCGGTAAGGAAGATTGAGCCAGCCTGCGCAATTTGCTGGGAAATATTGAACTGCAATTTGCCGCGTTTGGTGTAATAGAGGTTGTAATATTCCGTCCAGACCGGCGTGGTGTCTTGATCGTCCTGGTGCTCATTATCACCGTTATCGCCGTTGTACCCTTCCATCCGCTTATAGGTTGTCTCATTAAGGGTATAGAACCCGGAAGTCGAGTAGCGATACCCCAGAAGCTGGAAGTTGGTGCCTAAGCCATTGAGCGATTTGGCATATAAAAAACGAATGGATTGCCCGCTGTGCGTGGAGTCATCCGAAAGCTCGCTTTTTGCATGGGTGAGATCCACCGAGACCGCGCCCAGCGTGCCCATATTCACACCGCCGCCCAGGGCAAGGGCAGTATAATTGGACGACAATTGTGAGCCTGAATACGCCGTAAAGCCTTTTGGCAGGCCCCAAATTACCGTGCCCTGCGCAAAATTCGGATCGTTCTGCTGACTGCTGTTGCTGCGATACCGGGCAACCGTTGCGGCATACTTTACGCGGCCTTCGCGCTGTAAAACCGGAACGGCGGAGTACGGAACGGAGTAGCTGTTTATGCTGCCGTCCGATTCTTTCACCTCTACGGTTAAGTCACCGCTGGAGGAGGTAGGGAACAGATCGTTAATGGCAAAGGCGCCAGGCGGTACATAGCTTTGATAAATGGTATAGCCATTCTGCTTTACGGTGACCTGAGCGTTTGAACGCGCGATGCCACGGATAGTCGGCGCAAAGCCCTTCATGCTATCTGGCAACATGTTGTCATCGGAGTTTAGCTGGATGCCGCGAAAGGGCAGGCTATCAAACACCTCGGAGGGCGTGTAGTTTTCCCCAACCGTAAGCTGACTCTTAAGCGGAATAATGGCCCGCTGGGCATAGGTTGAAACGTGTTCCCAGTCGTTATAACTGCTGGAGCCGGAGTGGCTGTAATTCCAGGTCGAGTAGTCGCGCAGGCGCCACGGCCCAAGATTGAGCCCGCTGTTCAGGTTCAGGAAGTAGTTCTTTGATGTTGAACTGTTTTCACCCTGAGAACGGCTGTGAGAACCGCTGAAGTTGTAGTTCAGTAGCAGGGCATTGATGCCCTCGTCCCATTGTTCTGGTGGGATGTATCCGCGCGCATTGTTGCGAATGACCGCCTGCGGAACGCTCAGATCCAGACGCTGCTGTTCGAAATTAAAACGCGCGCTTGCGGCCGGAATGGCCGTCGCAATATCGATACAGCTGTCGGGGGAGACATCTTTCAGCGCAGGAATAGAGTGAACATTTACGCCGAGATCGTCTAAGGATTTCAGCGTGAAGCAGGCCGTCAGGCCTGTATCGTCATCGCCTGGTGCGGAGGCTTTACGTGCGTTGAAGACAATATCTCGCGTTGACTGAAAATTGTCATTTAGCCACAGATCGACGCGATATGTGCCAGGTGCCTGCCCATCAGCGCTGAAGCGTGATAAATCTGCAACCGCGGATGGATCGCTGGAGAGAAATGCAGGGTTGAAGTAGTAACTTGCCCGTGCATCCAAAGAGGCCAACATACACAGGACTGACAGCGCTACGGGCGCCAGCGAATAGTTACCTGTGTTTAACAAATGTTGTTGCTTACGATGCATTGTCTGTTTATGCCTGGAGGTTAGTGGCGCAGCGTTCGTTCCCGCGGCTAGGCGGATGGACATGACTGCACCGGCGTAGTCGCACCGAAGTCATTAACCGTCTGGAAGCTCACTTGTCCGGCCTGTTCACCGGGTACGTCGACCGTAAGCGTGTTTTTTGGTGAAACCATGTTGTTCTTAAGCAGCGTGGTGCCGACGTTAAACTTCACCAGCGAGACGTAATACGGCGATGGATTGGTAATGGTGACTTTGCCATTAGCGACCCGGCAGCGAAGCGTTTTCGGCGCATCAATAGAAGGGGTCGGTAGCTTTTTAGGGCGTATAAATAATTTAATGACGCTTTGAGTGGCAATTTGCAGCGTGTTTCCGCGCAAGTTGTTTTTATCCACCGCAGGTATCGCTTTGCTATTTAAGTAAAATACGCTTTCGCGATCGGTCGGCAAATCAGGCCCGACGTACATAATCCGTATGGTATTCTCTTTTTTAGGATGCATGACAAATAACGGTGGGGTCAGGATAAAATCAGAAGATTTAGACTGATCGGCATTGGCAACCCACGATTGCACTAAAAAAGCGTTGTTTGTTGAAGAGTTGATAACAGGAAGTGAAACTTGTTTGTCACCCTGAGGATAAATAACGCGAGTCGTGCCCAGGGCAATTCCTCCAGCATAGGCATTTGATACCATTACTGACACAAATAAGAGTCCGCTGGCTATTTTACACATTTTCTTCATGACGACTTCTCTTACCTGCTTGAGAAATAAAGGATCTATATAGCCCTCGTGCTGAGGGCTATCGGGTTAATTAATCAGGAGTAAACCATCTGGAACGTTGCGGTTGCGGCAACGTTACCTGCTACAGCAGCGCCTGTGGCAATATAATCAACGCTCAGAGGGATAATGTTTTCGCCGTTGATCAACTTAATCGTGGACGATGTCGTGCCCAGATTCAGCTTCTTACCATCTGGTCCAAACAGCTGCAGTGCCACGTTCAGCGCGGAGCCAGCGCCTGCAGTGTTCGCCAGCGTGCCGGGCTGTGATTCATCTTGCTGTGCGTTAAAGATGACCGCCGCGTTCTGGCTTACGGAGGTGTCACAGTCTTCCAGTTTGATCTGGAAATCTTCTTTTTGATTGGCCAGCATCCCTGCCTGCGTCAGTTTCACGGTACGAACCTGGCTCAGAATAACGGTCTGGTCGACAGAATCAGCAGCAACAGAACAGGCGGCATTGACAACCTGCCCAACGAAATCAACGGTACCGCCAGAGACGGTTACGGTATCAGCCTGCGCGTTCGCGCAAATACCGCCCGTCACTGCTGCAGCAGTGACCAGTGCCAAAATATTCTTTTTCATACAAATCCTTTTATTAAATAAAGTTCTATTTGGTTGATTTGATGTTTAATTTGTTTGGAACGGCTTTCTCAATCCGTTAGCATGTGAAGTGGAAGGATGATATTAGCTTTACAAATAAACAACGTTGAAGTTTATTTTATGTTTAGGTGAAAAAAAGATCAATATTGGGACTACTCCTTTAGTATTATTTTTACTTAAAAATGAATTAACTTGTAATTAATGATTTTGGCGTGGTGCATTACTTTATTCTTAACGCCTTGTATTTATTGATGTACTATTAAGGTTATTAGTGTTTATAATAACACTGTACTTTATACCTGTTACATGCGTTGGGAGTATTTTGTAAAATCGAAGGGACGGCTAATGCTGTGAAGTTATTGATGCGGTCGATAAATTAACGCGATGACAGAATTTTCTATAAATATATTCAAGAAATATTATTGAATCATATAGACAATTGAAAACACGCCCTCTACATCTGAAGAGTAGGTCTTTATGTCATACCTCTTCCACGCTCGCCAGCAGCGCGGCCAGGTTTTACTCCAGCAGTGTTGCGAGCAGGCTGTCTGCGCAGTATTTTCCTGATGGCTGAGTTGTTTATTTGACAATTATCAGGATGGCTATCCTGATTACCGTACTTATCCAGCAGGTAGAAATCTGTTTTGAAGCCGCTATTTTCGAGTGCCGATGTTAATGTGCGCACCACATTTGCGCGAATAGGCTCATATGGCGGGATCAAAGCTATATTTACGCATCAGGGCGTCAAGGACGTCGCGGAGAATAAGCACTTTTTACACGGCATACCGGCGACATAATCCAGGAACGGAAAGGCGCTGTATCCCAGAAAAAAATAGCGCATGGTCCCTCAGAGGCTGCTGGCCGATTATCTGGAAATGATATCTCATCCTGAAAAAGGAATCATTATTGCGAGATTCCTCGTTTGATCGGGGACGCAACAGATGGATGAAGTTTTGTAGGCCGGGTAAGCGCCACCCGGCGTTTCTCAGGCCAGCTTCAGCTCCGCCAGGATCGCAGCAAGCGCCTCGCGCGGCTCACCCTGAATCGCCTGCAGCGGGAAGGGGAGCGCCGGTGCCTCCACTTTTCCCAGCATCTCGGCTGCCGCTGCCATCACCCGCAAGCTGCCGTAACGGCGGAACAGCGCCCACAGTGGCGCCAGACGTTCTGATTCCGTACCGTCTTTCGAGTGCGCGATTGCCAGTGCCGCCCGAGGGAACAGCCCGCCGACGACGGAATACCAGACGTCAAACCCGGCCTGCAGGGCGGATGCTGCACGCCAGTCGCCGCTTATCCCCAGCGTGACCGTCTTGGGAAGACGCGCCCGCACCTGCGACACATCCTCCGGCATGCGGCCCATTTTCACCGAGCCAATATTGGGCAGCGCCGCTACGGCAAACATCAGCTCGTCGCTAAACTCAAACCCGGTGGTGGCGGGATTATCATAAACGCACAGCGGGACGGAGAGCTGGCGAGTTACCGTCTCATACAGCGAATAGACCTCGTCCGTCGTCAAACGCTGGTACGACACCGGTGCCATCAGCACGCTGGCTGCACCCGCCTTCTGCGCGTGCTCGGCCAGACGCAGAATGTCATCCAGTCTCAGTGCGCCAATACTGACCATGACCGGAGTGCCATTGGCATGTTCCACCGCGCAGCGGGTAATGTGCGTGCGCTCCTCAACGGTGAGGTAAGCATAGCTGCCCGTTGAACCCAGAACACCCAGCGAATCCACCCCCGCGTCGACCAGGGGGCGCAGCAGGTTGATAAAGGTCTGCTCGTCAAACTTTCCCGCTTTCAGGGGCGTTAACGAAAACGCACTTAACCCGTGAAACATCGTGTTGTCCTCTTACAGTTCCAGCAGTTGAACCTGAGCCGTTGCGCCTGGCATGAGGCGTTGCAGGTTGTTGATGAGCTCTGCGCCCGCCTCCTCAAGCGCCGTTAAGGGCATCGACGGCAGGCTTTCGAGAATAAACCACATGGACTGCGCTTCGCTATCAAGACGGGTGCGTACCCCCTGTCGCCAGTTCCAGCGGCGGCAGGTGACGCCGAGGTCGTCGCGCCAGATAACCTCGCCCGGCTCCGGATATTCCAACATCGGCTGGCCCTCTTTAAAGGTATCGAAAGGTTCATGACCTTCGGCCAGCGTCAGGCGCGGCGCACCGGAGTAGGCCGCGAGATTCTCGCCCCCTACCGGAATGGCGTAGCGAATACTCACTGCGTTATAGATATCCACGACCGGATCTAACGACGGCAGCGAGCCGTCTTTTAAGACCCGCTTGCGCAGGGCCGCGGCGGAGCAGGGCGTGCGTTTCGGTTTCGCGCCGAAGGCTTTAAATACCTCATCCCAGTTTGAGAGGTGCGCATCTGCCCACGGCACATCATCATTTAACACCTGCTGGCAGGCCTGCGCCAGCGCGGCAGGGGCAACTTCTGGATGGGTAATCGGTGCGGCTTCAACCAGAATGCTCAGCGCCCGAAAGCCCGGGGCAATTCCGGCAAGACGCGGATCTATTGACGGCGTAACGAGAGACATAAATAATCCTGTATTGACTGTTTTATACCATGGTAGTGACCAATGACTGATAAAGTCAATATAATGACTGCGCAGGGAGCCGATGTTGCCCAGGTAAGCCTGGCCGTGGCGAACCGCATCCGCAACTGGCGTAAAGATAAAAAAATGTCGCTGGACGAGCTGTCCCGCCGCGCCAGCGTCAGCAAAGGGATGCTGGTTGAGATTGAGAAAGGGGCAGCGAACCCCAGCATTGCCATCTTGTGCAAGCTGGCCGCCGCGCTCGGCGTGTCGGTGGCGGATATTGTCAACGTCTCCAGCGAGCCGGTTGTACACGTTATTGAAGAACAGGCCATCCCGGTGCTGTGGCAGGGTGAACAGGGTGGTTACGCCAGACTGCTGGCAGGCACAGCGGGCCCGGATATGATTGAGCTGTGGCAGTGGGAAATGCAGCCGGGAGAACGGTTTACCTCTCCGGGGCACCCGGCGGGAACCTTTGAACTGCTGCACGTAAACGCGGGCGTGTTAACCCTGACGGTGGACGAGACGGTGACCCAGGTTAACGCTGGCGCATCGGCGGTGGCGAAAACGGAAGCGGCGCACGGCTATGCCAACGAGGGTGATACCGTGCTTCGCTTCACCATGACCGTGGCGGAGTTTCACCGATAAAAAGTAGGCCGGGTAAGCGTTAGCGCCACCCGGCATTTTATTACGCCTCTTCCACGCTCACCCGCAGCGCGGCCAGCGCTTTACGCGCCGCCTTCAGCACCTGCTCACACTGCTCAATCGTCAGCGTCAGCGGGGGTTCAACCCGGATGGTTTTCGAGTTGTTAAGCGTGCCGGCCACCAGCACCCGCTGGCGGAACATCTCGCTCGCGAAGCTGTAGCCGATTTCGTTATCAACAAACTCAATCGCCATCAGCATCCCCTTGCCGCGCGCCTCCTGCACCAGATCCGGATATTCCCGGCCCAGCTGGCGGAAGCCGTCCAGCAGCATGTCGCCTTTCTGCTCCGCCTGCGCGGGCAGGTTTTGCTCCAGCAGCACGTTGATGGTCGCCAGCGCGGCCGCACAGGCCAGCGGGTTACCGCCAAAGGTGGTGGTATGCAGGAACGGGTTGTCGAACAGCACCGAGAAGACCTCTTCGGTGGCGACCGTCGCACCAATTGGCATCACGCCGCCGCCGAGCGCCTTCGCAAGGCACAGAATGTCCGGCTGAACGTTCTCATGCTCGCAGGCAAACATCTTGCCGGTGCGCCCCATTCCGGTCTGCACTTCGTCGAGGATCAGCAGCGCGCCAAACTCATCGCACAGCTGACGCACGGCAGGCAGATAGCCCTGCGGAGGCAGGATCACGCCGCCTTCCCCCTGAATCGGCTCCAGGATCACCGCCGCCACGTCATCGCCGGTTTTACGGCATTCACTCAGCGCGGTGCGCATGGCGTTGATGTCGCCAAACGGCACGTGGCGGAAGCCCGGCAGCAGCGGCATAAACGGCTTGCGGAAGGTGGATTTAGCGGTCGCCGACAGTGCGCCCAGGGATTTACCGTGGAACGCGCCGCTGGTGGCAATGAAGGTGAATTTCCCGCGCGGCGACTGGTACGCTTTGGCGAGCTTAATCGCCGCTTCGACCGATTCCGTGCCGCTGTTGCTAAAGAAGCTGTATTTCAGTTTGCCGGGCGTTAGGGCCGCCAGCGTTTTCGCGAGCATGGCGCGAAGCGGGTCGAGCAGTTCCTGGCTATGGAGAGGTTGTTTCGCAAGTTGATTCTGTACGGCGGAAACCACAACTGGATTACGGTGCCCCACGTTGAAGATACCAAAACCACCAAGGCAATCGATAAACTCCTGTCCCTGGGTGTCGACAAGCGTGTTCAGACTCCCCGCTTGCCACTCTACGGCTCCGTAATCCCCGCCGGCGGTAACAGATTTGCGATACTCCAGAAATCCTGGATTGACGTGCTCTTTAAAGTAATCAATGACCTCTCGGTTAAGCTGTTTCATCTCCTCATGATCGAGCGTTCGCTTCTCAATGAGATTCAGTGCGTGCGCGGTACAGGCAAGAGCCGAGGCGCTGGAAGGTAACCTGTTCAAAATGTGCTCCCGGGGATCGCGTATCACATGATACTGGTTTAAGTATTGCAGGGATTACGCCACTTCAGATGCCTTAACGAAAATCGGGATAAACGCCAGGTTAAAATAATGTTGCACAATATTTAATCATGCCGATAGAAGCCAAACGGTATTTAGCGGTACAGGGTAGAGAGTAAAAGACAGGGGGGAAGCGCGGCGCTGCACTAAAGGAGTGCATAGGCTGCAACTTAAGTGGGCGTTAACGGGTCATGCTTTACAGGTAATTTCTTTTTGAAAGTATTAGATATCAATGAATTAAAAAATCGTACAAAAAGTATGGTTTAAGTCAAATCTGCGATCTCCATCAAGTTTAACAACTAAAGATAAATTGTTTACCGCCGAAAAAACATTGACCCACAAAATTAACATTCAAATAACCTGCAAGGGATGCACGCCATGTCCTCTCCAACCTTTGTCACCCAGAATGAATATCCTCTGGACGATGACACCACCTTAATGTCTACCACCGACGTCCACAGCTACATTACCCACGCCAACGACACCTTTGTGCAGGTGAGCGGCTATCAGCTGGATGAGCTAACGGGCCAGCCGCACAATATGGTGCGCCATCCCGATATGCCAAAAGCCGCGTTTGCCGATATGTGGTACACGCTGCAGCAGGGCGAGCCGTGGAGCGGGATTGTCAAAAACCGACGCAAAAACGGTGACCACTACTGGGTGCGTGCTAACGCGGTGCCGATGGTGCGCCGCGGGCAGGTGACGGGCTATATGTCGATTCGTACCCGAGCCACCGCGGAAGAGGTTGCCGCCGTGGAGCCGCTCTACCGGGCGCTGAACGACGGGCGCTGTAAGAAGCGAATTCACAAAGGGCTGGTGGTGGGCAAGGGCTGGCTGGGCAAACTGCCGGCCATGCCGCTGCGCTGGCGCGTGCGCAGCGTGATGGCGGCGCTCTTTGCCCTCCTCACCGCTACGCTGGTAACGACCTCCGCAGGCTGGGCACCGCTCGCGGCGGCGGCGGCGGTGATGCTGCTGGGAACCGTGCTGTTTGAACAACAGATTGTCCGTCCGGTAGAGAATGTGGCGCGACAGGCGCTGAGGGTGGCCACCGGCGAGCGCAACAGCGTGCAGCACCTGAACCGCAGCGACGAGCTGGGGCTAACGCTGCGGGCGGTAGGGCAGCTTGGCCTGATGTGCCGCTGGTTGATTAATGACGTGTCGAGCCAGGTGGTGAGCGTCCGTGACGGCAGCGACAGGCTGGCGCAGGGGAATGAAGATCTCAACGATCGGACGCGTCAGACCGTGGCGAACGTGCAGCAGACCGTCGCGACGATGAACCAGATGGCCGCGTCGGTGCAGAGCAACTCCGAAACCGCCGCCGAGGTGGATAAACTCTCCGTAGCCGCGAGCAGCGCGGCGACGAAGGGCGGCAATGCCATGCAGACCGTCGTCAAAACCATGGACGACATCGCCGACAGCACGCAGCGAATTGGCTCGATCACCTCCCTGATTAACGACATTGCCTTCCAGACCAATATTCTGGCGCTCAATGCGGCAGTTGAAGCGGCACGGGCAGGCGAGCAGGGGAAAGGGTTTGCCGTGGTCGCGGGCGAAGTCCGCCATCTCGCCAGCCGCAGCGCCAGCGCCGCGAATGATATTCGTAAACTCATTGATGCCAGCGCCAGCAAGGTGCAGTCCGGCTCTGAGCAGGTACACGCCGCAGGCCGCACGATGGACGATATTGTCGAGCAGGTGAAAAACGTGACGCAGCTTATCGCCCAGATCAGCCACGCGACCTCCGAGCAGGCAACCGGGCTGTCAGAGCTGACCCGTTCGGTGGCCGAACTCGACAGCATCACGCAGAAAAACGCCGACCTGGTTGAGGAGAGCGCGCACATTTCGTCCATGGTGAAGCACCGCGCCGGGCGTCTTAAGGATGCGGTGACCGTGCTCCATTGAGTCAGTCATGTTCCAATAAAGCCGTTTATTCCGTAAGGAATAAGCGGCTTTTTAACGTCTGCTTGTGACTATTGCTGAGTTTTATTGTTAATTTAATATTAAATAACTAAAGAAAGTGTCTCAGTTATTTATCCCTGCCTAAGTCAGTTATTCAGCGTGCTATTTTGAAAATTACCCCTCTGGTGGTCTGGTAACGATCGATGTGGCGTTATTAATAGTCTGTACCTATCCATTGTGGTGATTATGAAATAAAAAAACGATCAAAGTCATAAAGTTAGCAAAATCGTTACCGATAACAGCGATCGTCTGAGAAATAATCACATCGATGGAGAAAATATGTTCTTACATGACGTAAAGATCGGCACGAAATTATTTCTGGCATTTGGGTTCTTTATTGTCCTGATGGCGATCAGCGCGAGCCTGTCTCTGCTGAGCCTGAACCGGGCAAATAACGGGATGCAATCCATTATTACCAGTGATTATCCAACCACGGTAAAAGCGAACCAGTTAATCGATAATTTCCAGGAATTTATTAGCACGCAACAGCTGATGCTGCTGGACGAGCAGGGGACCTACACGGGGCAATCTCAGCAGCACCTGAAAGAGATCAGCGAGCACATCACGGTGATCCTGGGCGAGCTGAACAACGTGTTGCAGGATCAGAAGTCCCAGCAGGTGCTGGCGGATATCCGCAGCGTGCGCCAGCAGTACCTGGACTCGCGCTACCGCATCCTGCAGGCGGTGCAGAACAACAACCGTGCGGGTGCCATTCAGGAGATGATGACCACCACCCTCGCCGTGCAGCAGGCTTATAAAGCGAAGGTGAAGGAGCTGATTGCCATTCAAAACGGCGAGATGCAGAGCGCAGGCGCGCAGGTCGAAGAGGATTTCAGGTCTAATCGCCTGCTGCTGATCCTGATTACGCTTTTTAGCGTCGCGGCAGGCAGCCTGATCGGCTGGTTTATCGTGCGCGCTATCACCCGTCCGCTCGGCGAGGCGGTGCATTTTGCTAAAGCCATTTCAGAAGGCGATCTAACGGGCAGCATCACGCCGCACGGCAAAGATGAAACGGGCCTGCTGCTGCATGCGCTGATGGAGATGAAAACGCGTCTGCTGGACATTGTGCAGCAGGTACAGACCGGCTCGGAGAATATCTCCAGCGCGGCCGCGCAGATTGTCGCCGGGAACCAGGATCTGGCCGCGCGCACGGAAGAGCAGGCCAGTTCCGTTGAACAGACCGCCGCCTCGATGGAGCAGATCACCGCGACGGTGAAAAATACGGCCTCGCATACCGGCGAAGCGACCAACCTCTCGGCGGATGCCGCCACGGTGGTCAAAAACAACGGCGAGATGATGAAGCAGGTGACCAGCAAAATGCGTCTGATTAACGAAACGTCGAACCGGATGTCCGACATTATCGACCTGATCGACGCCATTGCTTTCCAGACCAACATTCTGGCGCTGAACGCGGCGGTGGAAGCGGCGCGCGCCGGTGAGCACGGCCGCGGCTTTGCGGTGGTCGCCGGAGAGGTGCGCCAGCTTGCCCAGAAGAGCGCGTCGTCTGCCAGCGAAATCCGCGAGCTGATTGAGAGCTCAACCAGCCAGACCCAGGACGGGATGAACCTGGTCGAAAAAGCGAGCGCGCTGATCAACGGGATGGTCGGCAACGTGGAGGAGATGGACGTGATTCTGCGCGAAATTCGCCAGGCCAGCCACGAGCAGACGGAAGGCATTTCGCAGATTAACAGCGCGATTGGCCTGATTGATGCCACCACCCAGCAGAACTCTGCGCTGGTGGAGGAGTCCGTCGCGGCGGCGGCATCGCTTAACGAACAGGCGATGCACCTGAAAGAGCTGGTACGCGTCTTCCGCGTGAGCGAGCACGCACCGGCTTAATCCATCTGGGAGATCTCAAGCGCCGCGCGGTCGATGACGCCGATAATCTGTCTGAGCTGCGCGTCGCTGAGATCGCCCTGATTCACCTTCAGGTCCAGCACCGCTTTGAAGTTATCCAGCGCCCGCTTCATCTGCGGGTTTTTGCGCAGCTGAAAGCCGACGCCGCGCGCTTTGATCCGCACCTGGATCTGCTCCAGCTGTTCCCGGTTTTCGTCCAGCCAGCCTTGTCCTTCAGCGGTGATCGTAATCTTCTTACGCCCGTTCTCTTCTTCCGTAATGGTGATAAAGGTCTGATCCTGAAGATAATCCAGGGTTGGGTAGATGACGCCCGGGCTTGGCGTGTAGTTTCCCTGGGTCAGGTTCTCGATCTCTTTGATCAGCTCGTAGCCGTGGCTCGCGCTGCGGGTCAGGATATCGAGAATGACCAGCCGCAGATCGCCGTGGCCGAAAAAGCGCGGCCGACGCCCGCCGCCTTCGTGTTCGTGTCGCATAACAGGCCCTTAAATTTGATATATCTAAACTATATCTAAGATATATTCAGATGCAATCTAAAAGATCTTGCATTTTTCATTATTAGTAATCATTATCATTTAAGAATTGATTTAGATATATCGTATTCACCAGAGAAGGGGCTAAAAATGGCATCTACCCGTTACCCACAGCGTGTTCGTAACGATCTGCGTTTTCGCGAGCTGACGGTGCTCCGCGTTGAGCGCGTAAGCGCGGGTTTCCAGCGCATTGTGTTAGGCGGCGAGGCGCTGGAGGGGTTTAGCTCCCGCGGCTTCGACGACCACACCAAAGTCTTTTTCCCGGCACCCGGGGCAACGTTTGTACCGCCGGTAGTGACCGATGAAGGCATTGACTGGGGCGACGGCGTGCGTCCGCAGGCGCGCGACTATACGCCGCTGTACGATGAGTCTCGTCATGAACTGGCGCTCGATTTCTTCATTCATGACGGCGGCATTGCCAGCAACTGGGCGTTAAACGCGAAAGCAGGCGACAAGCTGACCATCGGCGGCCCGCGCGGTTCGCTGGTGGTGCCGGAGGATTACGCCTGGCAGCTGTACGCGTGCGATGAATCCGGCATGCCCGCGCTGCGCCGACGCCTGGAGGCGATTGCGAAACTGCCGGTTCGCCCGGACGTTCATGCGGTCGTGACGGTCGGGGATGAATCTTATAAGGCCTATCTGGCGCACCTGAGCGAGTTCAACATCACCTGGGTGGTAGGCCACAGCGAGCAGGCAGTCGCGGACCATCTGGCGGCGCTGACCGTTCCGGGGGACGACTACTTTATCTGGCTGACCGGAGAAGGGAAGGTGGTGAAAAGCCTGAGCCGTCAGTTTGAAACCGACGACATTGACCCTCAGCTGGTGCGTGCCAGCGCGTACTGGCACGCCAAATAATCAGGCTGCCGAATCCAGCTGCGCTTCGTTCACCTGATGTTCGAGCGAGGCGCGAACCTCGTGCAGCGCTTTTTCCTGCTGGGCAAAGTATGCTTCCATGTTGCTCAGCGAGGAGACCAGCAGCCAGGACTCCTCTTTCTCCAGCTCAGCCAGCTCGTTTACCAGGGTGTCGATCTGCTCGCGGACCTGGGCCATTTTTTTGCGGATACGTTCCAGATCGTTCAGCCTGTCGCTTGCCATTAATGGCTCGAAGCCCTGCTGCAGGCGGGCCACGAGCGAGCGAATGGCTTTCACATCGCCGCGCTGCTTCGCCTGGTTGAGCTGCACCATCATATTGTTCGCTTCTTCTTTCAGATCGTCCGCCACCAGGTCCGGGTGGCAGAGCTTGCTCGCCTGCCGCCAGAGACGCTTGAGCTCGTTCTGATCTTCTTCTGAAAGATGCTTCCCTTTCCGCAGCCGCACCTCGGCATCGTGATGCTGCTCACGATACTTCTCGTACTCTTCGTTAGCGTCGTCGCGCGCCTGACGTGCAGGCTCCTCTTCGCGCGTTAAGCCGCTCTCCAGCTCCAGCGCTTCGGCCAGCAGGTTGGCAATCAGATTGCTTTGCTGCTCCAGATGCTTACGCGCCTCTGCGGCCTGAACGGAGTCGGCCGGGAGATCGCGCCAGCGCTGGGTGAGCGTCGCCAGCACCTCTACCGCCTGCGCCATATAGCGCTGGCAGCGACGGTAATCTTCCTCGCGACGACGCGCCTCCGCCTGCTGACGGCGCAGGTTGAGCTCGGCCAGCGTTTTACGCAGGGCGAGGATCTGCTGCATCAGCGGCCCGAGGCGCGAGAAGTAGAGGTCGTTAAACTCATCAAGCTGCTGCACGCGGGCGTTGCGGCGGTCAATGAGATCGCGCAGACGCTCTTCCAGCGCCTTCAGCTCCAGCTTGCTGGCGGCCACCTGCGGGTCGCGCCACGGGGTTACGGCGCGCTGGCCCTGGAGCCACGCGGTAATGGCCGCCATGGCCGCGGTGTAGTTCTTCTCCTCGAGCGCCACGACGATTGCCTGTAGCTCATCGTCAAACGCTTCATTTTTCAGGCGTGTCAGCTGGCTCTGGATGATGTCGTCATCTTCCAGCTCAATGGCATTTTTAATGATTTCTAGCCGTTTGATCGGTGTGCTCATGATGCCTTTCGCTTTGGCGCTTAAGTATTTGAGTTAAGGTTAGTTGTTGTAAACGCTACAGGAAATAATACACACGGATGATGATCGGCGCGATGGGGGATTTCTTTAGTTTTTAGGTTTGTGATTAAAGAGACATGATGGTTTGTGTTCTTCGTTCCCGCTCTGCACATGCTTCCATAGCTTTGCTATGGGGCTCGCAGCGCTCTCCGTGCCTGAGGAACATCATGTAACAATGGCCATTTCAATGTACAAATCGTATTAGTAAATTCCTCAAAAATCCGACGTCACGCTCATTTTTATTACACTAAACCTAAATTTATTTTTTTTAATTGACCTTAAATCTATGAGTGATTTGTTAATAACATTTCGGGATGTTAATGCCTCGGCATTGTCTCCCGAAAAATAAGCAATGATAGATATATAAAGGTAACGGTATGCGATTTTTAAAATATATAATTATTTCAGCAATAGTGAGTCTTTCTGGCTGTAGCACTTTTTTTCCTGAGCCGAAAATGTACACGCCTCCCGCGAATAGCGAGGATGTGGCTAAGATCCGCCTCATTGGCCCGCCGATGAGTTATGGTATCTATCAGTATGATAAATATGGGAAAGAAACAGGTGGGTGGGTACTTAAACACAATCGCTATCTGAATCCTTTCCTTGGGTCGACGAAAGATATCGGTCTCCCTAAAGTCACGGGAAAGAAATACGATAAAGACTATTTCGAAACGCTGATTGTGCCAGACGAAAAAACGACTATTCAGCATGCTTTATACCAGGGGTGTAATGTATCGCTCACTTTCACGCCAGAAAAGAAAAAAATCTACGAAGGGCATATTAGCTATAGCGATAAAACGGGATATTGCGTGCTTTATATGAAAGAAGTCGCGCTTGATACCGTCAATGGCATTTATGTTGAAAAGGATTTTGTACAGTGAGAGCCATTAACATATTCGGCGTGGCGTTAGCCTGTCTCCTGAGCGCCTCATGTGCATCGAACTACGACGGAACCAAGGCGACAAGCCTGGCTCAGTATTCAGAAAAAGAGATAAAGCAGAAGCTGATCCCAGAGGTCACGACCCGCAAAGATGTGCTGATTGCTTTTGGCGTACCTGCAAATACGGCTGACTACAACAATACGCGCCACTGGGAGTATACGTCGCAGATCCTCGACCGGCGTATCTATCTCATCATTCCACTTAATCTGGATCGCAAGCAGCACCTGTCCGTCGATTTTTCTGACAAAGGAATTCTGACTTCATACAACTACATCGAAAAATAACGTTGTAAATCAATCAAAAGGCTGACGATTGTCGTCAGCCTTGAATCTGGCAGCCTCAGCTCACCTCGCTGTAAATCCCCACCACGCGACCCACCGTTTTTATCTCGTCGATACCGCATTCAAAGGGCACCTTGCCGCCCGCCACGTGGAGCTTTTTCCCCGGCAGCAGCGTGAGGTCGCGGATGCTGGCGGTGCCTTCAATCTCAACCAGCCACAGGCCGTCGGTTAACGAGGCGTCTTTTTCAATAAAGTGCAGCTTCCCCTCTGCCCGAATGGCGATACCGCGCGCCAGCGGTTTGCTAAAGACAGCAGAGTCGATACTCAAAATGGAATTTTCTTCGAGTTTGCCGTCACTGAGTGTGAAAGACGAAACCGAAACCGGATCGCCCGGCGCGCCGTGACCTTCAAACTGCGCACCCTGTCCGGTCATCAGCCAGCGAAGGCTCGCGCCGGTGTCCAGCGCGCACTGCACCGCAAAGTCATAAGAAATGGTACCGCGCGCGTAGCGGTTCTGAAGCGAGCTGGCGGCGATATTGAAGTGGCGTGCGAGCTGGATTTTCTGGGTGAAACCATATACCTGACAGATTCTATCGAGTAACTCTTCATTATTCACTTGAGAATCTAATATCAAAATATATTCCTTTGGGTGTTTACTAATACTCATTTGGGTATTAATATCATTGCAAATGCGGGCAATCAGCAGCAGACGTTGGCAAACAGAGGCTAATGATTGCAGACAGTATCAAAATGGGAATCATGAAGCATGGCATCTGAAATCGCAATCACCAAACGGCGGAAAAAGCCGTGCTCTGCCCGTTTTGAATGCATTAGCGTGCATACATTTACGCGAGAGGTGATATGGCAATAGAAGCTGCCCGTGCAAGGGTTCCACTTAGCGTGGGGGAGCGTCTTAGCGGGCTTAACCACGTCGCTGAACTCCGCGCCCGATACGGAAGCGATAGCGGAAAAGATCTGGCTCGGTTTATGGCTGACATGCGCGATAGGCGCGATCCCTGTTTTGAGGAGAACGGCAGGGCGCTGGCCGCCCTTTTTTTCCTCGCGAGACTGCCCGTCGCCCGTCATGAGTGCGATTTCAGCGAGCTGGCCACAGAGGAGAAAAGGGCGCTGATTAACGCCATGAACCATATTCGTGCTGTCGTGAGTTTATTTCCTGAACGGCTGACCATGCCGTTGTAACCCAACCCAAAAACTTATGGCGTAAACCCGCCGGGCATTCTATTGCCTGAAATTAAGGAGAACGCGTGATGCGACACGGTGAAAACCGCCCTTACCCGATAGGGAACGAAGAGCTGCAACGCCTGCTGGCGGAAGCAAAAACAGAGGAACGATGCGCGCGAGCCCTCGCGGTCTCCCTGCGTCTGGAGGCGCTGGCGAGCCATATCTACAAAACCGGCATGAGCGGTGAAGACGTGGCGGAACTGCTGTGCCACGAGGCGGCCCGCTACGAGCGTGAATCCCAGGAGCTGCACTGATGGCCGACTTTATCGATCTTGCTCAGGCGCGCGAGCAGGAAGACAGGGAGCGTTACATTGATCGCGCCCGCAGACGGCCCGCATCGCCTTCGCGTTTCCTCTGCGAGGAGTGCGAGGCTCCGATACCCGAGGCGCGCCGGATGGCGGTGCCCGGCGTGGCCCTGTGCGTCACCTGTCAGGAGATCGCGGAGATGAAAAATAAACACGTCCGGGGAGGATGAATTGGCTACGCCATTTGCTTATCCGTGGAATGCTCCGCGGTCGGCCATTGCCAGCCCTTATCTCACCCATGCCCAGCAGCAGCGCCGCAACCGCCTTTTCGCGGCGCTGCAGCAGGCAAGAATGGCCCTCTCACAGCAGCCTGACTGCGTTCGCTTTGAGGTTTGGCGCACGGTTGACGCCCTCGAGCAACATCGGGGCAGCCCGCAGGCCAATGCCTTCTTGATCCGCTTCTGCAACAGGATGTTACCCCGCCTGCGGCAGGTCTCTGAACGCTATAGCTGCGCAGGCCTGCACGACGAGGTCTCCAGGGCCGTTTTTGACGGTCATTTCGACACTCCACTTCTGCAATACCTCGCCTCGCGGATGGTCGCGCTGGTTGCCCGCTATAACCGCCTTCCGGATATGTCCCGCGCGGATATCGACCTGCTGGCCGCCGATATCGCCAGCTTTATTCGCGGCGAGCTGGCGAATATTAACGATGCGGAGATGGGCGAATACCAGACGCTGTACGTCTGGTATCAACGCGCCGGACTGATCGCCCGGCAGTTCAACGTGTCGCCTCCTCACTGGGAGCGGGTGTCGAAAACGTTTTTCGACAAAGATGACGTAGCGGCGGCGGTGATCCGCCTGTTTTCCGAGGCGTGGTGGCGCGGGCGTCTGCGTCGGATCGCGGCTGCCTGGCGCGAGCATTTGCAGATTGCCCTCGGCAACGTCAGCAAAAAGAGAACGGCGTATGCGAGCAAACGCTGCGTGACCGAGTGGCGCGAGCAGAAGCGCCGCACCCGCGAATTTCTCAAGGGGATGGAGCTGGAAGATGAGGAGGGCAACCGCATCAGCCTGATTGAAAAATACGATACCTCGGTGGCCAATCCGGCGATACGCCGCTGTGAGCTGATGACCCGCATCCGCGGGTTTGAAAATATCTGCGAGGCGCTGGGCTATGTGGGCGAGTTCTATACCTTAACCGCGCCCGCGCCGTATCACGCGACGCTGAAATCGGGCTACCCGAACGCGAAGTGGAACGGCGCCAGCCCGGCGGATACGCAAGGCTACTTTACCCGGCAGTGGGCGTGTATCCGCGCAAAGCTGCACCGGGAGGGGATCCGTATTTTCGGAATCCGCGTTGCGGAACCCCATCACGACGGTACGCCCCACTGGCACATGCTGATGTTCATGCTGCCGAAAGATGTTGAATGCGTTCGCCGGATTATCGGGGATTACGCGCGGCAGGAGGATGCTGATGAGCTGCAGAGCGAAAGCGCCAGACGGGCGCGCTTTTACGCGGACGCGATCGATCCGCAGAAAGGCAGTGCAACCGGCTATATCGCAAAATACATCTCGAAGAATATCGACGGCTATGCGCTTGATGGCGAGACCGATAACGAAAGCGGCGGGCTGCTGAAGGACTCCGCGTCCGCCGTGTCGGCCTGGGCGGGGCGCTGGCATATTCGCCAGTTTCAGTTCATCGGCGGTGCGCCGGTAACGGTCTACCGCGAGCTGAGGCGTCTGGCGGATACCGAGGCCACGCGCGGTCTGAGCGTTGAGTTTGCCGCCGTCCATGAGGCTGCCGACGCCGGCGACTGGGCGGGTTACGTCACCGCGCAGGGCGGGCCGTTTGTGCGTCGCGATGATTTACAGGTGCGCACCCTGTACGCGCCGCGCGCCGGGTTTAACCAGTACGGGGAGGAAACGGTCCGCATCCGCGGCGTGTACGATGCCGTCGTTGGCGCGGGCAGCCCGATTATAACCCGACTCACCCAGTGGAAAATTGTGCCGAAGCGGGTCGCGGATCTTAAGAGCGCGCCTGGATCCTCTCGGAGTTCTGTCGATAACTGTACGCTCACCGATCTTTCTCAACCTCTCAGCCGTCGTGCGAGGCGGGCATTAACCGAGCGCATCAAATTTATCCGCCCCGGCGCGACGTCGGCCATCGTCTTCGCGAGCGATCCGCAGAACGGGATCCCGGAAAAGGTGATCGAGGAGATACGGCTCACCACCGCTATCGCCATCAGCCGGGGAGAGGCGCTGCATCTTATGGCAGGTGGCGTCAGCCGCTTTAACGATAAATGGTGCAGAGGCGCAGCTGACGGATCGCTATTTCCTGCACCGTGTTCCTACCCGGAAAAGGCGCGGAAAATCCTTGAACGTATTGGGTATTTAACGGATTGCTTCGCTCAGAGAACACGCTAATCTCCATCCATATCATGTACATACCGCGAAAGGTTCTGATTTTTCGCTTCACTCTTTTTATGAATACATGCTACTGTATGTTTATACAGTATCTCGTGGTGGAGGTTGTGTGGACAGAGAGTTGAACGAGCAGGTCATGATTGAACGCGTCGAGATGATTGCGCGACTGACGACCGAAGGAACGTGTCAGGAAAGAGATCGTGAGATTGCCCTGAATTTGATTGCTGAGATTGCGCGGGGAAATTTAATCAAGAACAACGCGTTTACCGTGGTTTTCTCAGCATCGCCTGTTCCGGAACGAATCAAAAAAGAGAGCAACGTTCGGGTGAACATTACTCTCGATAAGGATCAACTGATTGCTCCTGCCGTCGTTGAGGCTTTTCAGAGCGAACTGACCCGCAGAGTACGATCCCTGTTTCCGTCATCGCGGGTGACCGTGAAAATAGGATCGGTGACGGGGGTCGAGCTCCAGGGGCTTGAAAAAGAGGCCGATCGCGAAATGCTGGACGCTATTCTCCGGGAAGTCTGGGAAGACGAAAGCTGGCGCTAGCCTTAGCGTTATCGCCCGAACGCACACCCTCATTCACATTTTGCGCTTCCGCTAAAAGTCGCTTCGCTGCTCGCGGACGGCCTGTTGTGCCCGCGATTGTCCATCCTTCAGCGATAGCGAAAAAGCGGCTGGCCCGGGAAACTCTACGGTACCTGGAGACCGGATGTTGGGAGCGTCTGATGAAAATTTATGCAATGCAGGGGGACACGCTTGATGCCGTTTGCGCCCGCTTTTATGGGCGCACGGCTGGCGTCGTTGAAGCCGTTCTGAAGGCCAATCCTGGCCTCGCGGAGCAAGGCGTTATTTTGCCTCACGGCACGCCGGTCGAGATGCCGGAGGTGAATAGCGCCCCCACCAAAGAATCCGTAAACCTATGGGACTGAGCCTGGAGAAAATCACCACGTTTATCGCCTACTGGCTGGCCGTGGCGCTGGCCTGGTTCGGGGCGATGTCTCCTGAGAAAGTCGCGCTGTACGTGGGGAGCGTTTGCGCCATTTTTACCGCGCTGACCAACTACTGGTTTAAGCGTAAAACCTGGCGCTACCTCCAGTCTCTTGGCCTCGATAAGAAGAGCATTCGTGAACTCAATCATTAAGCGTTGCAGCGTCGCCAGCGTGCTGGCCCTGGCGGTGCTGATGCCTGACTTTCGATTATTGAAAACGTCCCCGGAGGGGCTGGCGCTGATTGCCGATCTCGAAGGATGTCGCCTCTCGCCCTACCGGTGCAGCGCCGGTGTATGGACGTCAGGTATTGGCCACACGGCAAACGTCGTGCCGACGCGGGACGTTACCGAGCGCGAGGCTGCCGCAAACCTGGTTGCTGATGTACTCAACGTTGAGCGGCGTCTGGCGGCGTGCGTGGCAGTGGAGATGCCGCCCCGGGTCTACGACGCGCTGGTGAGCTTTACGTTTAACGTCGGTGTAGGCGCCGCCTGCCGTTCGACGCTGGTGTCCTTTATTAAGCGTAAACAGTGGCCGCAGGCGTGCGAACAGCTAACCCGCTGGGTGTACGTCAACGGCGTCAAAAATGCCGGGCTTGAAAATCGTCGCGTTCGCGAGAAGGCCTGGTGCATGAAGGGGCTGCCGTGAGGGCCCTGATGCTGGCGCTGGCCGGGCTGCTGGCCATCACGCTGTGGCTGCGCCATGACAACCTGACCTTATCCCGTTCCTTAGCCACGGCAAACCGGGTCGCCAGCGAGCAAAAAAATGCCCTCGCCACGCTTAACCAGCAGCTTTCCCAGTCGCAACGGATGGCCAGAGCAAACGAAAACGCCCAGGTCAGGCTGCGTGAAGAGTTTGTCACTGCCGGTGAGGAGCGGGCAAGACGGGAAGCCACTATCGGGAGATTACTTAATGAAAATGAAGCGTTACGCCGCTGGTATACCGCTCAGCTGCCTGATGCTGTCCGCAGGCTGCACACCCGCACCGCCTGCGCCTCCGCAGCCCATTGTTTACAACGCCTGTCCGAAGGTGAGCCGTTGCCCGATGCCGGGAAGCGAGCCCGCCACTAACGGCGATCTCAGCGCGGATATTCGTAGGCTTGAATACGCCCTTATCGCCTGCGCGCTGCAGGTTGAAACCATTAAAGACTGTCAGGATAAACTCGATGCACAAACTCAAGAGCCTGCGTCAGGCATTAATTGACGCGATCCCCCAGCTGAATGCCAACCCGGAGCGCCTGCAGATGTCGGTCGGCAGCGGCAACATTGACGCCCGCCTGGCGTCCTCACTCTCCTTTGAAAAGCGGTATGCGCTGAACGCGACGGTCAGCGGGTTCACCGGCAACAGCGAGGGATTTTTTGTCCCGGTGCTGGCCTGGCTGCGGGAAAACCAGCCGGACATTTTTACCCTCGATGAAGGGCGCAAAAACGGTTACACCTTCTCGGCCGTCTTAAATGATGACGATACGACCGATATCAGCATCAGCGTGCAGGTGACCGAGCGCATTCTTGTTTCTCAGGATCAGGGCGCTCTGCACGCGACGTATTCCCCGGAGCCACCGCTGCCGGAGCCCGTTACGCGCCCGAAGGCGTTGTACATCAACGGCGAGTTGGTCAGCCAGTGGGAGGACTAGTCTTCCCGCGCTGAAGGCCGCCAGCCGCCTGCTGTCCTGGCCGCTTGTTGTATCATCCCGCAGAAAACCCCGCCTCGTTGCTGCCGTTCCTCCTGAACGGCATTCTCTTCTCATGAATACATTAACTTCCATGAACGGTATCGCTCGCGCGATCCGCAATCTGATTCGTATCGGTGTTGTGACTGACGTTGACCTCAGCAGAGGGCTTTGTCGTGTCCAGACCGGCGGGATGAAAACCACCTGGCTGAACTGGCTAACCTGTCGTGCGGGACGTTCGCGCGTGTGGTGGGCCCCTTCCGAGGGAGAACAGGTACTGCTGCTGGCCATCGGCGGCGAGCTGGATACCGCTTTCGTGCTGCCGGGCATTTTCTCGGACGACCATCCGGCGCCGTCCGGGTCGCCTGACGCGTTTCACGTCGCGTTTCCTGACGGCGCGGTGATCGAGTACGAGCCCGGGCGCGGGGCGCTGACGGTTTCAGGCATTAAATCGGCCGACATTACCGCCTCTGAATCGCTGACCGCCACCGTGCCGGAGGTGCGGGTGACGGCAACGTCCCGCATCACGCTGGATACGCCTGAAGTGGTGTGTACCAACAGATTAATCACGGCCTCTCTTGAAGTGCAGAAGGGTGGCGTGATGGCCGGAGACATTGAGCACTCCGGCGGTAAATTCACCTCCAACGGGGTGCAGGTGGACAACCATGCGCACGGCGGTGTGCAAAGCGGCGGAAGCTGGACTAAGGGGACACAATGACGGTGCGTTACAGAGGAATGAACAGGCAGACCGGGCTGAGCCTTTCGGAGGCTGAACATATCCGGCAAAGCGTGCGCGACATTCTGGTCACGCCGATTGGATCGCGGGTCATGCGGCGTGATTACGGCTCGCTGCTGGCGGCGATGATCGACAGGCCACAGAGCCCGGCGCTGCGCCTGCAGATCATGGCCGCATGCTATTCCGCCATCCAGAAATGGGAGCCGCGGATAAGCCTGACGGCCATCACTTTCGAACGTTCGGAGAACGACGGGACGTTGTATGTCGATATTACCGGCACGCGCCCGACCTCCGGACACTCCTTTTCTATCACCATTTCACTGAGTTAAACGCTATGGCTATTGTTGATCTGAGCCAGCTCGCCGCGCCTGATGTCGTGGAGGAGGTGGATTATGAAACGCTGTTGGCAGAACGAAAGGCCACCTTTGTCTCGCTCTTTCCGGAAGAGGAGCGAGAAGCGATTGCACGGACGCTGACCCTGGAATCCGAGCCGATTGTGAAGCTCCTGCAGGAGAACGCCTACCGGGAAGTTATCTGGCGCCAGCGGGTTAACGAGGCCGCGCGTGCGGTGATGTTGGCCTATGCCGCGGGCAGCGATCTGGACCAGATTGGGGCCAACGCTAACCTTGCGCGCCTGGTCATTACCCCTGCAGACGACACCACGCTTCCGCCGACCCCGGCTGTAATGGAGTCCGATACCGATTTTCGCTTGCGGATCCAGCAGGCGCCGGAGGGGCTGAGCGTCGCCGGTTCGACGGGCGCGTATCAGTTCCACGGCCGCAGCGCTGATGGCCGCGTGGCGGATATTTCTGTGACCAGCCCACTGCCGGCCAACGTGACGATCTCCGTGCTCTCCCGAGAGAATAACGGCGTGGCGTCCGAAGAACTGCTCGCCGTGGTTCGCAATGCGCTGAACGATGAGGACGTCAGACCCGTTGCCGACCGCGTCACCGTCCAGTCGGCCAGCATTGTCGACTACAGCATAGAAGCCTCGCTTTTCCTTTTTCCCGGCCCTGAAAGTGAGCCGGTACTTAACGCGGCAAGGGCCCGGCTGCAGGCCTACATCACGGCTCAGCATCGGCTTGGGCGCGATATTCGCAAGTCCGCCATTTATGCAGCCCTTCACGTTGAAGGCGTGCAGCGCGTGGAGCTCACCGCCCCCGCGGCTGACATCGTGCTTGATGAAACGCAGGCCTCATGGTGCAGCCACTACAGCGTAACCGTGGGGGGTAACGATGAGTAATGCCCGCCTTTTACCGGTTGGCTCATCGTCGCTTGAGGTCGCTGCGGCGCGGGCCTGTGCGGAGATCGAAAATACGCCCGTTCCGCTGCGGCATCTCTGGAGTGCGGACACCTGCCCGGCGAATCTGCTGCCCTGGCTGGCGTGGGCGTTTTCGGTTGATCGCTGGGATGAGAACTGGCCGGAAGCCACCAAGCGGGATGTGATTCGCGCCGCGTGGTTTATTCATGCCCACAAGGGAACGATAGGCGCCGTGCGCCGCGTGGTGGAGCCGCTCGGCTATCTGATCAACGTCACCGAATGGTGGCAAACCAACGATCCGCCCGGCACCTTCCGCCTTGATATCGGCGTCTTAGACACGGGCATCACCGAGGAAATGTATTACGAAATGGAGAGGCTCATCGCCGACGCGAAGCCTGCCAGCCGCCACCTTATTGGCCTGAATATCATCCAGGACATACCGGGTTATCTCTATACCGGTGCCCTGAGCTATGACGGCGACATCATCACGGTTTATCCCGGATAAGTGAGAGCACAATGACAGTGAAATATAAAACGGTTATCACCAAAGCCGGTGCCGAAAAACTGGCTGCCGCGACCGTCCCGAACGGCAAGAAAGTCAATTTTACGGCGATGGCCGTGGGTGACGGTGGCGGCACATTGCCGGTGCCTGATGCCGGGCAGACGGCGCTGGTTAATGAGGTCTGGCGCCATGGGCTGAATAAAATCAGCCAGGACAATAAAAAGCTGAACTATGTAATCGCGGAGCTGCTTATTCCTCCCGAAGCGGGCGGTTTCTGGATGCGTGAAATGGGGCTTTACGATGACACCGGCACGCTGATTGCCGTCGGTAACATGGCGGAAAGTTATAAACCATTGCTCGAGGAGGGATCGGGCCGTGCGCAGACCGTGCGTATGGTGATCATGGTCAGTGATATCGCCTCGGTCGAGCTGTCGATTGATACGTCCATGGTAATGGCGACCCAGGAGTACGTTGACGAGAAGCTTGAAGAGCATGAGCAATCTCGTCACCATCCTGATGCGACGCTAACGGCTAAAGGGTTTACTCAGCTTAGTAGCGCGACCGACAGCACCTCTGAGACGCTCGCGGCAACGCCGAAAGCAGTCAAAACAGTGTATGACCTTGCAAACGGGAAATACACGGCTCAGGACGCTACCACGACTCAAAAGGGTATCGTCCTGCTCAATAGTGCCACCGACAACGCGTCTGAGACGCTCGCTGCCACGCCAAAGGCAGTGAAGACCGTCAGCGATGATGTTAAAACGCTTAAAAACAGCCTCGGCGAAGCCGCACATAGAAACGTCGCAGATAGTGCTTCTGGAGAATTAATTCCGATAGGTTATAAAGGGATTTTCAAATCCAACGCATATCAAGGCCCGATTGATTTTGCTACCTATCCATTTGTTGTTGGTGAGTCGTTATTCATTGATGCGCGTTATTCAACTAATAATCCGCCCTTTTTGACACAAGATTATTATTACATACATATCCTGTGTGCCACTGGTCCTGTCCAGGGAGGGCGGGTAAACAGGCCTTTAATACAATTTGTTAATTATTCAAAATCAAATCAGATTCTCGCGATTCGTGAAGATGACGGGGCTACCATAAGTTGGCGTTATTTCCGTGGAGTACAATTTGATACGGACGACCAGACCATCACTGTTCCGGGTGATATCAAAGCGCTGAACGGTGGTATAAGGTTAAACCAAAATAGTGTTTCCATCCATGGGGCGGGTAATAAACACCTTTGGTTTAATGACCAGAATGGCAAAGAAATGGGGCTGGTTTACGCCTCTGATGATAAGGTGTTACACCTGCGGGCAGGGGAAGGTCCGGTAATTAATATTAATTCTGCCGGAACTCTGGAAGTGCCTGGGGCAGTAAGTGGCGCAAGTTTTTATCAGACAAATCCCGCTGGTTCTTCAGGGTGGTATGGTGCCGGGAGTTTTGCTGAACAGTATTCAAACTCAGCCCCTTTTCTGATTCCATTACGATATTCAACGCCAAAGGATATCTCTATATATCTTCCCTTGATTAAAGGGCTGACACAAACTGACTATCATGGCTACGGCTCAGCTGTAAGTTTTGGAATATTACGTTCAGGAAAAGGCGAGTTTGGTTCTGCAATAATTCAGGTTATTGGGGATAACGGTAGTGGCGCTACATTTGGATTTGATGCAAGTGGAGGTTTTAATGCGCCAGCTCAAATCTACAGCGGTGGAACTTTAGCCGCGGCGGGGCAAATCAGTAATGGTGCAAATATTGTTGCGGGCCAGGGACTCTTTGAGTCGGGCGGTCAAGTGCGGGTTTACTCTTCAAATAACCCGCCCCCAAATCAATCGGGGTCAACAACTACTGGAAATTATTCCGCCTATTATCGTCACGGAAATGGGCAGATTTTCATGCAGTGTATTGGTGGTGTATATTCCAGTTCACGAACAAACCCGGACGTAACGGTATATTTACCGGCATCATTCCCGAATGGGATCCTTGCAATTGCAGGTTCATACAGCGGAAATGGTGGTAATGATTCGGATTCATGGTGGTCAGCTACTGCTATAAGCGCTAACGCTTTCAATTTGCACACGCGCAATACGGATGGCACATTCTCTTTTGTGGTAACAGGATATTAGTTATGCATAGTCAATTATTCAGCAATAAAACACGTGGCTTTTATCCGATAAAAAGTCTGCGCTATTACAAATCGGTTAACGCTCTGCCGGATGACCTTGTCCGGGTCAGTGATTCAGAGCATGAAAAATTTGTTGGTGCCGCTCCCGTTAACTGTGCTCCCGGTTACAACGTTGAGAGTAAACAGATGGAGTGGGTCACTATAACCGCACCGGCCATAACACCAGAAGAAACCCTCGCGGTTAATCGCAGAGAACTCTTGAGCAGGCAACGCGAGGCGGCGGTTAGCGCTTTTCCGCTGCAATCTGCGGTTGATTTGGGGATTGCCACTGAGGAAGAAAAAACACACCTGGAAGCCCTAAAAAAATACGTTGTTGAACTGACTGCTGTTAACCTCAATGCGCCTGACTGGCCTAAAAATCCTGAGTGTGAATCTGTTTAAGTTATTGGTTGTTATAAAGAAAAACGCCCGCGCCACGCGGGCGTTTTTTTGTGTAGGGCATTCCTCATATTCTTATGGTTCACCCTCCCCCGTTAATCGCGCAACGATATCGATAGTATTTACTCATAAATAATTGTTACCGATGATCAATTATTTATGATTGATCGTTCAACACCCTCCGTCACCTTATCCGTGCGGGCCAACCACTTACTGTGCGTTGTGCTGCTCTCCCTCCAACGGCATTACGTTTCATACCTCCTCCGCCCAAGAGAAAATAGCCTCACCACAAAACGAAGGAGTTAACCGGATGGGCGACTATCACCACGGCGTGGAAGTCATCGAAATCAACGATGGCACCCGCACCATTTCCACCGTCTCGACGGCAATCATCGGCATGGTCTGTACGGCCAGCGATGCTGACGACAAGACATTTCCTTTAAACGAGCCCGTGCTCATTACCAACGTGCAAAACGCCGTTGCGAAAGCCGGCAAGGCGGGGACGCTGTCTGCTTCTTTGCAGGCGATTGCCGACCAGTGCAAACCGGTTGTCGTTGTTGTTCGCGTGGCCGAAGGTACCGCAGAAACCCCGGAAGAGGCACGCCAGCAGACCGTTTCCAACATCATCGGCACCACTGATGAAAACGGCAAATATACCGGCCTGAAGGCGCTTCTCACGGCGCAAACGGTGACCGGCGTTAAGCCGCGTATTCTCGGCGTGCCGGGGCTGGATTCTCAGGAAGTGGCGACCGCGCTGGCCGCGATGTGCCAGAGCCTGCGCGCGTTCGGCTACGTCAGCGCATGGGGATGTAAAACCATTTCTGAGGCGATCGCCTATCGCAAAAACTTCAGCCAGCGCGAGCTGATGGTTATCCACCCTGATTTTCTGGCATGGGATACCACTACGAACGCAACAACGACGGCCTGGGCAACCGCCCGCGCGCTTGGCCTGCGTGCCAAAATCGACCAGACAATGGGCTGGCATAAAACTCTGTCAAACGTGGGCGTCAACGGCGTCACGGGCGTCAGCGCTTCGGTTTCCTGGGATCTCCAGGAACAGGCTACCGATGCGAACCTGCTCAACCAGGCCGGTGTCACCACGCTGATTCGCAACGACGGCTTCAAGTTCTGGGGTAACCGTACCTGCTCTGACGATCCGTTATTCGTCTTTGAAAACTACACCCGTACCGCACAGGTGCTGGCCGATACCATGGCGGAAGCGCACGCGTGGGCGATGGATAAACCCATCACGCCAACGCTTATCCGCGACATCGTTTCCGGTATTAATGCCAAGTTCCGCGAGCTGAAAACCAACGGCTATATCGTCGACGGCTCCTGCTGGTATGACCCCGAGTCTAATGACGCGTCAACCCTGAAAGCGGGGAAACTGTATATCGATTACGACTACACCCCTGTCCCGCCGCTGGAAAATCTGACCCTGCGCCAGCGCATCACCGATACCTATCTGGCAGACCTGTCAGATTCGGTTAACAGCTAAGGAGCTGAAGCATGGCGTTACCACGCAAACTTAAGTATCTGAATATGTTCAACGATGGCCTGAGCTACATGGGCGTTGTTGAGTCTGTCACCTTACCGAAGCTTACCCGCAAGCTGGAGAAGTATCGCGGCGGCGGTATGCCGGGCTCGGTCTCTGTCGACCTCGGCCTGGACGATGATGCCCTGGCGCTGGAGTGGACCGTTGGCGGTCTGCCGGACGTCGCGCTGTGGGCGCAGTATGCCTCTCCGGGCGCGGACAGCGTGCCGCTGCGCTTTACCGGCTCCTATCAGCGCGATGATACCGGTGAAATCTCCGCCGTCGAAATCGTGATGCGCGGCCGTCACAAAGAGTTTGATGGTGGTGAGAACAAGCAGGGCGAAAGCGGCACCACCAAGATGTCCACCGAGTGCGCGTATTACCAGCTGACCATTGATGGCAAAGAGATCATTGAGATCGACATCATCAACATGGTGCTCAAGGTCGACGGCGTCGATCGTCTGGCAGAACACCGTAAGGCCATCGGCCTGTAACCCTTTATCCGGCCGGGATGACCGGCCGGTAAGTTAACTTTCTGAAGAGTAACGACATGGAAAAGAGCAACGAGAACGCCATGAACGAAAATCTACATATCGTCACGCTTGATAGCCCCGTTGTGCGCGGTGAGCAAAAAATTGAAAAAGTGACCGTCGCAAAACCCAATGCGGGAACCCTGCGCGGGGTGTCGCTAGCGTCGCTGGCGCAATCTGACGTCGATGCGCTGATCAAGGTGCTGCCGCGGATGACCTCACCGGCGCTGACCGAGCATGAGGTCGCGCGCCTGGATGCCTGCGATCTGCTCTCTTTTGCAGGTAAGGTGATCGGTTTTTTGTCACCGGCTTCGGCTCGCTGAAATTTCCCGAAAATCTGTCGGTCGACGATCTGATGGCGGATATCGCGGTGATTTTCCACTGGCCGCCGTCAGAACTCTACCCCCTTAGCGTGACCGAACTCCTCTTATGGCGCGAAAAAGCGCTGCAGCGAAGCGGAAACCACCATGAGTAATAATGTCAGACTTCAGGATCTGCTTAAGGCAGTCGACCGGGCAACCCGACCGCTTAACGCTCTCCACATCGCCAGCATCACGCTCGAAAGCGATATTCGCGATGCGCAGACGGCGCTGGGCGCGCTCGATGCGCAGGTGGGGAATATTAACGGCTTCAGGGAAGCAAACGTCCGGCTCACCGTGACGGAGCAGTCGCTTGCCCAGGCGAAACAGCAGGCAGCGGCGCTGGCGGTGCAGTTTAAAAACGCGCAAAACCCCACCCAGGCGCAGGCTGATGCGCTGTCTGCAGCCCGCAAATCGGCATCAGACCTTAAGCTTGAGTACAACAGCTTACGCTACTCGGTTCAGCGCCAGCGCGCTGAACTTGCCCAGGCAGGGGTGAACACGCGCACGCTCTCGTCGGATGAGCGTCGTTTACGCACCCACATCAGCGAAAAAACGCAGCAGCTTAACCGACAGCGGGATGCGCTGGCCCGCGTCAATCAGCAGCAGGAGCGGCTGAGTGCCGTTCAGAATCGCTACGAGTCTGGGAAACGCGTTGCCGCACGGGTTCATCAGCTGGGTAATGCGGGCCTGGGCATGGCCAAAGCGGGCTTTGCTCAGACGTCCCGATTTATGGCCCCTGGCATCAGTTTTGAAAAGCAGATGTCGGCAGTTCAGGCAAGCCTTGGTCTGGAGAAGGGCGACGCCCGGCTTAAGGCCATTCGCCAGCAGGCGAGGGAGATAAGCGTCAGCACCGGCGTACCTGCGGATAAGGTCGTTCAGGCCCAGATTGAACTGGCCCGTTCAGGCTATGACGCTGATGGCGTTATTGCCGCCACCGCGCCCGCGATTAACCTCAGCCTGGCGAGAAATATCGACGTGGCAAAAGCGGCCGATATTCTCAGCAGCACGCGGCCAGGGTATCACCCGGCCGATGCGGAGGCTGCCGGTAGGGGGCTTGAGGAGTCCATCGCGCAGCGTGGCGCGCCGACGGAAAAGGGGATGAACGATGCCGCGCGCGTTGCTGCCGTACAGACCGATAATCTTGACGGCGATATCAGCCGATTCCAGGCCGCGTGGAGTGGGCTGAGGATTGATGTCTTTGACAAAGCGGATGGCGCGCTGCGCAGCCTGATAACAACCGCAACCGGCTGGCTTGGCACGGCCTCCCTGTGGGTGAATGCCAACCCTGCGCTGACGCAGGGCCTTGTTGGCATCGTTGTCGGCGCGCAGACGTTTGCTGGCGTACTGGGTGGCATTGGTACGGTTGTCGCCCCGGTGCTGACGGGCGTCAATATGATTATTACCGCGGCCGGGGTGTTGGGAACGGTATTCAGCGTGGTGGGGGGCGCCATCATGACGGTGCTGGGGGCCCTCAGCTGGCCGGTGATTGCCCTTGGCGCGGCGATTGCCGCCGGAGCCTTACTGATTTTCAAATACTGGGAGCCCATCAGCGCCTTCTTTAGCGGGGTAATGGAAGGGCTTTCGACAGCCTTCGCACCGCTGGGCGCGCTGTTCTCGCCGGTGATAACGGTATTTGACGCGATCTCGGAGAAGCTGGGCGGTGTCTGGCAATGGTTTACCGACCTGATTGCGCCGATCAAGGCGACGCAGGAAACGCTGGATGGCTGTAAAAACGCTGGCGTGATATTTGGGCAGGCGCTGGGCGATGCGCTAATGGCGCCGCTAAATCTCTTTAACAGCCTGAGCGGCAAGGCCAGCTGGCTGCTGGAGAAGCTGGGTATTATCAAAAACGAGTCGGGTAATCTCGACGCCACGGCGGCAAAAGCAGACGCGGCGTCCTCTTCTGCAGGTAGTTCGCCTGGTCAGGAGGCGGGGATCTATGGCGGCGGCCAGAGTTATCAGCCAACCCTCGTGCCGGGAGGACGATCTTACGTCGATCAGAGTAAAAGCGAATATCACATCACGCTGCAGGGTAGCGCGGCCTCCGCAACGGATCTGACGCGTCAAATTCGGGAGGAAATCGAGAACAGCGAGCGTGATAAAGCGAGACAGCGGCAAGCCAGCTTTATGTATGGTTGAGGAGAGAGAAAATGTTAATGGTGCTGGGTCTGTTTGTCTTTGAACGACGAACCTTACCCTATCAGACAATGCAGTTTACAAAGGACTACCGCTGGGCGTCCAACGATCGCATCGGCAAACCCAAGGCCTGGCAGTACCTTGGCGAAGGCGTGACCGCTTTTACCCTCTCCGGAGTGCTCTACCCGGAACTCACGGGAGGGCGGCTTTCCCTCAAGGCGGTTGAGCTGATGGCGAATGAAGGCCGGGCATGGCCGTTGATAGACGGTACCGGCATCATTCACGGCATGTTTATCATTGAGAAAGTCACGCACACCCATTCGGATTTTTACAGTGACGGCACCGCACGGAAAATTAACTTCACCCTGGATCTGAAGCGCGTGGACGAATCGCTGATGACAACGTTTGGCGATCTGAGAACGCAGGCCTCAGAGCTGGTGGAGAGCGCGCGTAATAGCATTGGAGGGCTGGTGGGATGATAACCGAAATGAATATCCGGGCGGGGGGTAAAATCGCCCCTGATTTTATGCTCAAGCTCGACGATCGCGATATTACGCGAAATTTCAGCCAGCGCCTTATCAGTCTGACCATGACCGACAAACGCGGGCTGGAAGCCGATCGGCTGGATATTCAACTGGATGATTCCGACGGGCTGCTGGACTTGCCTGCCCGGGGGGCAAGGATCTCCCTATGGCTGGGATGGGAGGGAACTCCGCTCCAGCCGAAAGGGGACTTTACGGTAGATGCGATTGAATTTCGTGGCGCGCCGGACACGCTGACCATTCGCGGATGCAGCGCAGATTTTCGAGGGAAGCTAAACCTCCGACGCGAGCAGTCGTGGCATGACGCGACGATTGGCGCGATAGTTGAGACCATCGCTCAGCGTAACCATCTGACCGCTCGCGTGGCGTCGGGGCTATCCTCTATCGTTATCGCTCATATCGATCAGTCTCAGGAGACTGACGCGGCGTTCCTCTCCCGTCTTGCTGAACGTAATGGTGCCTTTGTTTCAATCAAGGCCGGGAAAATTATCTTTATGAAAGCGGGCAGCGCCGTGACGGCCAGCGGCGCGCCGCTTCCCTTAATGATGATTGAGCGTGGGGACGGCGATAAGCACCTTTTTTCCGTTGCTGACCGTGAAGTTTATTCCGGCGTGACGGCGAAATGGCTGCAAACGCGAGAGCCAAAACAGCAAAATACTCAATTGAGTATTAATCGCCAGCCTGGCGGACAGCCTATAGAGGAGCGACAGCATCCGGATGCCGCCGCGCCGATATCTGCAGCCGGAGGCAAAGAGGCGCACCCGCAAGAGAGGCTGGTGGGATCGGCGGAGAATGTGTTCGAACTCACGACCGTTTACGCCTCTGAAGAGCAGGCCCTCAGGGCCGCAGAGGCGAAGTGGCGTGCCTTGCAGCGCGGTACCGTGGGGTTTTCCATCCAGCTGGCGCTGGGACGAGCCGATCTGTTCCCCGAAACGCCGGTGCGGGTCAACGGTTTTAAACGCGTCATTGACGAGCAGGCGTGGATAATCAATGAGGTGGTTCATACCCTCGACAGGGGAGGATTTACCACGCAGCTTAAGCTTGAGCTAAACGTCACCGACGAAAAATTTTCTGTTGATAGTGAGTAATATCGTTGCTATTGGTTTTGTTTTGGGTATTATTAATTCACTTAGTGTGAATTAACCGGAGGGGTTCATGTTTCATTGTCCTAAGTGCAAGCATTCAGCGCATGCGCGTACTAGTCGCTATTTAAGTGAAAATACCAAAGAGCGCTATCACCAGTGCACCAATGTAGACTGCAGCTGTACGTTCGTGACGATGGAGTCCGTAGAGCGTTTGATTGCGACTCCCGGTGCCTCCGGGCGTGCCCAAACGGCTTCGCTGGGCCAGGGTTAGCGGGCGTTTAAAGAGCCAATAAAAAAAAGCCACTCAATCGAGTGGCTTAATTATATGATTCTAAATCTAAAATTTGGTGGCCCCTGCTGGACTTGAACCAGCGACCAAGCGATTATGAGTCGCCTGCTCTAACCACTGAGCTAAGGGGCCGTGGCGGTGAATTATAAAGTAACTCCCCTCAGCAATCCAGCCATTCACACCTGCCTGCTGTTTTTATAAACAACGCATAATCAATCCTTTATACTTACCCAACGATGTATCGAGCGGGAGTAAAGATGATCAACGACATTCTGGCCCCTGGTCTGCGGGTGGTGTTCTGCGGAATTAACCCGGGCAAGTCCTCGGCGCACACCGGTTTTCACTTCGCCCATCCGGGCAACCGCTTCTGGAAGGTGATTTACCAGGCCGGGTTTACCGACAGGTTACTCAAGCCCGAAGAGGAGCAGCACCTGCTGGACACGCGCTGCGGAATTACCATGCTGGTCGAGCGGCCGACGGTACAGGCGAGTGAGGTTAACCTGCATGAACTGCGCAGCGGCGGACGCGAACTTATTAAGAAGATTGAGGATTATCAGCCCGACGCGCTGGCCATCCTCGGCAAGCAGGCCTACGAGCAGGCGTTTAGCCAGCGTGGAACGCAGTGGGGCAAGCAGAGCATCATGATTGGCGTGACGCAGGTGTGGGTGCTGCCAAATCCGAGCGGGCTGAACAGGGCCTCGTTGGATAAGCTGGTAGAGGCGTATCGGGAGCTGGATGAGGCGCTGATGGTGCGGGGGCTTTAGGGGCTTCTGCGGCTTGTTGCCCTCACCCTGACCCTCTCCCACAGGGAGAGGGAATACACAAAAAAAAAGCTCCCGATTGGGAGCTTTTTGCTGTTTACCTGGATTAATCGTCCAGGAAGCTACGCAGCACTTCAGAGCGGCTTGGATGACGCAGCTTACGCAGCGCCTTCGCTTCGATCTGACGGATACGTTCGCGGGTAACGTCGAACTGTTTACCCACTTCTTCCAGCGTGTGGTCGGTGTTCATGTCGATACCGAAACGCATACGCAGGACTTTCGCTTCACGGGCGGTCAGGCCAGCCAGAACGTCGTGCGTTGCGGCACGCAGGCTCTCGGTGGTGGCAGAGTCCAGCGGCAGCTCGAGGGTGGTATCCTCGATGAAATCACCCAGATGCGAATCTTCATCGTCACCGATCGGTGTTTCCATGGAGATTGGCTCTTTGGCGATCTTCAGCACTTTACGGATCTTGTCTTCCGGCATCAGCATGCGCTCGGCCAGCTCTTCCGGCGTCGGCTCGCGGCCCATCTCCTGCAGCATCTGGCGGGAAATACGGTTGAGCTTGTTGATGGTCTCAATCATATGCACCGGAATACGGATGGTGCGCGCCTGATCCGCGATAGAGCGGGTAATAGCCTGACGGATCCACCAGGTTGCGTAGGTGGAGAACTTGTAACCACGACGGTATTCAAACTTATCTACCGCTTTCATCAGACCGATGTTGCCTTCCTGAATCAGATCCAGGAACTGCAGACCGCGGTTGGTGTATTTCTTGGCGATAGAGATAACCAGACGCAAGTTCGCTTCAACCATCTCTTTCTTCGCACGGCGGGCTTTCGCTTCACCGATAGACATACGACGGTTGATGTCTTTGACCTGCTCGATGGTCAGGCCGGTCTCTTCTTCAATCTGCTGCAGCTTCTGCAGGCCGCGATGGACATCGTCCTTCACGTCGTGCAGTTTTTCAGACCACGGCTTGTTCATCGCGATAGCCGCGTTGAACCAGGTTTCGCTGGTCTCGTTGCCGGTGAAGAGGGTGATGAAGTTCTTCTTCGGCATTTTGCACTGCTCAACGCACAGCTTCATGATGATGCGTTCCTGGGTGCGCACGCGATCCATCATCACGCGCATGCTGTTCACCAGGTAGTCGAACTGTTTTGGCACAAGGCGGAACTGTTTGAACACTTCAGACAGCTTCAGGATCTCTTCCTGAGCGGCAGCGTGGCTGCGGCCTTTCGCTTTGATGGTGTCACGCGTCACTTCGTACTGGGTACGCAGCTCGGCAAACTTCTCGCGCGCCAGCTCCGGGTCGATGCTGTTGTCATCATCCGCGGTGTCGTCGTCGCTCTCTTCCTCATCTTCGTCTTCGTCGTCATCCATCTCTTCCTGAGACAGTTCAGAACCGACGTGAGTGGCGGTAGGCGCCATATCTTCTTCAGCGTTCGGGTCGACAAAACCGGTGATCAGGTCAGACAGGCGCGCTTCTTCCGCTTCAACGCGATCGTACTGCTCCAGCAGGTAGGTAATCGCTTCCGGGTACTCGGCAACGGAGCACTGAACCTGGTTGATCCCGTCTTCGATGCGTTTTGCGATGTCAATTTCGCCTTCGCGGGTCAACAGCTCAACGGTACCCATTTCGCGCATGTACATGCGGACCGGGTCAGTGGTACGCCCGATTTCAGATTCCACGCTGGACAGTACCTGTGCAGCAGCTTCTTCCGCATCTTCGTCAGTGTTGTTGGAGGTTTCAGCCAGCAACAGATCATCGGCATCCGGTGCTTCTTCCATCACCTGAATGCCCATGTCATTGATCATTTGGATGATGTCTTCGATTTGATCTGAATCGACGATATCTTCCGGCAGATGGTCATTGACCTCGGCATAGGTCAGATAGCCTTGCTCCTTACCACGTTGGACAAGAAGTTTCAGCTGTGACTGCGGGTTTTGCTCCATAAGACGGTATCCACACTTAATTCGTTTGATTGGTGTCGGCGATGGGGCTGCCAACCTTTAAAGCGAGGGCGTACTTATATTTTTGCCGCTGCCTCTCAGTGCGGCTGCCGGGGGCTTCCCGATCGATATTCGGCACTTAAGCCGTTAAATACTTTGTCTTTGACTTATTTCTTCGCCAGTTCCTGGTTAATCATCCAGAGCTCCCGGCGTTCTTCGCTGCTTAAACCGTGTGTGCGCTCGCGAGCTATCAACTCTTCCTGGCGCAGCTCAAGCATCGAATCAAACATATGATTGAGTGAGTCGGTGAACGTTTTTTCTGCAATGTCCTTATCTGCTATATCGTCCCACATCGACAATTTTTCAAGGGTAGCGGCCTCTTTTGTGCCGCGATAATGCTCTAAAAGTTGTCCGGTGGTCAGACCTGGTTGTGACAAACAGGTGTTGACCAGCTCTGAAAATAAGCCAAGCCCGGGCAATTTTTCGTGGTCCAACCCCGCCAGCGACGGCACCTGCGGCGCAAGCTCGGGGTTTTGTACCAGCAACCCTATCAGTATACGCATGGTTGTGCGTTTTAGCTGAGGCGCGGGGCGAACCGTGCCGTTTTCAGCCTGTTTTGGCATTAAACGTTCAAGCTGGCTGTCATCCAGAATGCCGAGCTTGTTGCCTAACTCCTGACGCAGGTAGATGCGCAGCGTTTCGCCGGGCACCTGGCTGATTAACGGCAGCGCCAGCGTGCTGAGCTGCGCGCGCCCGTCAGGGGTACTCAAATCGACCTGCGGCATCAGGCTGTTAAACAAAAACGTGGAGAGCGGCTGAGCCTGCTCCATCCGCGCTTCAAACGCCGCTTTGCCCTCTTGACGCACCAGCGTATCCGGGTCTTCACCGTCGGGCAGAAACATAAAGCGTAGCTGACGCCCGTCGGTCATATACGGCAGCGCGGTTTCCAGCGCTCGCCAGGCGGCGTCGCGGCCTGCGCGGTCACCGTCGTAACAGCAGATGACGTTGTTGGTCACCCTGAACAGCAGTTGAATATGATCGGCGGTGGTGGACGTCCCTAACGACGCAACCGCGTAGTTGATGTCGTACTGCGCCAGTGCCACGACGTCCATATAGCCTTCGACGACCAGAAGACGCGGAGGTTCCGCATTATTCTGCTGCGCCTCATAAAGACCGTAAAGCTGGCGGCCCTTATGGAAAATATCGGTTTCCGGGGAGTTGAGGTACTTCGGCAGGGCATCACCCAGCACGCGACCACCAAAACCAATGACCCGGCCACGCTTGTCGCGGATCGGGAACATCACCCGTTCGCGGAAGCGGTCGTAGCTTCGTCCCTGGTCGTTGGTGACCAGCATGCCTGCATCGATGAGAGACTTACGATCTTCGCTATTGCCGCCAAAACGCTTTAACACGTTGTCCCAGCCGGGCGGGGCGTAACCAATAGCGAAACGCGCAATGACATCGTCGCTCAGTCCGCGCTTGTTCAGATACTGACGCGCAGGCTCAGCCGCAGAGTGCTTAAGAGACTGTTGGTAAAACGAATTCAGGCCATCCATCAGTTGATACAGCGTTTGCCGCTGATGGCGCTCGATCTGACTTGGCCCACTGCCTGCTTCATACGGCACTTCAAGGTTATGCATCGCCGCCAGCTCTTCGACGGTTTCAACGAACTCGAGCTTGTCGTAGTTCATTAAAAAATCAACGGCATTACCGTGTGCGCCACAGCCGAAGCAATGGTAAAACTGCTTTTCACCGTTTACGGTGAAGGAGGGGGTTTTTTCGTTATGGAACGGACAGCACGCATGGTAGTTCTTGCCCTGTTTTTTCAGCTTTACCCGCGCGTCGATGAGATCGACGATGTCGGTTCTGGCAAGCAGGTCATTGATGAAAACGCGTGGGATTCTTCCGGCCATATGCCCCAAAATGTTAAGCGACTTATAAACGAAAACAAGCCGCGCATTCCTTCCGGAAGCACGGCCTTACGACTATTACTCTGTCTGTCAATTGAGGGCTGAGGCCCTCAACCAATTAGTACAGACGAGTACGGCGTGCGTTTTCGCGAGCCAGTTTCTTCGCGTGACGTTTCACAGCGGAAGCTTTAGCGCGCTTACGTTCGGTCGTTGGTTTTTCATAAAACTCACGACGACGAACTTCAGCCAGAACACCTGCTTTCTCGCATGAACGTTTGAAGCGACGCAGTGCTACGTCGAACGGCTCGTTTTCACGTACTTTAATTACCGGCATGTAACTCTCACCTTTAATAAATTCGGTTTGCCGCTGGCATCAACGCCAGCTTATTTCAAAATGGTGCGGAATTTTACTGCAAATGCTGCTGCTTTGTAAAGCACCGATGCGATTTTGAAAGGGACTTTAATAAGGGTGAGGAGTATACACGAGCCTTCTTCCTGGGGCGAACAAAGTTTTACATCAACCCGCCCAGGCTCTACACTGCGCGGTATTGAAACGAGGTAAAACAAGTCATGCGTGTACTGGGTATTGAAACATCCTGCGATGAAACCGGCATCGCCATTTACGACGACGAAAAAGGACTTCTGGCCAACCAGCTGTATAGTCAGGTGAAATTGCACGCTGACTACGGCGGCGTCGTGCCGGAACTGGCCTCTCGTGACCACGTGCGTAAAACGGTTCCCCTGATTCAGGCGGCGCTGAAAGAAGCCGGATTAACGGCAAAAGAGATTGATGCAGTGGCGTATACCGCAGGCCCGGGCCTGGTCGGTGCGCTGCTGGTTGGCGCGACGGTTGGCCGTTCGCTGGCGTTCGCGTGGGATGTGCCGGCCATTCCGGTTCACCATATGGAAGGGCATCTTCTGGCACCGATGCTGGAAGAGAATCCGCCTGAATTCCCGTTTGTGGCGCTGCTGGTCTCCGGCGGCCATACGCAGCTGATTAGCGTAACGGGCATTGGCAAGTACGCGCTGCTGGGCGAGTCGATCGACGACGCCGCCGGTGAAGCGTTCGACAAAACCGCCAAGCTGCTGGGGCTGGATTACCCCGGCGGCCCGATGCTGTCGAAAATGGCGGCGCAGGGAACGGAAGGGCGCTTCGTCTTCCCGCGTCCGATGACCGACCGTCCGGGACTGGACTTCAGCTTCTCCGGGCTGAAAACCTTCGCGGCGAATACGATCCGCAATAACGACGACAGCGAACAGACCCGCGCCGATATCGCCCGCGCGTTCGAAGATGCGGTCGTGGACACGCTGATGATCAAGTGCAAGCGCGCGCTGGATCAGACCGGCTTTAAGCGCCTGGTGATGGCGGGCGGCGTGAGCGCTAACCGCACGCTGCGCGCTAAGCTCGCCGAGATGATGCAAAAGCGTCGCGGGGAGGTGTTCTATGCCCGTCCTGAGTTCTGTACCGATAACGGGGCGATGATCGCCTACGCGGGTATGGTGCGCCTGAACGCGGGCGCAACGTCCGACCTGAGCGTGTCCGTGCGTCCGCGCTGGCCGCTGGCGGAACTGCCGGAGGCGTGAGTTTTTTGCCCGGTGGCGCTGCGCTTACCGGGCCTACAAAAACCGTAGGCCGGGTCAGGCGAAGCCGCCACCGGGCAATAAGCCGCACTACACCCGCAGCATCCCTTTCTCTTCCAGAAACGCAATAATCGTTGCTAAACCGTCCCCCGCCTTCAGGTTGGTAAAGGTCCACGGACGCTCGCCGCGCATGCGGTTGGTATCGCGCTCCATCACCTCCAGCGACGCACCCACGTACGGCGCGAGATCGGTTTTGTTGATCACCAGAAAATCGGATTTTGTGATCCCCGGCCCGCCCTTGCGCGGAATTTTTTCCCCCTCGGCCACGTCGATGACGTAAATGGTCAGATCCGCCAGCTCGGGGCTAAACGTCGCGCTCAGGTTGTCCCCGCCGCTTTCCACGAAGATCAGATCCAGATTGCCGAACTTCTCGCTGAGCGCTTCCACCGCCGCCAGGTTCATCGAGGCGTCTTCGCGGATGGCGGTGTGCGGGCAGCCGCCCGTCTCCACGCCGACGATGCGCTCCGGCGCCAGCGCGCCCGCCTCGGTCAGGATGCGCTGATCCTCTTTGGTGTAGATATCGTTGGTCACCACCGCCAGATGGTACGTGTCGCGCATCGCCTTGCAGAGCGCTTCCAGCAGCGCGGTCTTGCCCGACCCTACCGGGCCACCCACGCCCACGCGCAGGGGATGTTTGTAATCAGCCATATTGACTCCTCAGGAACGGAATAGTCGTGAATATTGGGTTTCGTGGCGCGCGGAGGCGATAGCGGACAGCGGTGTCGCCGCGCCGATCTCGTCATCACTGCGCAAAAATGCCCGATCAAGCCCGGCGGCAAAATGGTCGCTCAGTTCGATAATCAGCTGCTGCGCGGCCTGTTGCCCAAACTGTACCAGCTTAACGCCCGCCATCACCGCGCTCTCCATCCAGCTGTAGCCGAGGCTCAGCGCCAGCTCGCGCGCGTCAATGCCCCAGCGCACGCCGAGCCAGGCCATGCCGGTGAGCTGGCTTTGCATACTCAGCGCCAGCCATTCTGCCGGGCAGTCCGGCTCCCAGCTTTTGATGAGACGCGTAAAAGCCGCCCCACGGTTGCGCTCCTCTTCGCGCAGCTCGCGCGTTTCCCGGCAGGCGAGCAGCCAGGCGGTCCAGCGTTTGGCCGCAGCCAGATCGCTCTGCGTACAGGCCTGAAACAGACGAATAAACAGCGGCAGATCGACGCAGAAAAAACCTTGCTCCATCTGCTGAATTTGCCAGCGTTTAAAGGCGTCGGCGCTCGCGACCCAGCCCGCCTCAACGGCCCACTCCAGCCCCTGCGACCAGGTAAACGACCCGACCGGCAGGCTGCTGCTGGAGAGCTGCATCAGGCGCAGCCGCTGGCGAACGTGCTCCATCAGCTCATCAGCGCCAGTAGGGCGGAGACAATCAGCCCGCCGCCGAAGGTTTTACGCAGGCCGTCGTGACGGCGCAGCAGTAACCCCGCCGCGAAGCTGGCGCACAGCACCGTGGCGCTGGCGAACATAAAGCCGCTGGTGAAGAGCCAGAAGCTGTGGCCGGACATCTCCACGCCGTGCGCCCAGCCGTGGAACATCGCCAGGGCAGGCACCGCCAGCAGCAGGCGGTTTTCCGTTTTAAACATCATCACGCCGCAGACCGCCAGCGAGGCGATAATCAGCATCTCCATGCCGCTAAAGCCGCCGAGCAGGCTGCCCGCAATGGCGCCCACGAGCATCATCCCGAGCGTGGCAAACGGCAGCAGGAGCCTGCGGCCGCTCAGCGCCGAGAGCACGCCCGCGCCGGTGAGCATCAGCAGGTGATCGAGCCCGGTCAGCGGGTGGAGAAAACCGGCCTGAAAGCTGTCGGCCCCGTGGCCGGGATGGGCGAGCGCCGGTACGGAAAAGGCCAGCAGTAACAGAGGTAAATACTTGCGCATGAGGGATCCTTAATGTGAATGAGCGTGAGAATGGCTATGGCTGTGGGCATCGCTGGCGTACGCGCCCGCTTCCGGTTCAAACGGCAGGCTGGCGTAGGCCACGTCCAGCCCGAACTGGCGCAGCATGTCGAGATGCTCGTCGATGGTGTTCACCGTGTAGGGCAGCGTCGGGTTGGTGGAGGAGGGCAGAATATTCGGGTGCGCGCAGGCGGTGATAATATCCGGCGCATGGCCGCCGCCCGCCCCTTCGGTATGGAAGGTGTGGATGGTGCGCCCGCCGATCGCCGCCAGCGTGTCTTCCACAAATCCGGACTCGTTCAGCGTGTCGCTGTGCAGCGCCACCTGGATATCCATCTCTTCGGCCACCTCCAGCGAGCAGTTGATGGCCGCAGGCGTGGCGCCCCAGTCTTCGTGGATCTTCAGCCCGATGGCGCCGGCGGCAATCTGCTCGCGCAGGGCGTCCGGACTGGAGCCGTTACCTTTGCCGAGCAGGCCGATATTCACCGGCAGCGCATCGGCAGCCTGCAGCATGCGGGCGATATACCACGGCCCCGGCGTGCAGGTGGTGGCGTTGGTGCCCGCCGCCGGACCGGTGCCGCCGCCGATCATGGTGGTGACGCCGGAAACCAGCGCCTCTTCCGCCTGCTGAGGGCAGATCCAGTGAATATGGGTGTCGATCCCGCCCGCGGTCACGATCTTCCCTTCGGCGGCGATGACTTCCGTTGCCGCACCGATCGGGATCGTCACGCCGGGCTGAATGTCCGGGTTACCGGCTTTACCGACGGCAAAGATCCGCCCGTTCTTGACGCCGATATCGGCCTTCACGATCCCCCAGTGATCGACGATCAGCGCGTTGGTGAGCACCAGATCCACGCAGTCGTCGGCGGTCATCTGCCCCTGGCCCATACCGTCGCGGATCACCTTTCCGCCGCCGAATTTGACCTCTTCACCGTAGACCGTGAGATCGTCTTCCACTTCGATCCATAGCTCGCTGTCGGCCAGCCGCACCTTATCGCCGGTGGTGGGACCGAACATATCGGCATACGCCTGGCGCGAAATCTCAGCCATGCTGCACCTCGCCCATTACCTCGCTGCGAAAACCGAAGATGCGCTGCGCGCCCGCAACCTGCACCAGCGTGACTTCCCGCTTCTGGCCGGGTTCGAAGCGCACGGCGGTGCCCGCCGGGATGTTCAGCCGGTAGCCTTTAGTGGCTTCCCGCTCGAACTTCAGCGCCGGGTTGACCTCGTAAAAGTGGTAGTGCGATCCGACCTGGATCGGCCTGTCGCCGTGATTTTCGACAATCACGGTGTGGGTTTCGCGCCCGACGTTGATCGCAATCGTGCCGGGCTGGATCTGGTATTCGCCTGGGATCATTACGCGCTCCTTAGACGATCGGGTTGTGGACGGTGACGAGCTTGGATCCGTCCGGGAAGGTGGCTTCGACCTGAATATCCGGGATCATCTCCGGGACGCCCTCCATCACCTGGTCGCGCCGCAGGACGTGGCGGCCCGCCTCCATCAGCGAGGCAACGGTTTCGCCATCGCGCGCGCCTTCCATAATAAAGGCGCTGATCAGCGCGACCGATTCCGGATAGTTGAGCTTTACCCCGCGCGCAAGGCGGCGTTCGGCAACCAGCGCGGCGGTGAACAGCAACAGCTTGTCTTTTTCTCTGGGGGTCAGTTCCATAACGTTTCTCTTATGTCTGCCAGATACGCGGCGAACAGGCGGTTTTGGTGGTGAGAAGCGGGCGAAGCGACTGCCAGACGTCGCGCATCACCCGCTGACAAATCAGGTTGTCGTGCGAGAGAAAGCGCACCGACAGCAGGCCGTCGGTGAGCGTTGCGCCTGCAAAATTTTCCAGCGGCGCGAGCCGCTCGCGCACCGATTCCAGGTGCTCTTCACGGGCCGGATAGAACAGCAGGGTGCCGAGCCAGGGATGCCCGGCAACGGGCGCGAGATCGCCTCCGCTAAGATGCTGGCGCTCGATCAGGCGCGGTTCGTCGTCGACCCAGACCTCAAGGCGGCTCTCCAGCGTGCCGTGGCTGAAGGTCTCATTGATTACCGGGCGTCCCAGACAGTACAGCTCCCACGCCAGCAGCGTGCTGGAGGCTTTGAGGTGGAAGACTGAGCGCAGCGCGGCATTCGCGCCGGGAAAAATAATGGTGTCCTGCGGCAGCCACTCCAGCGTCGCGTCTTCTTCAAGGTAAAAGTGCTGGCTCAGGCGAGCCTGCGGGCCGCTGCTGCGATAGAACTTGCTGGCGCCGGGCATGGTGATAAGCGCGTGGCTTTTGGCGTCCAGCCGAACGGAAATGTCCAGCGTATCGCCGCCCACAATGCCGCCGGGCGGGTGCAGCAGGTAGAGGTGACAGGTTTCGTCCTCGGGGTAAAACGGCCGCTGAACGGTAAGCGGCCCGACGTGGTGGGCGGAGTACAGGAGGGTTTTCTCAGGGGTGTGACAAAACTGCAGGGCAAGCGACGCCTGCCAGCCTTTGTACGAATTATCAGTGACCTGAGCTGCTAACATGCTGCATCCATCTGCTCATCATCGGGTCGTTTCAGTATGCCCTGGCGGAAATGAAGGCTGTCATATGAGTCGCTTATGGATAGCGGTTAAGACGAAACAAAAAAGCACGCCCGGAGGGCGTGCTGTCTGACAAACATCGCGATGCCGTTATTTCAGGTGCTCATGCAGCGCTGCGCCCGCCTGCTCAAGAGCAACTTTAACCGTCGGCTCCTGGCTCAGCGGGTTAAGCAGGCCGTAGTCGTGGATCATGCCGTTATAGCGCGTGACGGTCACCGGGACGCCAGCCGCATCCAGCTTACGTCCGAACGCTTCGCCTTCGTCCCGCAGAACGTCCAGCTCTGCTGTCTGAATCAGCGTTTCCGGGAAGCCCTTCAGCTGCGCGGCGCTGGCGCGAAGCGGAGAGGCCAGGATATTGTTGCGGTCGGCATCGCGGGTGGTGTAGTTATCCCAGAACCATTTCATCATGTTTTTCGACAGGAAATAGCCGTTCTCGAACTGGTTATACGAGGCAGTATCAAAATTCGCATCGGTCACAGGCCAGAGCATGACGTTGTAGCGAATTTTTGGTCCCTTGAACTGTTTTGCCTGCAGCGCCACGGACGCCACCATATTGCCGCCCACGCTGTTACCGACCAGACCCAGACGGCTGCCGTCCACGCCAATTTCCTGACCGTGCTCGGCTACCCATTTTGTCGCTTCATAGGCCTGATTGATGGCCACCGGGAAATGGGCCTCAGGTGATGGTGTGTAATCAACGTAAACCGCTGCGGCACCCGAAGCGCGAACGAGGTCGCGGATTAAGCGTTCGTGGGTTGGGAAATCACCCAGCACCCAGCCGCCGCCGTGGAAGAACATAAATGCCGGGAGCGTGCCGGTCGCGTTTTCAGGTTTCACTATTTTCAGCTTGATCGCCTGACCGTTTACCTGGATTGTTTTTTCAGAAACCTGAGCGGGCGGCAGTTTTGCGCCTTGCTGCGCGCCGATCAGCACCTGGCGGGCCTCCTGAGGGGTCATCTGTTCCATCGGTTTCCCTTTTCCAGAATTCAGTACATTCAGAAATGCCTGTACGCCTGCGGTCGGCGTTGGGGTATTGGTGGTCTGGGCAGACGCCGCAGCTGACGCGAAGACGGAAGAAACCAGGATGGCGGTGAGTGTTTTCATGGTGTTGCCTCTTTAACGTATTTGATCGGATTGATTAACTAAGTAGTGCGCTATTTAGTTTCTGACATAATACTTGCGCGCAAGATACTTTTAGTCAAACATTATTTATAATTTTTTTAGGCAACACATTAGGAGTGGCTAGAAAAATGAAAGAAAACAAAACGCTAGACGATTTACTTTGCTTCTCGCTGTACTCGGTCACCAATGCGTTCGTTCGCCAGTATCGTCCCTTACTGCTGGAGATGGATCTGACCTACCCGCAGTTCGTTGTTTTGATGGCGCTTTATGAGAAAGACAACATCCCGCTTCGCGAGCTCAGCGATAAGACGTTTTTTGATTCGGGCACGTTGACCCCGCTGGTTCAAAAGCTTGAGGCGAAAGGATTTCTCAACCGGGTCGCGGTTGTGGGGGATGAAAGAATGAAAAATGTCGTCCTGACAGAAAAGGCTAACGCTCTGAAAAAACAGGTGATGGCGCTGCCGGACCAGATTCGCTGCAGCATGCGGATGAATGATGAAGAGCTGGAGATGTTAAAAAGACTCTCCAGAACGCTGCTGGACGATTTCTAAGAGCGCTTCGGTGGGGTTGGCCCACCGAAGCGATGTGTTGTTACCGATAGTCCTCCGCATCTACGTCATATCCGGACGGCTCCCAGCGGATCGCCAGCAGCGACGCCAGGCCGATAAGCGGCGCCAGCGCAATCACCCAGAATACGGCGGTGTCGAGCGACGCGACCAGCAGCGGGAACAGGAACAGCGACAGCGTGGAACTGCTGCGCATCAGCGTCTGGTTGAGACCCACGCCCACGCCGCGCAGCGAGGTCGGGTAGCTCAGCGAGGCAAACGTCATGGTATGCGCGCCCGGGCCAAAGCCCTGACCAAACAGGAAAAGCGCCAGCATCGCAACGGCAAGCGCGCCTTCAGCGGTGCCTTCCGGTCGGCCAATCAGCGCCAGGCCCAGCAGCGCGACAAGCTGGCAGGCATACCCCGCAAGCGACATTCGCCATGCGCCGAAGCGCGGCACGTAGCGTACCGCCAGCAGCCCGCCGAAGAAGGCAAACAGCAGGTTAAGCGCCAGAGAAATCAGGATGGTGGCGAGCATCGACTGGACAAAGAAGCTGGAGACGATCGCCGGCAGACCAAACGCCACGGCGTTATAGGCAAACGAGGAGACGACGGACAGCAGCGTGGCGAGCGTGGTGCGCCTTAGATAAATGCCACGAAACAGGTTCAGATAGTTTGACCATTTCGCTTTATTCACCACAGGGGCTGGCCGGCCGAGCGCATCCTGCGGCACGTGGGCATTGATGTTATAGGACTGGCGTAAAATCGACGCTGCCTCTTTCAGGTTACCCTGATTCGCCGCCCAGACCGGCGATTCGCTCATATAGCGGCTGCGGATGGTGATGATGACCAGCGCGGGCACCGCGCCAAAGCCGAGAATCAAACGCCACAGCCAGTCGCTGTGGCTTGCCGGCAGCACGGCGTAGAAGAAAAGCACCAGCAGGTAGGAGACGCTGATGGCGGCATACCAGGTGGGGCACCACATCGCGACGCTGGAGGCCTTGTTTCCGGGGCCTTTCAGCCTGGCGAACTCGCTTAAAAACGCCATCGCGACGGGAAGGTCGATCCCGACCCCAAGCCCCATCACAAAACGGGCTCCCGCCAGCACATATTCGTTCGGGGCCAGCGCACAGGCGATGGCCGCTACCACGAAGAACACCATATCAGCCATAAAAACGCGGTAGCGCCCGATTTTATCCGTGAGGTAACCGCCGAGCAGCGCCCCGACAATGGCACCAAAGGTAATCGCCGAGGCCACCATACCGGTACCGGCGGGCGTCAGGTTAAATTCGCGAGTAATGTCTTTAATGCCGAACGCCAGCGCGCCCAGATCGTAGGCATCGAGGAATATCCCGCCCAGTGCGATACCGACCACGATACGGGCGTTTGCCCGGCCCTGAGAACCGTCATTAACGAGGCGTGATACATCCGATGCGCTGCGCACCCACTGGATGTCGCCGTCGGGGCGTTTTCCTGCCGTTGAAAGGGGAGTTGTTTCTGTGATTTCTGCCATTTTCTTCTTGTGTGGTTGTGTTGTGTCATTAACAGTTACCACAGGCAGAAGGTGACCAAAATCACATTTGGCTATAAGGCATAACTAACCTTACGGGGCGTCTTTTTTCTTCCTCTTGAGCTTCGTCCAGATTTTGGTCTCCTGACGACGCCACAGGCGCTGAATATTGTCGTGATGGCGCAGCAGGATAAGGCAGGAGAGCATCGACACCGGGAAGGTGAACTGCGGCTTGAACCACCAGACGTAAAACGGGGCGATGAGCGCGCTGACGATAGCGCCCAGCGACGAATAGCCGCTCAGCAAAATGGTCAGTAGCCAGGTTCCGGCCATGACGCCGGTTAAGTCCCAGCCGATGGGCGCAATGGCACCAAAGGCGGTGGCAACGCCTTTGCCGCCTTTAAAACCGAAGAATACGGGCCAGATGTGGCCGACGCAGGCGGCGATCGCAATCAGCCCCAGCCAGAACGGCGTGACGCCCAGCGCATAGGCACCCCAGACGGGCAGCATTCCTTTCAGAACATCAAAAATCAATACCGCTACGGCTGCTCCCTTGCCGCCAATTCGTAGTACGTTGGTCGCTCCCGGATTCCCGGAACCGCTTTCACGCGGGTCAGGTAACCCGGCAATGCGGCAGACCAGAATGGCGCTGGAGATTGAGCCGCAAAGATAGGCGAGGAGGATCATTCCAGGCGCGATTGCACTCATAACGCTGTTCCGTTTTGAAAAGGTATCTGTATTCTCAGCATCTGTGGATAATACGCATAATTCGCCGGAAGTGGTATCCGGTTTAGCCAAAAAGCAGGCAGGTCGTGATGGATATTGTATTTATAGAGCAACTTTCGGTAATCACCACTATTGGTGTTTACGACTGGGAACAGACCATCGAGCAGAAGCTGGTGTTCGATATCGAAATGGGATGGGATAACCGCAAATCGGCAAAAAGCGATGACGTGAACGACTGTCTGAGCTATGCCGACATCAGCGAAACGGTCATCGGCCATGTGGAAGGGCAGCGTTTTGCGCTGGTTGAACGGGTGGCGGAAGAGGTCGCAGAATTGCTGCTGAAAAAATTCAACTCACCGTGGGTGCGCATCAAGCTGAGCAAACCTGGCGCGGTGGCGCGCGCCGCCAACGTGGGGGTCATCATCGAGCGTGGCACAAATCTGAAAGGAAAGATTTAACGTCATAATAGCTAAACCATTTTAGGCTATAACGGTCTCAAGACTGTATCTTATCGGTGGTCCGCATGGGACGCCGTTTTTTTATATCTTTTTTAGGGGTTTATAGATGAGCGATATGCACTCGCTGCTGGTGGCGGCAATACTGGGTGTGGTCGAAGGATTGACGGAGTTTTTACCGGTTTCCAGTACCGGCCATATGATTATCGTTGGCCATCTGCTGGGCTTTGAAGGCGATACCGCGAAAACGTTTGAAGTCGTGATCCAGTTGGGGTCCATTCTGGCGGTGGTGGTGATGTTCTGGCGCCGCCTGTTTGGCCTGATCGGCATTCACTTTGGCCGTCCGCCTCAGCACGAGGGGGCCGGTAAAGGCCGCCTGTCGCTGATCCATATTCTGCTCGGGATGATCCCGGCGGTGGTGCTGGGCCTGGTTTTCCACGACGCCATCAAATCGCTGTTTAATCCGATTAACGTGATGTATGCGCTGGTGGTCGGCGGCTTCCTGCTGATTGCCGCCGAAGTGCTGAAGCCAAAAACGCCGCGCGCGGAAGGGCTGGACGATATGACCTATCGTCAGGCGTTTATGATCGGCTGCTTCCAGTGTCTGGCGCTGTGGCCGGGCTTCTCCCGTTCAGGCGCAACCATTTCCGGCGGGATGCTGATGGGCGTGAGCCGTTACGCCGCGTCAGAGTTCTCGTTCCTGCTGGCGGTGCCGATGATGATGGGCGCCACCGTGCTTGACGTCTATAAGAGCTATCACTTCCTGACGGCTGGCGACATTCCGATGTTCGCCGTCGGCTTCATCACCGCGTTTATCGTGGCGCTGATTGCCATCAAAACCTTCCTGCAGCTGATTAAGCGCATCTCGTTTATTCCGTTCGCGATCTATCGTTTTATCGTGGCAGCTGCGGTATACGTGGTCTTCTTCTGATGACCCACAGCCCTCAGTCTTTTGGCTGAGGGCAATGCTTTTCCTTCCACGCCGCGACGGCATCAATCCGCCGTTTTGTCAGCTCTTCGCGGATCTCCGGGCCTTTAAACCCTGCCTCGACAACGTCCTTCGTCGGCACCGCTTTTGCCACCTCCCAGGCTTTACGCAGTAAACGTCCCTGCGGGTAGTCGCACGCTTCAAACCCGGTCCGACCGCGCACGTCCGCTTCGCTGGTGAGCGCAATTTGCTCCACGCGCTGGGGCTTGCGCCAGGCGTCGATGTTATCGAACAGCTTCACGATGGTGGCCGGTTTCAGGATGGGGAAGGTGTGGATCAGATCGTGGAATTCGGCCACCAGTTTCGCCAGATCGCGGATTTCGTTCGGCACGCGCAGACGCTGGCACAGCCCCTCGACCAGCTTCACCCCTGCCGGGCCGTGCCCGTGGTGGCGAGGCCAGAATTCTTTAGGGGTTAAGCCTTTGCCGAGATCGTGGCACAGGGTCGAAAAGCGCACGTCCACGTCAGGGCTGAGCATGGCCGCCATGCTCAGGGTCATCAGCGTATGCACGCCGGTATCAATTTCCGGGTGCCATTTCGCCGGGGCAGGGACGCCAAACAGCGCGTCGATTTCCGGGAACAGCACCTTCAGCGCGCCGCAGTCGCGCAGCACCTGGAAAAAGACCTGCGGATTACGCGTGGTGAGGGCATTTTCCGTCTCTTTCCAGACGCGCTCGGGGGTCAGGTGTTCAAGCTCGCCCGCCTCGGTCATGGCGGTCATCAGCGTCATTGTCTCATCGGCAATACGGAAGCTGAGATGGGCATAGCGCGCGGCAAAGCGGGCTACGCGCAGCACGCGGAGCGGATCTTCAGAAAACGCGGGGGAGACGTGACGTAAAAGGCGGTTGCGCAGATCGTCCTGGCCGCCATAGGTGTCAACGATCTGGCCGTTTTCGTCCTGCGCCAGCGCGTTGATGGTGAGATCGCGACGCAGCAGATCCTGCTCCAGCGTGACGTCCGGCGCGGCATAGCAGGTGAAGCCGGTATAGCCCGAGCCGGATTTCCGCTCGGTACGCGCCAGGGCATACTCTTCACGGCTTTTCGGGTGCAGGAACACGGGAAAATCGCGGCCTACCTGCTGGTAGCCCGCGTCGAGCATCTCTTCCGGGGTGGCGCCCACCACCACCCAGTCTTTATCTTTGACCGGCAGACCTAACAACGCATCACGAACCGCACCACCGACCAGATAACTCTTCACGCCCCACTCTCCCGTTTTCTCTTTTCCAGAATGATACGTAAGTCTGGCAGAGAAGACGAGTTAGTTCATCCAGCGGTCTTTACGCTTACGGCTTGGGATCAGATGCGGCAGGACCAGACCCAGCACCAGACCCACGCCCAGCACGCCGCCGCCATACATAAACCACTGCATGATGATGGTGCGCTGTTTGTCATCGAGCTGCAGATTGGCGGCATTCACTTTCTTCTGCGCGACAATCAGCTCGTTTTTCAGCTTCTGGTTCTCTTCCTTCAGGCCGTTAATCACGCCGTCGCTCTGCGCTACCTTCTGCTGCATTTCTGCGGTGCGCTGGTTCCAGGTGCCGTCGATGTTGTTCAGCTTGTCGGTCAGGGTTTTCACCTGATTTTCCAGATCCGGCACGCGGGTGCGCAGGCTAGGGACGGTGCTCAGCTCTTTCAGCGGGATCCAGGACGTACGGCCGGTGCTGTCGCGAACCTGACCATAGTTGGTGTCGGCGTTGGTCTGTAACAGGGTGACTTCCTCGCCGGCATTCACCGTGCCCACGAGGCGATAATTATCTCCGGGGCCACTGCGTACCCAGGTGTTCAGTTCGTCAGAAACGTAACGCTTCTCTTCAGCGTGCACTGCGGTTGCGGCGCTAAAAGCGAGTAAAGTAAGTCCAATCAGGCGTAATTTAAGCATCATCAGTCGTTATTTTCATAAATAGTGGAACGATAGTAGTGGCAACAGTGTCTCTACGCAAAGCATTCGTCAGCAATCGGAATCATCTGTGTCACGACTCTACACATTTACGCCCGACAAATTGCTCATTGCATGGCAATTTGGCGCAAAATACTATGTACTGACAAACAAATGGCGAGGAAGTTCGCCCTCATTGACGCGTCTGTGACGCCCGCAAAAGTACAAGGCTATGGCTCAGGAAATCGAATTAAAATTTATCGTCGAAAAAGACAGCGTTGACGCACTCCGCCAGCATCTGCATACCCTTTCCGGCGAACACCATGCACCGGTACAACTGCTTAATATCTATTACGAAACGCCGGACAACTGGCTGCGTCGCCACGATATGGGCCTGCGCATCCGTGGCGCGAACGGCCGCTACGAGATGACGATGAAAATTGCTGGCCGCGTGGTCGGCGGTTTACATCAGCGTCCGGAATACAATATCGACATCAACCAGCCAGAACTTGAGCTGGAACGTTTTCCGGCGGACGTCTGGCCGGAAGGTGGACTGCCTGCCACGCTGGCGGAACAGGTGCAGCCGCTGTTCAGCACCGATTTCTGGCGTGAGAAATGGCTGGTGACGGAAGGTAAAAGCCGTATCGAAATCGCCCTCGATCTGGGCGACGTGAAGGCGGGTGAGTACCAGGAACCGATCTGCGAACTGGAGCTTGAGCTGCTGGAAGGGGACGCGAATGACGTGCTGAAGCTGGCGCGCAGGCTGGTGAATCAGTCCGGACTGCGTCAGGGAAGCCTGAGTAAAGCCGCGCGCGGTTACCATCTGGCCGCCGGAAATGCGCCGCGCGTCCTGAAAGAGACGACCATCCTGCACGTTGCGCCGAAAGCCAGCGTTGAGCAGGGTCTGGAAGCCGCGCTGGAGCTGGCGCTTTCGCAGTGGCAGTACCACGAAGAGCTGTGGGCGCGTAATGTGAAGCATGCCAAAACCCACGTGCTGGCGGCCATTGCCCTGGTGCGCCATACCCTGGCGCTGTTCGGCGGTATCGTTCCTCGCAAAGCGAGCGCTCACTTACGTGATCTGCTGACGCAAACCGAAACGCTGATGCTCTCGGACGTCTCCGCGCAAACGGCGATCTACAGCCCGCAAGCCGCTGCCGCAAAGCTGGCGCTAACCGAGTTTCTGGTCACGCGCGGCTGGCGCGCCTTCCTGGATGCGAAAGCAGAGGCCAAAATCGCGGAAAACTTTAAGCGTTTCGCGGACATTCATCTTTCCCGTCATGCTGCCGAGCTGAAGAGCACCTTTGCGTATCCGCTCGGCGATAAGTATGGCGATCAGCTGCCCCGCCTTTCGCGCAACATCGACAGCATGCTGCTCCTTTCGGGTGCCTACGACGGGCCACGGGCGCAGGCCTGGCTGGAAAACTGGCAGGGGCTGAAGCATGCCATTGAAACCCGCCAGCATATTGAGATTGAGCATTTCCGTAACGAGGCCATTTCGCAGGAGCCGTTCTGGCTGCACAGCGGAAAACGTTAACTCTGGCAAGGAACCCCCAAAATGCCGCTTTCTTCGCAGTTACAGCAGCAGTGGCAGACCGTTTGCGAACGTCTGCCCGAGTCATTACCGGCGTCATCGTTAAGCGAGCAGGCCAGGAGCGTGCTCGCCTTCAGTGATTTTGTGCAGGAAAGTATCACCGCTAATCCGGACTGGCTGGCGGAGCTTGAAAATGCCCCCCCGCAGGCGGACGAGTGGCGGCAGTATGCCGGCTGGCTGCACACCGCGCTGGCGGAGGTAGCGGATGAAGCCTCGCTGATGCGCGTTCTGCGCCAGTTCCGCCGTCGGGTAATGGTACGCATTGCCTGGGCGCAGTCGCTGGCGCTGGTGAGCGAAGAGAGTACCTTGCAGCAGCTGAGCGAGCTGGCGCAAACGCTGATTGTCGCCGCGCGCGACTGGCTCTACGCCGCCTGCTGTAAAGAGTGGGGTACGCCGTGCAGTGAGGAAGGGGTTCCTCAGCCGCTGCTGATTCTGGGAATGGGCAAGCTGGGCGGCTGCGAGCTGAACTTCTCCTCCGATATCGACCTGATTTTTGCCTGGCCGGAAAACGGCTCGACGCGCGGCGGGCGTCGCGAGCTGGACAACGCCCAGTTCTTCACCCGCCTCGGCCCGCGCCTGATTACGGCGCTGGACCAGCCGACGCAGGACGGCTTTGTCTACCGCGTGGACATGCGACTGCGCCCGTTTGGCGACAGCGGCCCGCTGGTGCTGAGCTTTGCCGCGCTGGAGGATTATTACCAGGAGCAGGGGCGCGACTGGGAGCGTTACGCGATGGTCAAAGCGCGGATCATGGGCGACAGCGACGACGCCTACGCCAACGAGCTGCGCGCCATGCTGCGCCCGTTCGTGTTCCGTCGCTATATCGACTTCAGCGTGATTCAGTCCCTGCGCAATATGAAAGGGATGATTGCCCGCGAGGTGCGCCGTCGTGGGCTGAAGGACAACATTAAGCTCGGTGCGGGCGGCATCCGCGAAATCGAATTTATCGTCCAGGTCTTCCAGCTGATTCGCGGCGGGCGCGAGCCGTCGCTGCAGTCCCGCTCGCTGCTGCCGACGCTGAGCGCCATTGAGCAGCTGCACCTGCTGCCGGACGGCGACGCGCAAACCCTGCGCGAGGCCTATCTGTTCCTGCGTCGTCTGGAAAACCTGCTGCAAAGCATCAACGACGAACAGACCCAGACCCTGCCGGGCGATGACCTGAATCGGGCGCGTCTGGCCTGGGGGATGCGCGTGGAAAACTGGTCAACGCTGATCGAACGGTTGGACGAACACATGGCAGGCGTGCGCCGCATCTTTAACGATCTGATTGGCGACGACGAAAGTGAATCGCCGGACGATGCGATCTCCGAGCACTGGCGCGAGCTGTGGCAGGACGCGCTTCAGGAAGATGACACCACGCCGGTGCTGATGCACTTGACCGACGACGCGCGCCATCGCGTGGTGGCGCTGATCGCCGATTTCCGTCTTGAGCTGAACAAGCGCGCCATCGGCCCGCGCGGTCGGCAGGTGCTGGATCACCTGATGCCGCACCTGCTGAGCGAGGTCTGCGCGCGCGCGGATGCGCCGGTGCCGCTGTCGCGCATGATGCCGCTGCTGAGCGGGATTATCACCCGTACCACCTATCTTGAGCTGTTGAGCGAGTTCCCGGGGGCGCTCAAGCACCTGATTTCCCTCTGTGCCGCCTCGCCAATGGTGGCCAACAAGCTGGCGCGTTACCCGCTGCTGCTGGACGAGCTGCTCGATCCGAATACCCTCTATCAGCCGACGGCGACCGACGCCTACCGGGACGAGCTGCGCCAGTATCTGCTGCGCGTGCCGGAAGAGGACGAAGAGCAGCAGCTGGAGGCGCTGCGCCAGTTTAAGCAGGCCCAGATGCTGCGCGTGGCGGCCGCGGATATCGCCGGAACGCTGCCGGTGATGAAAGTGAGCGATCACTTAACCTGGCTCGCGGAAGCAATCATCGACGCGGTCGTGCAGCAGGCGTGGGTGCAGATGGTTGCCCGCTACGGCCAGCCGAAGCACCTTGCCGATCGAGAAGGGCGCGGCTTTGCGGTGGTCGGCTATGGCAAGCTCGGCGGCTGGGAGCTGGGATACAGCTCCGATCTGGATTTAATCTTCCTGCACGACTGCCCGGTTGACGTGATGACCGACGGCGAGCGCGAGATTGACGGGCGTCAGTTCTATCTGCGCCTGGCCCAGCGCATTATGCACCTGTTCAGTACCCGCACCTCATCGGGCATTTTGTACGAAGTGGATGCGCGCCTGCGTCCGTCCGGCGCGGCGGGGATGCTGGTCACCTCGACGGAGTCCTTCGCCGACTACCAGAAGAATGAAGCCTGGACGTGGGAGCATCAGGCGCTGGTGCGCGCCCGCGTGGTGTATGGCGATCCGCAGCTCAAAACGCAGTTCGATGCCATCCGTAAAGCGGTGATGACCACCGTGCGCGAGGGCTGCACGCTGCAAACCGAAGTGCGCGAAATGCGCGAGAAAATGCGCGCGCACCTGGGCAATAAGCATCGCGATCGCTTTGATATTAAAGCCGACGAGGGCGGGATTACCGATATTGAGTTCATTACCCAGTATCTGGTGCTGCTGCACGCCCACGACAGGCCGAAGCTGACGCGCTGGTCCGACAACGTGCGCATTCTGGAGCTGCTGGCGCAAAACGACATCATGGACGAGCAGGAGGCGCAGGCCTTAACCCGCGCCTACACCACGCTGCGCGACGAGCTTCATCACCTTGCGCTGCAGGAGCAGCCGGGCCACGTGGCGCTGGACCGTTTTGTCGCAGAGCGCGCCCAGGTAACGGCAAGCTGGCAGAAATGGCTGGTGGAGCCGTGCGTAACAAATCAAGTGTGATATTATCGCGCGCAAATTGTGAATCTTTCTGGAGTCAGGAATGAAAGTAACACTGCCAGAGTTTGAACGTGCTGGAGTAATGGTTGTCGGGGATGTGATGCTGGATCGCTACTGGTATGGGCCGACCAGCCGCATCTCTCCGGAAGCGCCGGTACCCGTCGTTAAGGTCGACACCATTGAAGAGCGTCCCGGCGGCGCGGCAAACGTGGCGATGAACATTGCCTCCCTGGGCGCGCAGTCGCGTCTGGTTGGCCTGACCGGCATCGACGATGCGGCCCGCGCGCTGGGCAAGTCGCTGGCGGACGTGAACGTGAAGTGCGACTTCGTTTCGGTTCCGACCCACCCAACGATTACCAAGCTGCGCGTGCTGTCGCGCAACCAGCAGCTGATCCGCCTCGACTTTGAAGAAGGGTTTGAAGGCGTCGATCCCGAGCCGCTGCACGAGCGCATCAACCAGGCGCTGGGCAATATCGGCGCACTGGTGCTGTCCGACTACGCGAAAGGCGCGCTGGCCAGCGTGCAGACGATGATCCAGCTGGCGCGTAAAGCGAATGTGCCGGTGCTAATCGACCCGAAAGGCACCGACTTTGAGCGCTATCGCGGCGCGACGCTGCTGACGCCAAACCTCTCCGAGTTTGAAGCGGTGGCGGGCAAATGCAAAACCGAGGAAGAGCTGGTTGAGCGCGGCATGAAGATCATTGCTGACTTCGAGCTGTCCGCGCTGCTGGTGACTCGCTCCGAGCAGGGAATGACGCTGCTGCAGCCGGGCAAGGCGCCGCTTCACATGCCAACCCAGGCGCAGGAGGTCTACGACGTGACCGGTGCCGGTGATACGGTGATCGGCGTGCTGGCGGCGACGCTGGCCGCGGGCAATTCCCTGGAAGAGGCGTGTTACTTCGCCAACGCCGCGGCGGGCGTGGTGGTCGGCAAGCTCGGGACATCAACCGTTTCGCCAATCGAGCTGGAAAACGCGGTGCGCGGCCGTGCGGACACCGGTTTTGGCGTGATGACCGAAGACGAGCTGAAGGTGGCCGTCGCCGCCGCGCGCAAGCGCGGTGAAAAAGTGGTGATGACCAACGGCGTGTTCGACATTCTGCACGCGGGCCACGTCTCTTATCTGGCGAACGCGCGCAAGCTGGGCGATCGTCTGATTGTGGCGGTCAACAGCGATGCGTCGACCAAACGCCTGAAGGGCGAAACGCGTCCGGTGAACCCGCTGGAGCAGCGCATGATCGTGCTCGGCGCGCTGGAGGCCGTGGACTGGGTGGTGTCGTTTGAAGAAGACACGCCGCAGCGCCTGATTGCCGGGATTCTGCCGGACCTGCTGGTAAAAGGCGGGGATTACAGGCCGGAGCAAATCGCGGGCAGCGAAGAGGTCTGGGCCAACGGCGGCGAGGTGATGGTGCTCAACTTTGAGGACGGGTGTTCAACCACCAACATCATTAAGAAGATCCAGAAAGACAGTCAGTAAAAAAAACGGGCCGGTAGGCCCGTTTTTTATGTCGGGTGGCGGCGGGGCCGTACCCCCCCGACCCGGTGATTTTTGCCCCGGAAAGCGGAGCCGCCCCCCGGCCCCACACGCCCCCCAAACTACAG